>JALFUO010000022.1 GCA_022784065.1 Bacteroidales bacterium | reverse complement strand
TCAATAAAAACAGCACAACTTCCTGCATTGTGTCTATTGAATCAGTATGGCATAAAAAAACTGTCTACCGTTTCAGATAATAAGAGCAAAAAGTGTCTAGTAAAATCAGGAAAAGACAAAAGATTTCGGGCTGATGTTTTTTCCTAAGCCCGAGCAATTTTTTACTAAGCCCTTGAAAGTTTTCACTATCTGCTGGGAATTTTTTGTTACAAACTTTGTAACGCTTGTTACAAACTTTCTAATACGTGTTACAAACTTTGTAACGCATATTACAAACTTTGTAATAAAAAATCTCTTATAGGAGCGCAAAAACTTTCAGGCAGGAAGGAAAAAATTACTCCGAGAAAATAAAAACTATCTTTAAGATAGCGTCGGTGCCCACGTGGATTAGCCCTTGCTAAGTGCCGGCCTCGGAAATAATCCGTATGGGGGAATGGGGTTTCGCGGGGAGCGCGGCCTCTCTACTTCTATCCAAAATCTATCCAAAAGCAACATACTTTTCTTCTTTTTTCCGCTTTTGCTGCGCAGCAAGCGGCCGTTTCGCACAAAAATATATACCTTTGCATAAGATAGGCTGCGGTTCGGCAATTAAAACAAGTTTTATTGCGCTCACCTTGCACTACCTTTGCATAAGATAGGCTGCGGCTCGGCAATTTTCGTGCAAGCGAGCGCAATCAAGTTTGCTTGAATTGCCGAGCGCAGCCGAAAATGCCAAGAAATTAAAACAAGTTTTATTGCGCTTACCTTGCACTACCTTTGCATAAGATAGGCGGCGGCTCAGGGAAAATAATTAACGAGTCCCCCCTGTCGGCAATCAAAGAATTTGCGACCGTATGAAAAAACACCTTGAAAAATTCCTGATCAATATATTGCGCGCGTGCTCGCGCTTACCCCTGCAATTGCTTTACCTCATCTCGGACCTCTGTTGTCCAGTGGTCTATTTCGTGGTGCGTTACCGCCGCAAGGTGGTGCGCAAGAACCTTGTAACGTCGTTCCCCGACGCATCGCCGAAGCGTATCAGGCAGATTGAACGTAGGTTTTACCGCTTCTTCTGCGACTATGCTTTTGAAACGCTCAAGCTGCTCACGGTGAGCCGCGAGGAAATCATGCGCCGCATGTCGTTTGAGGGCATCGAGGACTTGGAGCGCGACTTAAAGGACCACCCCTTCGTGTTTGTCTACCTCGGGCATTACGGCAACTGGGAATGGATAAGCACGCTGCCAGCCTGGATGAAAAATCCCGAGACACACTGCGCGCAGCTTTACCGCCCGCTCAACGACCGCTTGTTTGACGGCCTTTTCAACGATCTGCGCACGCGCTTCGGAGCCGAAAACATCCCTAAGTACGACGCTATGCGCCGCGTGCTCAATATGCGGAGGCAGGGGGAGCGCTCTATTATCGGCTTTATCTCCGACCAGGCTCCGGGAGAAATCAACACGCACGACTGGACTAACTTTCTCAACCACGACACGCCGGTGCTCACGGGCACGGAACGCATTGCCAAGAAGGTGAATGCGGCGGTGTACTTCGCCGACGTGACGCGTCCGCACCGGGGCTATTACCGCTGCGTGATGCGCCGCATGACCGACCGCCCGCAGGACTTTCCCGACTACAAGCTCACGGAGGCTTACATGAAGGAACTGGAGGACATGATACGCCGCGCGCCGCACCTCTGGCTGTGGAGCCACAACAGGTGGAAGCACGCGAGAAGAAAATGATTCGTTGCAAGTAGGGGCGTTTTGCAAAACGCCCGCCGTGTGCGCCGAATGGCAAATATCAATGTGTCAATCATTTTCCGGGCGTTTTGCCAAACGCCCCTACTCGTGAGACCTGAAATTCAGTCAAGTCACCCAACGCGAGAAAAATAATCTTCTATGAGCATCACAAGAATAATCCGCCCGTTTTTCAACGCCCGCCTCAAAGCCATAGGGCGATACGAAACCGAGGCCAAGGACATTCAGCTCGGCGTGCTGGCAAGGCTGCTCGCCGATGCCGCCGGCACGCAGTGGGCAGCGGCGCACCGCTATGCGCCGGGAATGGACTACGACCGCTTCGCGGAGCGCACGCCTATCTCTACATACGATGATTTCAAAGACGACATCGACCGTATGCGCCGGGGCGAGGCCGACGTGCTGTGCAAGGGGCGCGTGAAATGGTACGCCAAATCTTCGGGCACGACCAACGACAAAAGCAAGTTTATCCCCGTGAGCGCACGATACTTGCGTGACACGCACTATGCCGGCGGCACAGACGCCGTGGCACTCTACCTGCGCAACAACCCCAAAAGCCGCCTCTTCGACGGCCGCGCCCTGATACTCGGCGGGTCGCACGCGCCGAACTACAACCTCCCCCACTCGCTCGTGGGCGACCTTAGTTCTATCCTCATCGAAAACATCAACCCGCTCGTGAACCTCGTGCGCACACCCTCGAAAAAGGTTGCGCTGCTGAGCGACTTCGAAGAAAAGCGCGACCGCATCGCCGCAGTCGCCTCACGGCAGAACGTCACGAACCTCAGCGGCGTGCCGTCGTGGATGATGGCGGTGCTCAACCGCGTGATAGAGCTCACCGGCAAGCCGATATGCGAGGTATGGCCAAACTTGGAGGTGTTCTTCCACGGCGGCGTGGCGTTTACGCCCTATCGCGAGCAATATCGCCGCCTCATCGCCAATCCCGGCATGCACTATATGGAAACCTACAACGCCTCGGAGGGTTTCTTCGGTTTGCAGGACGACCCTGCCGACCCCGCCATGCTCTTGATGATAGACTACGGCGTGTTCTACGAGTTTATCCCCTTGGAAGACGTGGGCATGCCCGAGGCGCAGGCAGTGCCGCTCTGGGAGGTTGAGACGGGGCGCAACTACGCCATGGTGATTACCACTACGGGCGGACTGTGGCGCTACATGATAGGCGACACGGTGCGCTTCACGCAGACCGACCCTTACAAGTTTGTCATCACGGGACGCACCAAGAGTTTTATCAACGCCTTCGGCGAGGAACTGATTGTGGACAACGCCGAGCGCGGTTTGCAAGCTGCCTGCGCCGCCACGGGGGCGCAGGTGAAGGACTACACCGCCGCGCCGGTCTTTATGAACGACCGAGGCAGCTGCCGCCACCAGTGGCTCATTGAGTTCGACCGCCCGCCACAAAGCCTTGAAGCTTTTGCCGAAAAGCTGGACCAGGCCCTCCAAACGCTCAACTCCGACTATGAGGCAAAGCGCTACAAGAACCTCACGCTGCAACGCCTCGAAGTAATCGCCGCCCCAAAGGGACTGTTCGACCTTTGGCTGAAAAGCAAGGGCAAGCTCGGCGGACAGCACAAAGTGCCCCGCCTCTGCAATGACCGGCGCATCATGGACGAGGTGCTGGGGATGATGTAGGGGCGTTTTGAAAAACGCCCGCCCTGTACGCCGAAAGGCAACCATTAACCGGGCGTTTTACAAAACGCCCCTACTCCTATATATTTACACTATCCTCCTCTTACCGCATGTACAGAAAAATATATATTTCCCTCCTCCTCGCTTCCTGCTTCGCCTTGGTACTCGCCACGCTTTATGGCTGCGCCAACCCCGGCAGCGGGCCCGACGGCGGCCCTTACGATGAAACGCCGCCGAAAATCGTGAAGATGTATCCCGAACTGGGTGCCACGCAAAGGACGGACAAGAAGGTGAGCATTCTCTTCAACGAACTCATCAAGGTGGAGAACATTTCGGAAAAGGTCATCGTGTCGCCGCCGCAGATAGAAATGCCTGAAATCAAGGCCACGGGACGCAAAATCTCCGTGTCGCTCATCGACAGCCTCAAGCCCGAAACCACTTACACCATAGATTTCTCAGACGCCATCGTGGACAACAACGAGGGCAACCCGTTCGGCAACTTCACCTATTACTTCTCCACAGGCACGCAAATCGACACGATGGAGGTGGCGGGGCACGTGCTGAACGCCGAAGACCTCGAGCCGCAAAAGGGCGTGCTCGTGGGACTGCACAAGAACCTGGAGGACTCGGCGTTTGTCAAGTTGCCTTTCGACCGCGTGGCACGCACCGACGGCAACGGCCGCTTCTGCATCAAGGGCGTTGCGCCCGGCAACTACCGCATCTATGCGCTAAAAGATATGGACGGCGACTTCCGTTACGCGCCGGGTGAGCTGCTGGCATTCAGCCGCGACACGATTGTGCCCCGCGCCATAGCCGACGTGCGCCGCGATACGCTCTGGCGCGACACGGTGCATATCGACACCGTGAAACTCACGCCCATCACGCGCTATGCGCCCGACGACGTGGTGCTGCTCTCCTTCACCGAAAAGCGCAACAGCCGCATGCTGCTCAAGACGCAGCGCGACGCGCCGGAATGGTTTCGCGTCTACTTCACCGCCCCCTCGGCCGACGTGCCCGTCATCAAAGGACTTAACTTCGACGAAAAGGATGCCTTCTTGGAACAGCGCAATGCCACGGGCGACACCCTCACCTACTGGCTGCGCCCAGGCAGCCTGCTCGAGCAGGACACGCTGCAAATGGCCTACACTTACGAAACGACAGACGACTCTACAGGCTTGGCCATCAGCCGCACCGACACGCTGGAACTCGTGCCGCGCCTCACTTTTGCCAAACGCGCCAAGCAGAAAGCCGAAGAATTGGAGAAATGGGAAAAGCAGCGCGAGAAGCGCCACAAGCGCGGCGACTTTTCCAACGAGCAGCCGCCTAAGGAATACCTCACTCTCGGCAAAGGCCTCGCGGGCACGCTTTCGCCACTGGGCAACGTGCACTTTTCATTTTCCGAACCGCCCGCTCGCATCGACACCGCCGCCTTTCATCTGCAACTCAAGCGCGACAGCGTGTTTGAAGACGCGCCTTTCCGCCTCGAGCGCGACTCAGCAGCCTTGCTCGACTATACGCTCTACGCCGAATGGCGGCCGGGGCAGGAATACGAACTGACGATTGACTCGGCGGCCGTGACGGGACTGTACGGATTAGAGAACAGGAAAACCACGCAATCCATACATATACCTTCCGAAGATTCTTACGGCGCGCTCTTTCTCATTATCCCCGACGTCGACACCACGGCCGTCGTGGAACTGCTCTCGGGCGATAAGGTGGTGCGGCGCGAAAGGGTGAACGCCCGCCACGGCGCGGACTTCTTCTACCTTAATACCGACACTTACTACGTGCGCCTCTTCGTTGATGCCAACGGCAACGGGCGTTGGGACGAGGGCTGCTATGCCGAGGGGCGGCAGGCGGAGGAGGTGTTCTACTGCCCCATGCATTTCGATGTAAAAGCCAACTGGGACATCGAGCAGACGTGGCGCGCCCGCGAACTGCCCCGCACGCAGCAGAAGCCCAAGGAACTCATCAAGCAGAAAGATGCCGGAAAGGCAACGCCCAAAAGCCGCAACTCCGAAAGAGCGGCGGCAAAGAAATAACTATATAAATAAGCCAAACGATTTTCCATGAAAAAGTTTTTGTCCATTATAATCCTCCTTTCGCTGTGCTCCGCCTTGCGGACGCAGGCGCAATGCACGGCTGAAAACACGGCGTTCAAAAGCGGCGAAACGCTGCGTTACGATTTGTATTTCAACTGGAAATTCGTATGGGTGAAAGTTGGCACGGCTTCGATGAACGTTTCTTCTGCCACCTATCAAGGCGAACCGGCTTACCGCACCTATCTCATCACGCGCGGCAACGCCAAGGCCGACCGCTTCTTCGTAATGCGCGACACGCTGATTACCTACACGGGCCTCGACCTCGCCCCGCGCTACTACTTCAAAGGCGCACTCGAAGGCAAGACCTACCGAAAGGACGAGGTGTGGTACAGTTACCCCTCGGGGCAGTGCGCCATGAAGATGCGTTTCCAAAGAAACAACGACTACGTCATTGACAACCAGTATTCGAGCCGCTACTGTGCCTACGACATGCTCTCGATGATGCTCCGCGCCCGCTCGTTCGACGCCTCGAAGATGAAGGTGGGCCACCGCATCAACTTCCTCATGGCGGAGGGCAAGAAGTGCGAATGGAACAGCATCGTGTATCGCGGCAAGAAGAAGTTCAAAATGGAGAACCAGCCCGTCACCTACCGCTGCCTCGTCTTCTCGTTTGTAGAGAAAAACAAGAAAGGCAAGGAGGAGGACGTCATCACCTTCTACATCACCGACGACAAAAACCATATCCCCGTGCGCCTCGACATGAACCTCAACTTCGGCACCGCCAAAGCCTTCCTTACGGGTGCAAGCGGCCTGCGCAACCCGCAGGATTCGCGAATAAAGTAAACGGACTATACATATAATATATAAATGACAGACAATAAGAAGTTGGCAGAAGATATTGGGAATGTTTTTAGCAATATAGCCAAAAGGCAAAACATATATGATTGGCTGTCCCAGCAACCTCTTTCTCACGATTGGAAGAAAGAGGATATACAGAATTGCAAGCCCGAATATGTGGCCGTGCTGACAAAAGAAGAGCGCGAGTTCTTGCTCAAAGATTGCGAAGACTCCTTGCGCTACAAATATAAGAACGACGAAACCGAAAAGAAAAACCGAAAGTCTTTTAAGCGTTGTGGCTGTGTCTTTGCCGTATTGATGCTTTTTATAGACATCGTATTTTTCAAATGGGTTGTCGGGATAATCAGTTTTGTCTGTTTCGTGCTTGGACTTGATAAATCGGGGAATGCTTATGTGGAACAAAATTCCCCGCGCAAGAAGATTTATGAATATCTTGCAAGCCACCCCAATGCCCGTGAGGAATTTCTTGCCGCCAACAAGAAGATACTTGATGCAGAAGCCGAGAGAAGAGACACGGAGAAAAGAGCCTTGGCCCGCATAACCGAGGATTTCTACAAAGAAACCCAAAAAGTAACAAGGGCATTCAGCAAGTTCATAAAGAAAAGCGCACGGCAACACTGTGTAGACTATTTTATAGATAATAGCGTGGAATATGGAAGTGGATTGAAGATGCCCACGCGACGTATCTTCCAACTCTTCGTTGGTCTTGACTTGCTAAAAGTATGCGAACGCTTAGGCTATCCTTATGATATATTCAACCTTTCTTTTTTCCCGTTTGTTTCTCTATCTATTTCTTATCCTGATGTTGATACTGAATGGGATTATGAGGACCTATCTTGGCGTAGCCCTTATTCAAAAGCCGAAGAATACTACGAAGATATTCAGCATTGCGTAGGCGAGAATGCCAACGCGGGCGTTGAGTATTTCGGCATTTACATCTTGCAAAAGTCGGGTTACGGACATGAGGACGAATATCTGCGGCTGATTTATCGCTTTGCCTCGTTGGTGGCAAAGGCCGACGGCAACATCTCTACAGAAGAAGCCGACCAGCTTAAAGCAATTCAGAGGCAAGTCAATGAGTTTTGCAGCCAAAAGAACGAAAACTACCTGCCCCTGCCACCCGAACTTCCTGCCCCAAAGCCCAAGAAACCGAAACAGCCTGCGGACAATGCCCACGCTGATGAAAAACCTGTTCAGCAAAATAAAGCGCAACCTGACACCAAGCAGGACGAAGCAGAAAAGCCCAAGCCTGCCAAGCCCGCCCTCGAACAGCTTGACGAACTGATTGGGCTGGAAGGCGTGAAAGCGGAAATCCATAAGCTGCACAACTATGTGAAGATACAGCGCAAGCGCGAAGCCTGCGGCATGCAATCCGTGCCACTCGCCGTGCACTGCGTCTTCACGGGCAACCCCGGCACGGGTAAAACCACTGTGGCACGCATACTTGCCGAAATCTTCAAAGACCTCGGGCTGCTGACGAAAGGACATCTCGTAGAAACCGACCGCTCCGGCCTCGTGGCGGAATACGTGGGGCAGACGGCCGTGAAGACCAACAAAATCATCGACAGCGCGCTCGACGGCGTGCTCTTCATCGACGAGGCATACACACTCGCCAGCGGAGGCAGCAACGACTACGGGCACGAGGCCGTTGCCACCCTCCTCAAGCGCATGGAGGACAACCGCGACCGCCTCATCGTCGTCATCGCTGGCTACAAGGACGAGATGCAGAAGTTTATCGACATGAACCCCGGCTTGCAGTCGCGCTTCACGCGCTACATCAACTTCGAGGACTACAACGCCCTCGCACTCGCCCGCATCTTCCGCCTCAACGCCAAGCGCTACGGCTACACGCTCTCGCCCGACGCGGATCGACGGCTCAACACCGTGCTCACCGACATGGTACTCCACAAGGACGAGCATTTCGGCAACGCCCGCGAGGTGCGCAACCTCTTCGAGCAAACCCTGCAACACCAGGCCGACCGCCTCATCGGCATTGAAAACGTCAGCGAGCACGACCTTGCGACCATTGAAGCAGAAGATATTGTGAAATAACCTTTTTTGAATACGCTATATGAAACGCCACAAACGTATTATTGACACAGTGCTCACCGCCTGCCTCGTCATTGTGGCGGCAACGGGCATCTTGCTTCATCTGAAAAAGCACGGCATCGTTATCGAACCGCGTGCCGTGCTCAAAGCCATACATTATTATACGGGTTACTTTTTCACGCTCTGCGCCCTGCTGCATGTGCAGATGTGCCTGCCCATGCTGCAAAAGATGAAAGCAAAACCATGGTTCCGCCGCTTCACGTGGGCCTTACTGGGTTTCGGCACGGCCGTGCTCCTGACGGGCACGGTGAAACTACTGTCGCCTGTCAGAATCCCGCACATCGGGCTTTGGCACTTCTGGTTTGGCCTCTTTATGATTGCCACCGCCGCCCGCCACCTCTGGACCGCCCTGCCTTGGCTTTCGGCCAAGTGGAGGAAGCCGTGACCGCTTTTTTAAAGTTCGTTTTCAACAGACCTTTGGCAGCGGCTCGGCAGAGGCTAAGCAAGCTTGGCCTCTGCACTCGCCTTGCACAAACGTTCATATTCATGCACCTACGGCCGCAGCCACAGCATTGAAAGCGGCATTTTACGCAAAAACATCAACTTTCTGCGCAAAAAATTGCGTTTTAGCTTGGTCAGCCCAAAATAAAGCCCTACTTTTGCACTCGCAATTTGATAAAGACAATTGCAGACAATTCGGGGTGTAGCTCAGCCCGGTTAGAGTACGCGTCTGGGGGGCGTGTGGTCGCTGGTTCGAATCCAGTCACCCCGACTAATTGTCACGAGAGGCATTTCTTCGGAAATGCCTTTTTATTTATAATAAAGCTAATGAGTTGGATTATCATATGGCTTATATAGTTTTTCTTATAGCCGAAACATCATAAAATCCACAAATTCATTAGCAAAAAGAAAATAAATCCAAACAAAACAAGTATTTTTTGCAACAGAAAACCAATTATAAACAACCAACATGAAACAAGAAATGAAAAAGCAGCTACACTTTGCACGCCTAAGGCGACTCGTCCTCGCCATGGCGCTCTGCCTCTTCGGCAGCGTGGCAACATTTGCCAACGACTACAACGTGCTCATCATTCAATTCGCTGACGGAACGACGCAGAGTTACGTGCTCGAAACGCGCCCCAAGGTGACATTCGATTCACGAAATCTCTGCGTTCAGTCGCCGTATGTCGACGACAAGTACGAATACGAAAACGTGAAGAAATTCGTGTTTGAGACCCATGACCTGTCGGGTATCCAAACCGTAAAGGGCGGCGAGTGTCGCCTGACCCTCATTGGAGGGAACTCCGCCACGGTCAGCGGACTGGAAACCGGCTTGGCTGCCATGCTCTGCGACACGGCAGGGCGCAAAGTCCAGACAACGAAAGCCGATGCCGCAGGCACAGTGAGCTTTAACCTGCAAGGCTTGCCCGTGGGCACGTACATCATCTCGCTCTCAAGCGGCAAGTCGTTCAAAATCCTCAAACACTAATTCTCAAAACCGTTCATCATGAAATATTTTACGTCAAGATTTTTAGTTCTTGCCGCCGCCGCGCTCTTTACTTGCGGGCAAATGACGGCGCAGTCGTTCACCGTACATAAGAAAAGCGGCGAGACCATAGAATACAACATCAGCGAGGTAGACAGCCTTGTGTTCCACGAAACAGCAACGCCCGAACAACCCGCAGCACCGCGCATCGGCGACTTCTATTACGCCGACGGCACCTGGAGCACCGCGCTCAAAGCCGAAGGCACGCCGATAGGCATCGTGTTCTACGTGGGCGAAGCCACAGACTTCGGCGACCACGCCACTTACTACAAGCAAAAGGACGGCAACGCGCCGCTCGGCGAGTTCCACGGTTATGTGGTGGCACTCAACGACGCCACGTATTTCGACGGAGAACAGCATACCGTTTGGTGGAGCGCATACAACTCAAACGACGAGGGCATGGGCTGCTCCACTACCACCACCGACTTCCTCGGATACACCAACTCGCGTTCCATTGTAGCCAATGCCGCAGCAAAGAAAGGCGGCCTCACGGGCGAGGATGACAATTACCCCGCAGCTTATTACGCCATCGTGGCATACGAAGCGGCTTGTCCCGCTCCCGCACAGAGCAGCGGCTGGTTCCTGCCCTCGGCATACCAGTTCAAGTATATTTACGACCGCGCCTATTTCGACGAAGACAACTCTGGCCGCGCCTGCCTTGAAAACTCCTTTGCCGCCCTCGGCGAAAGCCTCGCAACGCCGCTTTATAACGACGACGCAGAATATTGGACAAGCACGGAGAAGGTAGACTCCTACGGACTTTCCACGTGGGCTTACTATTTCAATTTCGACAAACGCGCCTTCAAAGCCGGCTTCATTGCCGACTATCGTAAGAACAGCGGCATGCGCGTGCGCTCGATGCTGGCATTTTAAGGTTGAGATTTAACAAGAAAATCACATGAAATTTTTAGGAAAATACATCTTAGGCATTGCGCTCGCCCTGCTGCTCGGCACGCAGGCCATGACCGCGCAAACCATGCGCCTGCACATGAAAGGCGGCGAGACGTTGGAGTATAATTGCGCCGACGTGGACAGCCTCACCTTTATCCCCGCCGAGAAGCCCTCGCCCAAGTTCCAACTCGAGGTGAGCAACATCGGCATCGCCTCCGCAACGCTCAGCGTCACGCCAGACGACAATGCGGTGCGCTACTATTACGACGTTTGCACGCGCGAGCAATACGATGCGCTTTCTGGCGGCGTGGAAGAAATCGTTACCTCCTATATCGAATATCTCAAGGGGCGCTATCCTACCCTCACGATGGAGCAAATCCTCGGCAACACGCTTTCGCAGGGTGCTGACAGCGACCAACTCACGGGCCTGCCCGCAGGAACTGAGTTCGTGTTCTACGCCATTGCGGTGGACGACGAGGGGAAATGCTATGGCGAAGCCGCAACCGCCTCTTTCTCCACCCTTCCCGGCGGCGATCCTGCCGACTGCACTTTTGATGTGGGCTACGAAAACCTCTCTTCTGAGGCCTTGACAGTAGTGGTCACGCCCTCCGACCCCTCCGTACGCTATTGGATGGGCATCGTGGCCGTGGCAAACTTCTCGGGCGACTATGCACTGACGGCACAGGTGCAGCAAGAGATTGCCGACTATGCTTCCTCTACGGGCATGGACGTGGCGGAACTCGTGCAGAAAGTGACCTTCGCGGGCGACATCGCGCTTGAAGAATCAGGACTGACGCCCGAGACACCATATTATATATATGTGTACGCCATGAACCCCGACGGCTCTGCCGCCGGAGCCGTGACCAAAAAGCGCTTCGTCACGCAGACCGAGCTGCCCTCCGATGCCGCCGTCAGCCTCAGTTATCGCTATTTCGACGGCGATGCGCTCTATGAAGCAGATCCCGAAACCTATGCCGGCTATCAAGGCAAGGTTTTGGTACAGACGCGCCTCACGCCCAACGAAACGGCAACCTCCTGGGCGATAGCACTGGCAAAGGGCGACCTCACCGACGAAACGCTCTATCCCGACGAGGAAACCAAAAGGGCCGTGCTGCAAGCCGGCAGCATAAACGTGGAAAGCAAAACGTTCAAAGCCGATTGGACCACCTGCACCTTCCTCTATTTTGCCGCCGATGCCGACGGCATTGACGGCGTGCTGAAACGCCTGCTCGTAACCTTCGACAAAGCCAACGCCCGCCCCGTCTCGGAAATTGGCATCGAAGCCCTGCCGGCACGCCTCGCCGCCCCAGCAGCAATGCTCCCCGCCCCGCAGTTTTCAGCAGTAAATCTACGCTTGAAACAAGCAAAGGAATACGGCGGCAAACATACTTTCCGCCATTGAACAAGCAACAGGCTAAAAATTGAACTCTATATTCAGAAAGACCAAAGAGGACGCGCCTTTTTGGTCTTTCTTCTGTTATTATTATCCCTTATTCTCGGTATTATTCTCTGCGCCTTTTGCCAGTTATCCTATAAGAAAAGCGCGTTTTGCCCTTGTTAGAAAGGAAAAAACTTTGTAACTTTGCCGCCCGAAAGGTGCATTGTACACTTTTCTCTCCTATGAAAACAACGAAAATACAATAATAACAAATTAAAAATCAAACAAATGCCTACAATTCAGCAATTGGTAAGAAAAGGCAGAAGCGTAGCCGCCGACAAGAGCAAATCTCCGGCGCTCGACTCTTGCCCCCAGCGTCGTGGCGTCTGTGTGCGTGTTTACACCACCACGCCTAAGAAACCTAACTCGGCAATGCGTAAAGTTGCCCGTGTGCGTCTGACAAACTCTAAGGAAGTGAACTCCTACATCCCTGGCGAAGGCCACAATTTGCAGGAACACAGCATCGTGCTCGTTCGCGGCGGCCGTGTGAAAGACCTTCCGGGTGTGCGCTACCACATCGTTCGCGGTACGCTCGATACCGCCGGTGTTGCCAACCGCACGCAGCGCCGCTCCAAGTACGGCGCAAAGCGTCCCAAAGCAGCTAAGAAGTAAGCGAGGACGCCATCATCTTATTATTATGAAAGAATTGGTTTGCTCGAGGTTGAGTAAATCTCCCGAAGGGGAATTGAAGAACTTAACAGCAGCCTAAACAAATCAAAACTAACAACAACAATGAGAAAAGCAAAACCTAAGAAAAGACAGATCCTCCCGGATCCCGTCTTCGGCGACGTCAAGGTTTCCAAGTTTGTGAACCACCTGATGTACGACGGTAAGAAAAACATTTCTTACGAAATCTTCTACAACGCCCTCAACATCGTAGGCGAGAAGATGAAGGATCAAGAAAAGACCGCCCTCGAAATTTGGAAGGCAGCCCTCGACAAGATTACGCCGCAGGTGGAAGTAAAGAGCCGTCGTATCGGCGGTGCCACGTTCCAAGTTCCTACGGAAATCCGCCCCGACCGCAAAGAGTCCGTTTCAATGAAGAACATGATCGGTTACGCACGCAAGCGCGGCGGCAAAACCATGGCCGACAAGCTCGCTGCCGAAATTATGGACGCTTACAACGAACAGGGCGGCGCATTCAAGAGAAAAGAAGATATGCACCGTATGGCCGAGGCTAACCGTGCTTTCGCTCACTTCAGATTTTAATCCGTAGACTAAGACAATGGCAAAGCAAGACTTACACCTGACCCGCAATATCGGTATTATGGCGCACATCGACGCCGGTAAGACTACCACGTCGGAGCGTATCCTTTTCTATACGGGTAAGACGCACAAAATCGGTGAAGTGCACGACGGCGGCGCAACCATGGACTGGATGGCGCAAGAGCAGGAGCGCGGTATCACCATCACTTCTGCTGCCACCACCGCCTATTGGACTTGGAATGGCAACAAGTATAAGTTCAACCTTATTGACACTCCGGGACACGTAGACTTCACCGCTGAGGTAGAACGTTCGCTCCGCGTGCTCGACGGCGCTGTTGCTACCTACTGCGCAGTGGGCGGCGTAGAGCCTCAGAGTGAAACGGTTTGGCGTCAGGCTGACAAATACAACGTACCCCGTATCGGCTACGTGAACAAGATGGACCGCTCCGGTGCCGACTTCTTCGAAGTTGTGCGCCAGATGAAGGATGTGCTCGGCGCAACTCCTTGTGTCGTTGCCGTACCTATCGGTGCAGAAGAAAAGTTCAAGGGCATCGTTGACCTCATCAAGATGAAGGCTATCCTTTGGCACGATGAGACTATGGGCGCAGAATACGACATCGAAGAAATTCCCGCTGACATGCTCGCAGAATGCGAGGAATGGCGCGGCAAGATGATCGAGCTCGCTGCAGAGCAGGACGAGACCCTCATGGAGAAATATTTCGAAGATCCCGACAGCCTCACGGAAGAAGAAATCATCGCCGCTATCCGTAAGGGTACGCTCGCGCTCGACATCGTTCCTATGACCTGCGGTTCTTCGTTCAAGAACAAGGGTGTACAGACGCTGCTCGACTACGTCTGCATGTTCCTCCCCTCTCCGCTTGACACGCCCAACATCAAGGGTACGAACCCCGAGACGGGCGAAGAGGAAGACCGTAAGCCCAGCGAAGACGAAAAGACCGCTGCTTTGGCGTTCAAGATTGCTACCGACCCGTACGTAGGTCGTCTCACCTTCTTCCGCGTTTACTCGGGTAAGGTGGAAGCCGGTTCTTACGTTTACAACGTACGCTCTGGCAAGAAGGAACGCGTAAGCCGCCTCTTCCAGATGCACTCCAACCACCAGAACCCCGTTGAGGTAATCGGCGCAGGCGACATCGGCGCAGGCGTAGGTTTCAAGGACATCCGCACCGGCGACACGCTTGCCGACGAAGATGCACCCATCATTCTCGAATCTATGGACTTCCCCGATCCCGTTATCGGTATCGCCGTTGAGCCCAAGACGCAGAAAGACCTCGACAAGCTCTCCAACGGTCTTGCCAAGCTCGCCGAAGAAGACCCCACCTTTACCGTACGTACCGACGAGCAGAGCGGTCAGACCGTTATCTCGGGTATGGGTGAGTTGCACCTCGATATCATTATCGACCGTCTGAAGCGCGAGTTCAAGGTTGAATGTAACCAGGGTAAGCCTCAGGTTAACTATAAGGAAGCCATCACGAAGACTGTCAACCTCCGCGAGGTCTACAAGAAGCAGTCGGGTGGTCGCGGTAAGTTTGCCGATATCATCGTAAACGTAGGTCCCGTAGACGAAGACTTCAAGGAAGGCGGCCTGCAATTCGTGAACAAGGTGACTGGCGGTAACATTCCTAAGGAATTCATCCCCTCTGTTCAGAAGGGCTTTGAGAACGCCATGAAGAGCGGTGTGCTCGGCGGCTATCCCCTCGACAGCCTCAAGGTAGAACTGCTCGACGGTTCGTTCCACCCCGTTGACTCCGACCAGCTCTCGTTTGAAATCGCAGCCCTCCAGGCTTACAAGAACGCTTGCGCACAGGCTGGCCCCGTGCTTATGGAGCCGATTATGAAGCTCGAAGTTGTAACGCCCGAAGAAAACATGGGTGACGTGATTGGCGACTTGAACAAGCGTCGCGGTCAGGTGGAAGGCATGGAAAGCAGCCGCAGCGGTGCACGTATCGTGAAAGCAATGGTGCCCCTGGCAGAAATGTTCGGCTACGTAACCGCTCTGCGTACCATCACTTCCGGCCGTGCCACCAGCTCCATGCAGTACGACCACCACGCTCCCGTTTCCAGCAGCATCGCCAAGGCTGTGCTCGAAGAAGTTAAGGGTCGCGTAGATCTCATTAAATAAAAATAGTTTGTAAGGGGGCAGGCTAACGAATGACTCTTAGCCTGCTACCCGCAAGCCTAATATCAATAACAAACAATACAATGAGTCAAAAAATTCGCATCAAGCTGAAAAGCTACGATCACACGCTCGTCGAAAAGTCGGCTGAGAAGATCGTGAAAAACGTGAAGGCTACGGGCGCTATCGTGAGCGGTCCTATCCCCCTCCCCACCCGCAAGCGCATCATCACCGTTAACCGCAGTACGTTCGTAAACAAGAAGAGCCGCGAGCAGTTTGAAATCTCAACCTACAAGCGCCTCATCGACATCTACAGCTCAACGTCTAAGACCGTTGATGCCCTGATGAAACTCGAATTGCCCTGCGGCGTGGAAGTTGAAATCAAGGTGTAGTAACAGCATCCTCCTTCTAAGGCGTTGCCTAACGCCAATAATAAGCCCCGCATAAACTTGTGGGGCTTATTTCTTTATTATTTGTACGATTTACTGGTGCAAAATGCCGCCTTTCTTATATGAAACGTGGAAAATTGAAGGAAAATCAGTACATTTGCGGTGCAAAAGCATCATTTTAGGAAACGATTTCAACACAAAACAAATATTTATCAACCATAACAACCAACATGAGAAACTTTACGCTTTTCGTCTTAGGCTGGCTGCTGATGCTGCCAGTCAGTGCGCAGTCGTCTAAAGACGTGCTTTGGGAAGACTTCCGCGAAGGCACGACCGATGCCGGCTGGACCATTATCGACGGCAACGGCGACGGCAACACTTGGGGCACGCAGGAAAACCTCAAGGGAATGGTCTACAACGGACTTGCCACAACCACGCCCGCCGAGGACTGGACTTTCACGCCCGAGTTCACGCTCAAAAACAGCAGCGACTACGTCATCGAGTACACCGTGGCGCAGCGCGGCGCATTCGGTCCCGACCAGCTCCAACTCTATCTCTCGACTACCCCCACGTTGGACAACCTCACGCAGCTCCGTGCCGAGGAGACCATCAACGTGCACGCCGGTACCGTGACGCGTAAGTGCCACTTCGTTGCGCCGATGTCGGGCACTTTCTATCTCGGTTTCAAACTCACCTCGACAGCCGGCAACGGTCTTATTTCCATTAAAGCCGTCAAGGTGACGCTCACCAACAAGCAGTGCCCGCAAATTGCCTCAGCCTTCACGGCGTCCCACAACGGCGCAACGGGCAAGGTGAAACTCAAATGGATCGCCCCCAAACGCGACACCGAGGGCGCGCTCCTGCAAGGAAAACTCACCGCAAACGTCTATCAAGACGAGCAGCAACTTACAACTATCGAGGACATCACGCCGGGCGTGGAGGCTTCCTACGAAATCACGCCTGCCGCCGCAAGCGGCCAAACGCGTTTCGGCATCGCCTTCCGCAACGACACGCAAATCTCCGCCCGCGCCGACAAGACAATCAGCCTCGAGGACGTGCTCGGCGACCCCGTGAAACTCAAATCGTTCTCTTTGAGCACCAAGGCGGCCTTTGCCGAATGGACGGTCATCAACAACGACAACAAGGGTGCAGTGTGGGCATACGACTACGGCTCAGCCTACATTCCCTACGCCGCCACCGCCGACGACTGGCTCATCACGCCCGTCGCCAACGTGGAGAAAGGCAAGCGCTACATCCTGAAATATCAAATCAAGACCAATGTAGGCTACCCTGCCAATATGGAAGTAACGGTGGGCAATGCCGCCACGGTAGCAGCGCAAACGCAGGTGGTATATACGCATACGGGCGTTGAGCAGAACGGTTGGGGCGACTACGAAACCAGCCAGTTCGTGCCCAACGAGGACGGCGAAGCCTATTTCGCGTTCCACGCCACTATGGTAAAGAATCAACTGTTAGTGCGCAACGTGGAACTTTATTACATTGAGGCCACGGCGGCAGGCACAGAAGAGGAAGAAATCTCCTACACCGAGCCCGCAGAGGAGGTATTGAAAGACAGCATTAACGCCGACCTCACTTTCACCACGCCCTATCACGAACGCCTCGGGGCGGAGGGCGTAAATCTCTACTGCGCAGTTACGCAGGGCTTGATTGATGAGTATACCAGCAGCCCCAACGGCATCTTCAAAATGGACCCTGCCAAGCAATACCAGCCCAACCTTGCCTCGCCCGACTACGAAATGCTCTTTGCCGGCGGCGTGGTTTATTGGGACGGCAAGCTTTACACCAATGCCTACGACTATCGCAACGACATTCAGGAAGAAGTGCCCGTTTGGCGCGTGATGGATGCCAAGACGCTCGCCACGATTAGCGAGCATCGCCTGCCCTCTAACGCTGAATGCACCACCCGCGCCCTCGCCTACGACCCCGTCACGGAGAAAATCTTTGCCATCGGCCGCGACTACACTAACGACTGGCTCGCCGTGGTAGACCCCGCAACGGGTGCTATGCAGCGCCTCGGCACGGGACTTGACCCCAACAAGCGTTACCTCGCCATCGGCTGCGACAGCAAGGGCGTGCTCGTCTGCGTCTATTTGGTAGAAGACTACAAGACGGGCGGCCAGTACAACTACATTGGCCGCATCAACAAAGAAACCGGCGAAATTGTGGAAATGGGAGAAATCCAGGCACGCAACTTGATGACCGAGGATTTCTTGGTTAATATGAAATACCGCCAGTCGCTCTTCTTCGACAACGCCACGGGCAAACTCTTCTGGATGCTCGGCAGTTCGAGCGCAGCACTCGGCACGCAGTACGCCCCCGTCTTCGAGCTCGACCCCGTGAGTTGCACAGCCACACTGCGCACCTGGGCCACGAACATTATGGCCGTTTCCGGCGCATACTTCGAAGAGCCTGCGATGAGCGTGCCCGCCTCTCCCTCTGACTTCAATTATGAACCAGACGGCGAAGGCCTCGTCACGGGCACTATTTCCTTCAAGATGCCCACCACGTGCTACGACGGCTCGCCGCTCGCCGGCACGCTGCACTACTCCGTGGTTGAGGAAGAAGTGATGGAACTCACCGGCACTGCCCAGCCCGGCGAAACGGTGAACCGCCACATCGAGTCGTTCAACGGCCTGCACACCGTGACGCTCACCGCCTCCAACGCCGCTGGCACCAGCGTGGCCATCGAGCGTACCTTCCTCGTGGGCTACGATATGCCCGATGCGCCTGCCAACATCAAACTCACCGACAACGGCGACCTCACCACCACTGTCACTTGGGACGCGCCCGAACTGGGCATCAACGGCAAGGCATACGATGCCTCTAAGGTCACTTACAACGTAGTGCGCTATCCCGATAAGGTGAAGGTAGCAACGGGTCTCACCGAGCGCACCTTCACCGAGAGCCACGGCGCGGATTATTCCTACTACTTCTATGCCGTATATTCCTGCTCCGACGGCCTTGAAATCAAGGGTGAACGCAGCAACACGGTAGTTGTGGGCGCACCGCTCACGCCCCCTTACGGCGGCATCTTCACCACGTCCGACGAGATGTTCAATTATTACACCATTCTCGACGAGAACCACGACGGCTACACGTGGTCGCACGACAGCAGCTCCGGCGCGGCGGTTTATCCCTACAACTACCAGCTCGGCGCTGACGACTGGTTTATCTCGCCGGGCCTCAGCCTTGAAGCCAAGAAGGACTACGCGCTCACGTTCAGCACCTTCTCCTCGAACGAGAATTTCCCCGAAGCATTGAAAGTGATGTTCGGCCACGGCAAGGACCCCGAAGAGTTTGACTACGAACTGCTCGACCTTCCCGAAGTGCCAACAATAGACGAGGAGAACCGCATCGCCACCTATACCCTGCCCGTCACCATTACGAATAGCGGCACATATTTCTACGGCTTCTATGCTTACTCGCCCGCTTATTCCGAATACCTCTACCTCTACGACATCAACTTCACCGAGTACACTGCCGAAGGCATCAGCAAAGCCACGGCCGAGGCCAAGGCCTTCGATGCCTACGCCAAGGGTGGCAAGCTCTTCGTGCTCAATCCCTCCGGCAAGGCCATAAGCGTTTACAACGCCGGCGGCACGCAGTTGGTCAATACCTCTGCTACGCGCAGCGAACTGCCCGTAACACCCGGCGTTTACGTAGTGAAGAGCGGCAGCCAATC
This sequence comes from Bacteroidales bacterium, assembly GCA_022784065.1. GTDB lineage: Bacteria > Bacteroidota > Bacteroidia > Bacteroidales > Bacteroidaceae > Alloprevotella. The sequence goes on along the minus strand of JALFUO010000022.1, from coordinate 21,240 downwards.
GCTCAAAGTGCTTGTGAAATAAAAGCCCGCCTGAGGGCAAACCTCTGATAAGCCACGGGGCTGTGTCTGAATTTGGACACAGCCCCGTATTTTTAGGAAAAAGGACAGAAATAATAATAATAAATCAAGGTCTCACGAGTAGAGTCATCGTAGCGGGGTCGAGCGCGGCTCGGCCGTCTGCAACGAGCAGGCGCACGGCGGCGCGGTGCACGTCGGAGGGAATGCCGTCGTGGGGCAGGGCATCGGCGGGGCGGGGCGTGCCGTCCGCCAAAATGGCGGCATAGGTCTCTGCCAACGCCTCGGGCGAGCAGTCAGGCTCTATCGCAGAGGCCGCCTCATCTAGGGCGCGGCGGGCCACGCAAGCATCGCAATGCCCGCAGTCGGCGGCGGAGGGGTCGGAGAAATAGTCCAAGAGCAGGCGGCTGCGGCACACGCCCGTAGTTTCGGCATAACTGAGGATACTCTCCACGCGGCGCACGTATTGCTCGCGGCGCGTGTCGTAGATGTCGGGCATCAGGCTGATTTCCTCGCGCTCGAGGCGGCGCAGCGTAAAAGTGACGCGCGAAACGCGCTTGCGAGGCACATAGTGGAGCACGCGGCGGCGCGTCAGGGCTTTGAGGGCCTCGTACACCTCGTCGCCCGTCAGTCCCGAAACCATAGCGAGCCGCTTCTCCTCTATCTGCACATACTCGGCAAACACGCCGCCGTAGAGGCGCAGCACGGCACGCAGGGCGCGGTCTTCCTCGCGCGGCAGGAAGTGGAGGTCGTAGAGGGCATCGCGCGTGACGAGGAACATGAGGCGCGACACGGTTTCATCGTTCTCGTCGCGGTAGTTGATATAGCCCGCCCGCGTGAGCAGCTGCAACGCACTCTCCACAGGCACGGGAAAGAGGCGGAAGCGGCGGCAAAACTCCGAAAGACTGAACTCGTAGGTCACGCCGCGCCCATCGCCGAGGGCCACTTGCAGAAAGCAGCATAGATTCTCATAAACGCCGCGCACGTAGTCTTTCTCGGGGAAGGTGTCGGGTATGCGTCGACGCATCTTCGTGCGGTCGCCGTTGTTGTAGAGCAGCACGGCATACGCCGTCGCGCCGTCGCGCCCGGCACGCCCCGCCTCCTGGAAGTATGCCTCGACAGAGTCGGGCAGGTCCATGTGCGCCACGAGGCGAACATCTGGCTTGTCGATGCCCATGCCGAAAGCGTTGGTGGCCACCATGACGCGCACGCGCCCCGCCATCCAGTCCTTCTGCCGCAGTTCCTTGTCGAGGGGCGATAGGCCGGCGTGGTAAAAATGCGCGTCAATCCCTTCCTGATTGAGCACGGCCGCCAACTCGCGCGTGCCTTTCCTGCTGCGGGTGTACACCACCGCGCTGCCAGGCACGCTGCGCAAGATGTGCAGCAACTCTTTTGTCTTGTCGTCAGCGCGGCGCACCACGTAGCGCAGGTTTTTCCGTGCGAAACTCATGCGGCAGACGCACTTGCTGCGAAAGGCGAGGCGCTCCATCACGTCGTCCACCACCTCGGTGGTCGCCGTGGCGGTGAGGGCAAGCACTGGACAAGGCAGCAATTTGCGCAATTCGGCAATGCGCAGGTAGTGGGGACGGAAATCGTAGCCCCACTGCGAGATGCAGTGCGCCTCGTCCACAGCAATGAAAGAAACGGGAATACGCGATGCTTTCTTCAAAAAGAGTTCGGAGGCCAGCCGCTCGGGCGATACGTATAAGAATTTATAAGCCCCGAAGATGGCATTTTCGAGGATAGTGACAATGTCCTCGCGGCTCAGCCCCGAGTGAATGGCGGCGGCGCGGATGCCCCGGCGAAGCAGATGCTCCACTTGGTCGACCATCAGGGAGATGAGCGGCGTGACGACAAGGCACACGCCGGGCATCATCATGGCAGGCAACTGAAATGTGATGCTCTTGCCGCCGCCCGTGGGCATGAGGCCGAGCGTGTCGTTGCCGCGCAGAATGCTGCGAATGATGTCGAGCTGAATGCCGCGAAAATCGTCGTAGCCCCAAATTTCTTTGAGGCGGCGGCGGCAATCGTCGTCGGAGGGCGGCTCGGCGGGGTTGTAGTTTTCGGTTGCATCGCCCTGCTCCCCGTTTATCACGGGGTAATAGTTGTTGAGATAAAATTCGGAAGCGTGGCCGTAAAGCACGCCGCTGCGCACTTCGTCCTTTCTGCCCTCAAAAAACGGCACGCAATAGGGCGGCGCGGGGCGGTCTTCCGGCGCGAAAGGTATATCGGCAAAGACGCGCCCGAAGCATTCGGGCAGTTCCTTGCTGTCGGGGAAAGATATGTTATCACATGGGGGAAGCATCTCAGGAACTTGGGCGGATGTCCTCGATTTGCAACTGCACGTCGCCGCGCTTGTGGGTGTTTTCCTCTATCGAATAAACGATGTCGAAGGCCTGCTTCGTCTTGATGAGCCTTGCCTGCGAGCTTTGGCCGAAGGCGATGCCGTTCATCACGGTGTTGCTCTTGTTGTCCACGAGTTCGAGTTTGATGTGCTCCTGCCCGCGCCCCACCACCTTGCTCGTGCCGTAGTCGTAGACGCGGAAAGTGCAGAAAACCGGCCGCTCATTGCCGGGGCCGAAGGGCGCGAAGCGTTTGAGTTGCCGGTAGAAGTCGAAATTCACGTCCTTGAAATCCAGCACGGCGTCCACGTCGAGCGTGGCCTGCGTCTGCTCGTCCTTGATGTGCTCCGCCACGTAGGCTTCGAAGCGGCGGGAGAACTCGGGCACGTTTGCCACCTTCATCGACAGGCCTGCGGCATACGTGTGCCCGCCGAAATTTTCCAGCAAATCCTCGCAACTCTGCACGGCCTTGTAAACGTCGAAGCCCGACACGCTGCGCGCCGAGCCCGTGGCCAGGTCCTCGCTGCGCGTGAGCACCACGGCGGGGCGGTAGTACTGCTCGGTGAGGCGCGAGGCCACGATGCCGATAATGCCCTTGTGCCACTCTTCGTTGTAAATCACCACGGCGCGGCGGTCGTCCAGCCCCGGGAGGTCGCGCACGAGTTCCACGGCCTCCTCCGTCATCTGCCGGTCAAGGTCCTTGCGTGCCTCGTTGTAGAGGTTGATGCGCTCCGCCTGCTCCATAGCCTCGGCGAAGTCGTTTTCCACCAGCAGCGCCACGGCCTCGCCGCCGCTCTGCATACGTCCCGAGGCGTTGATGCGCGGGCCTATTTTGAAGATGATGTCGTTCATCGTCAGTTCGCGGTCGCCCAGTCCGCACACTTCGATTATGGCGCGAAGCCCCGTGCCGGGGTTGGTGTTCAGGCTGCGCAGGCCGTGATAGGCGAGTATGCGGTTTTCGCCCGTAATGGGCACGATGTCGGAGGCGATGCTCACCACGCAGAGGTCGAGCAGGGGCACGAGCCGTCCCTGCGCTATGCCGTTGCTCTGGGCGAAGGCCTGCATCAGTTTGAAGCCCACGCCGCAGCCCGAGAGGTTGGTGTCGGGATAGCGGTTGTCGGTGCGCTTGGGGTTGAGTATGGCCACGGCTTCGGGCAACTCGCTGTCGGGCACGTGGTGGTCGCAGATGATGAAGTCCACGCCGAGGCTTTTGGCGTAGGCAATCTCCTCCACAGCCTTAATGCCGCAGTCGAGCACGATGATGAGGCGCACGCCCGTGGCAGCCGCGAAGTCTATTCCTTTTTTAGAGATTCCGTAGCCCTCCTCGTATCGGTCGGGGATATAGTAGTCGATGTTGGAGCAGAATTGGCGCAGGAACTTATACACGAGTGCCACGGCGGTGCAGCCGTCCACGTCGTAGTCGCCGTAGACGAGTATGCGCTCCTTGCCCGCCAGTGCCTTGTTGATGCGCTCCACGGCCGTCTGCATGTCGTTCATGAGAAAGGGGTCGTGGAGTTCGGAGAGCTGGGGGTGGAAAAAGCGCCGCGCCGCCGCCGCGTCGCGAATGCCCCGTTCCAAGAGCAGGCTACCGAGTGCGGGATGTATGCCTATATCGGCAGCCAACTGCGCCGCCGCTGCGGCGTCCTGCACCGAAGCCGTCTTGAAATTCCATTGATAATTCATATATCGTGTGTTTCTTATTTTTCTGGTGATTGTTTTTTTGGCAAAAACAATCAAAGCCGCTTGCTTGTCCTGTGTGTGCTATCGCTCGCCTTATCGGAGTAGGGGCGTTCAACACCCGCCGTGTACGCCGAAAGGCATGACTAATGCAGTTAACCGATTTCCGGGCGTTTTGCAAAACGCCCCTACTGGCGGCGTGCCCGTGGGCTTCACACGGGGCAAGCGGTTTTGATTGTCTTTGTCTAAAAAGCCCTAATTTAGGCCTCCTTATGCGCCTCCACCCATTTGCGGGCATTCACAAAGGCTTCCATCCACGGCGTCACGTCCTCGCTGCGGCGAGCGGCGGGGTAGTAGGGATTCTGCCAGGGATAGAAGGCACGCTCCAAGTGGGGCATCATGGCGAGATGGCGTCCGTCGGGACTGGCAATGCCTGCCACGGCGTAATCGCTGCCGTTGGGGTTGGCGGGATAAGCATCGTAGGCATATTTCAGCACCACGTTGTAGGCGCTTTCAGGCAGCGGCAGACTGAACTTGCCCTCGCCGTGCGCCACCCAGATGCCGAGCGTGTCGCCGCTCAGCGAACCGAACATCACGCTCTCGTTCTGCGGCACGTGCACGCCCACAAACGCGCTCTCGAACTTATGGGAATCGTTGTGGAGCATTCGGGCACGCTCTGTGTGCTCGGGATTGATGAGCCCCAGTTCTATCATCAGTTGGCAACCGTTGCACACGCCGAGCGAGAGCGTGTCGCGACGCGCATAGAAGCGGTCGAGCGCAGCCTTTGCCTTGGGGTTGAAGAGGAACGCGCCCGCCCAGCCCTTTGCGGAGCCAAGCACGTCGGAGTTGGAGAAGCCGCCGCAGAAGACGATCATGTTGATGTCGTCGAGCGTCTCGCGGCCGGTGATGAGGTCGGTCATCATCACGTCCTTCACGTCGAAGCCTGCGAGATAGAGGGCGTATGCCATTTCGCGCTCGCCGTTCGTACCCTTTTCGCGGATAATGGCGGCCTTCACGCCGGAGGGCGTGCGGCGGTCGGGGTCGATGCCCAGTTGCGCGAAGGTGCCGGCAAAGAGTCTGCCGTCCAAGGAGTTGTGCTTGATGTCGAGGGTGAGGGGCTGCTGCTTATAGTTTTCGAAGCGCAGGCGGGCGCAGCCGTTCATGCTCTGCTTTTCATCGAGTTCGCACGACGTGGCATACCACACGTCGCGCAGATAGTCGATGAGGAACTGATAGGTCTTGCCGTCTTTCTCCACCATAATCTGGCGTTCTTCCGACGGGCGGCCGATGGCCATATATGCCACGCCGGCTTCTCCCATGATGTCTTCGAACGCCTCCTTGTTCTCATCGGCCACTTGCACCACTACGCCGGGATTTTCGGCGAAGAGCGCGTGGATGAGGTCGCTCGTGCCGAAGCCGTCGAGGTTGATGTCGAGACCGCCCTCTGTGTTGGCGAAACACATTTCCAAAAGGCAGGTAATCAGGCCGCCGGCTGAGATGTCGTGGCCAGCGAGCACGAGACCTTCCTTCACGAGTTGCTGCACGGCGTTGAACGCATCGCGGAAATATTCGGGGTTAGCCACGGTGGGCGCGGCGCTTCCCAGGTAGCCGAGGCTTTGGGCGAAAGCGGAGCCGCCGAGTCGCTGGCTGTCGTAGGAGAAGTCGATGTGATAGAGCGTGGAAGCCATGCAGTCGGCATTGACCACAGGACCGACGACGCGGCGCACGTCGCTCACCTCGCCGCCCGCGCTCACGATGACCGTGCCCGGCGACACCACCTTCGTGCCGTCGGGATATTTCTGTGTCATGGAGAGCGAGTCTTTGCCCGTAGGCACATTTACTTTAAGGGCGATACAGAAGTCCGACAAGGCCTTCACGCCGGCATAGAGGCGTGCGTCCTCGCCCTTCTGCGCACGGCAGGGCCACATCCAGTTGGCGGAGAGGCTCACGCTGTCGAGCCCTTCTGCCAGCGGCGCCCACACGAGGTTGGTAAGGCTCTCTGCCACGGCCAGCACGGAACCTGCAGCGGGGTCGATAAGCCCTGCCTGCGGGGCATGGCCAATGGCGGTGGCAATGCCGCTGCGGCCGCGATAGTCGAGCGCCACGGCGCCGCAGTCTGCCAAGGGCAGTTGCAATTCGCCCTGCGTCTGCTGGAACGCCACCTTGCCCGTCACGCTGCGGTCCACCTTATTCGTGAGCCAGTCCTTGCAGGCCACGGCTTCGAGGCAGAGCACGTTGTTGATATATTCGTCTAATTCTGATACGGAGTATTTCACGTCCTCGTAGCGGCGTTCCACGGTTTCATCGGTCATCACCGTCTTGGGCGAATGCCCGAACATCTGCGCCACGTCGAGGTCGAAGGGTCGCTGCCCGTCGGCCTGCACAAACGAGAAGTGCGCGTCGCCGGTCGTCTCGCCCACCACGTACATCGGGGCGCGCTCGCGCTCGGCAATTTTGCGCACGTGGTCGAGGTGTTCCTCCTGAATGAGCAGGCCCATGCGTTCCTGGCTCTCGTTGGCAATGATTTCCTTGGCCGAGAGCGTGGGGTCGCCGATAGGCAGTGCTGCCATGTCGATGCGGCCGCCGCATTCCTCCACGAGTTCCGAGAGGCAGTTCACGTGGCCTGCCGAACCGTGGTCGTGGATCGACACCACGGGATTCACCTCCTCCTCGCAAAGGGCGCGGACGAGGTTGTTGGCACGCTTTTGCATCTCGGGATTGGCGCGCTGCACGGCGTTGAGCTCGATGCCGCTCGAATAGCGTCCCGTCTCGACCGACGACACGGAGCCGCCGCCCAGTCCGATGCGATAGTTGTCGCCGCCAACCACCACTACCTTGTTGCCCTTCTGCGGCGTGCCTTTCAGGCAGTCGCGGCGCGTGCCGTAACCCACGCCGCCGGCCAGCATAATCACTTTGTCGTAGCCGTACTGCTCGCCGTTCTCGGCGTGTTCGAAGGTGAGCACGGACCCCGTGATGAGGGGCTGGCCGAACTTATTGCCGAAGTCCGACGCGCCGTTGGAGGCCTTGATGAGGATTTGCTCTGGCGTCTGGTAGAGCCAGGGGCGCGGGGCGAGCGTATGGGTGCTCTCGGTGGATGAGGTGGCGAGCGGGGAGCGGTATGAGGTCATGTAGACCGCCGTGCCGGCTATCGGCCAGGAACCCACGCCGCCGCCCATGCGGTCGCGAATTTCACCGCCCGTACCCGTCGACGCGCCGTTGAAGGGCTCCACGGTGGTGGGGAAGTTGTGGGTTTCGGCCTTGATGGAAATCACGCTGTCGATGTCCGTCACGGCGAAATAGTCGGACGTGGAGTGGTCCTTCGGAGCAAATTGCTCGATGCGCGGACCTTCGGCAAACGCCACGTTGTCCTTGTAGGCAGAGACTATCTTATGCGGATTTTCCTGCGTGGTTTTCTTGATCATCGCGAAGAGCGAGGAGGGCATTTCCTTGCCGTCGATGATGAACGAGCCGCCGAAGATTTTGTGGCGGCAGTGCTCGGAGTTGATTTGCGCGAAGCCAAACACCTCGGAGTCGGTGAGTTTCCGCCCGAGTTGCTCTTCCACGCCGTGGAGATACTCTATCTCGGCGGGCGAGAGGGCGAGGCCTTCCTGCTCGTTGTAGGTTTCGAGGTCTTCGATGTAGATGATGGGCGCGGGCGTGTGGTGCACGGTGAAGATGTCCTGATCCAGTCCGTCGTAGAGGCGTTGCAACATCGGGTCGCAGCAGTCGTCGGCGGCATCGTCGGGCACGGAAAAGAACTCCTCAATACGCGCAATGCCGCAGAGGTTCATGTTTTGGGTGATCTCCACGGCATTGGTGCTCCAAGGCGTTATCATTTCGCGTCGCGGGCCGGCAAAGCGTCCTGCGAGCGTTTCATGTTCAAGCAATTCGGCGTTGCCGTAAAGCCAGCACAATTTCTTGCTTTCTTCTTCCGAAAGCATGTGGTCCACCTGCGTGGCAATGACGCTGCCGGCGGGTGTGCGGAAAAACAAAATCTTCATAAGGGGTGACAAAAGGGCTTTTGTAAATATTATATGTCTGCAAAATTACGATTTTCATACGAGATAATGAAATTTCGCGGCCTTGCAAATTCTTCCGCCGCGCGAACTGCACGCAGCGGCCGTTTTTACGCCCCTGCTTCCCCTGGCGCATTTTTACCGGCATTATTATTTCGTCCCCGCGCGCTGCGCCTTCAGCCATTCCAATGGTTTCATACCTGTAAACTTGTGGAAATTGCGATAGAAAGATTGCTCGCTTGAGAAGCCCGATTGCGCGGCGATGGCAGATATTTTCACGTTTTCAGTGTTTGAAGTCAGGAGCATCTTCGCATGGTCTATTCTCAGGCTGTTGATATAGTCGGAGAACGACATGCCCTTTGTTTGATTGATGTAGTTTGACACATAGGTGCGGCAAATACCCGAGGCTCTTGCCACGTCGCCGATCTTGATGTTCGGGGTGAGATACAGTTTTTGGGCGGTAAGGAGCCGTTCCACGCTTCTCCCCGCCTCGCTTCTCTCAACGGCCGGCGCGCTGTCGGCAGGCTCCTCTGAGTCCTCCTCTCTGTCGGCGGCAAACTGCTCGAAAGAGAAATCGCGGGTAAACCCGATGTAACTCAACGCGAAGAGCATCGCGGAGAATGGGGTGAAAATGCCCAGCACCAGCCAATCGCTCTGTGCAAAGTATTGCTTGCCCAAAGCATTTGCCACGGCCGAGCACAGCGACGTCATCATGAACGCGATGAGCAGATGCTTCACGGCCGATGTGTCGCGCCCTTCTGTATCGGCATACACATTGGCTATCTCTCGGTCGAAGGCACGAAGTTTGCGATATCCGAAATAGACTACGGCGAAAACCTGAACGGCAAAGAGCAACTTGCGTGCCTCGTCCGCCGCATCGCCCGGGAAGAGATATTTTGCTGCCGCCACGGCGGTGCCGGGCAGCAGTATGAGGAGCAACCTGCGCGACGCTTTCGGCCGCGACACAAGGTGGCAGATATAGATGTAGTAAAGCGGATAAACCGACAGCGAGCACAGCGTCCAGAGACTCTCCATCTCGTGCGGCAGCCCCACGGTGAAGTAAAGCCCATGGCATAGATAGAGCACGGTGCATGTGCCCAGAAAAAATGTCAATATCTTTTTGGGCAGGTCGCTCTTCCTATAGTGCGCGATAAAGGCAATCAGCCAGAATAGGCACACATAGAATGGTATGAAACTAAGCAGCGTTCTAAGCATCGTTAAGAGATTTTTAGTAGACGAGTAGACGGGTTGGCAGGTAGGCAAGTTTGGAAATTCCGATACAAATATCTCGCTTTTTCCCCATTTCCGCCTTATAAAGCCGCGAAAATAGTATCTATTTAATTTATTGGTTCTTAATTATATGTACGATATGTGAGTTAATCTGTATGATATTTGAGCGATAATTGTAGGATTTGAGAGTTGAATTGTGGGCTTTGTTCTTGCGTCATAGCGGAACCACCGCCTTCACCTTCTACCTCTCTCCCGTGCAGGCTGCCGCCGCAAAAGCAAAAGCGCAGTTCGCTTCCAAACTTAAGCCTATCCTGCCCACTGAAATGGATCTGCTGAAGATTGAGCAAGAGGAAATCAACCGGTCTCTGCGAAACGCGCGCTAACCGAACATGGCCATGTCGGCCTTGCGCCGGCATTGAAAAGCGAACCCCGAAAGCAACGCTGCGCTCGGGGCTCGCTTTTTTGTGTTTTCGGGGTTTCACGCCCGTGCCTTCCGCCTTTCACGGCCAAGCGCAGCAACTATACTACGTGGAACTCGTGGAATTTGCTGCGTTGAATTTTTTATTTGCCGCAAGGAAGTTTTTACGGAATGCGCAGAAAGTTTTTACTATCCACAAGACAATTTTTATTACAAACTTTGTAACGCGTATTACAAACTTGCTAACACGTGTTACAAACTTTGTAATATGTGTTACAAAGTTTGTAACAAACTTTTTCTGCGCAGATAATGAAAAGTTTCTTATAGGAGCGGGAAAACTATCATATAGGACAGGAAAAATTGTCTGCGTAGGCCGTGCCGCGCTTCTTATATGATACAGTTCCCGCTCATATAAGATATTCGCCCTTTTCTGCGCTGATAGTTTGCGCTTTATGGTTTTTATCCATAACTTTGCAGAGATTAGGGCGTTTCATTAAGCATCAACGCGCCCGAATGGGCAAGAAAAGATATTATATCAAAACCAAAATAACCATCATGAAAAACATTTTTCATCGCCTCGCAGCCCTGTGCCTCGCAGCCGCGCCGCTCACGGCCTCGGCACAGTTATACGAGGTGGATCTCAGCAAGTACCGCGACTATGCGCCCGTGACGCGCACAGACAACTCGCTGCTCATGCCGCGTAAGGTGGTGAGCACTAACGGCGTGACGGCCACGCGCCCCGACCACGTGAACAACGCGGAAACGATGCACTTCCCGCCCGTGTTTAACCAGGCGGGCGGTTCGTGCGGTTCGGCATCGCGCATCTGCTACATGTTTACCCACGAACTCAACTCTTTCCGCAACCTCGACGGCAAAAAGGCGGAAAACTATTATCCCTCCCACTTCGTGTGGCTGCTCACCAACGGCAACTCGGGCAAGGACGAGTTCGTGACGAAAGTGGGCGTGCCCTCCGCCGCCCTCTACGGCGGACAGACCTACTCCTCGCTCTTCGGCAACCAGGACTGCGCCTCCAACAACTTCGGCTGGATGCAGGGCTACGACAAGTGGTACGCCGCCATGCAAAACCGCATGGAAGCACCCTGCAACTTCCCGCAAGACGTGAGCACCAAGGCGGGACGCGAGGCGCTGAAGAACTGGCTGTGGAACCACAACGGCGACACCGACTTCCACAGCGGCGGCATCGCGGGCATCGGCGTGGCAAGCGCCCTGACAGCGGGCATGGTGCCCTCTACCGCCGCAAACATCGCCGCCGGCGCCGACGGAAAGAATTATGTGAAGAAATGGGGCACGACGGTGGACCACGCCCTCACAATCGTGGGCTACGACGACCGCCTCGAGTTTGACCTCGACGGCAACGGCATCGCGGGCGAAACCGCTAAGGACGAGGTGGGCGCGTGGATCATCGTGAACTCGTGGGGCGCGAACTGGATGAACAACGGCTTCATCTATTGCCCGTACGCTTACGGCGGTGCATGGTTTACGAGCGACGGCAAACTGGGCAGCACAGCCTGGTGGAAGCCCGAAATCTACAAGGTGCGCAAAGGCTACACGCCGAAACGTACCATCAAACTCAAAATGGACTACACGCGCCGCAGCGAACTCTTCCTCTGCGCCGGCGTATCGGCCGACCTCAACGCAACGGAGCCCGACGTGACCGTGCCCTTCGAGCACTTCAAGTTTGCCGGCGACGGCAACTACGGCAACACGAACCCCGCACCCGCCATTCCGATGCTCGGACGCTGGGCCGACGGCAAACTGCACCATGAACCGATGGAGTTTGGTTACGACCTCACCGACCTCACCGCGCCCTACGGCGACCAGCCGCTCAAATATTTCTTCATCGTGCAGACGAAGAGTTGGGCCATCGGGTCGGGACATATTTATAATGCCTCCATCATCGACTACGAGCAGGGACTGGAAACACCCTTCGCCATCGACGGCAGTGTGGACATCAAGAACGCCGGCAACCAGACGGTGATCTCCGTGGTGATACAGGGTGAGGTGTACAACGCTCCGCAAAATCTCTCCGCCACGGGCACAACGCTGGCGTGGTCGGCACCGGTGCGCTGCGCCCACACGCTGACAGGATATAAGGTATATAAGGGCACGAACCTGCTCGCCACACTCTCCGCCTCGCAGCGCACCTACGACTTCGGCGACGCGGCGGGCAACGTGTTTGCCGTGACGGCGCTCTACGGCGACGTCGAAAGCCCCAGGGCCACGGTCACTGTGCCCGCAGCGACGAGCGTGAACAAGGTGATGAACTTCAACCAGTCGGGCTTCACCATTCCCGGAGCGTTCAACAGCCGCTACGACAAGGCAACGATAGAATACTGGCTGCGGCCCACGACGCTGTCGAACTGGAACCAGGCTGCCGGCCCGGGCTGGGGGCAGTTTATGATGCACGCCAACGCCGACGGCACATTCACCGCAGGCTGGGACACCTCCAACCGCGTGAACACGGCAGCGGGCACGCTGAAAACGAATACGTGGAAGCACATCGCCGTGGTGGTGGACGGCAACACCTTCACTGTCTACGTCAACGGCTCGCAGGCGGGCACCATCACCTCCGACAGCTACTCGGGCATCGGCGGCTTCGGCGACCTCTGCTTCGCACAGCCCGGCGCAGTGGCGAGCAATGCCATGAACGGCAGGATGGAAGAGGTGCGGATATGGCGCACGGCACGCACGGCCGCACAAATCCAGGCCGACATGTATAAGGAATACGGCGAGGCCGGCTTGCCCGACGGGCTGATTGCCTACTTCAAGGGCGACATGATTACGGAAAACGGCGAAACGAAGTATCGCAACGCGCTCGGCAAGAACCACGGCACGCTCCACGACTCGAAAGCCACGAACGTAAGCAGCACGCAGCCCGCCATACAGGCATCCGCCGACCTCTCCACGCTCGCAATCAACGTGCCCGCCACAGGAGTGAAAGCCGGCGTGCCCGCCGCATTCTCCGCCACCTGCTCCGACGGCGCGCAGACGCTGAAATGGACGGCGGCAGGCGCAGGGGCAAGCAACCTCATCGCCACCCGCCCCACGCTTACCTTCTCGTCAACAGGCCAGCAAACCGTGACACTCACGGCTGTCGCTAAGGACGGCACGGAGAAGAGCGTGAGCCGCACCATCGCCGTAGGTGCTGCGCCCGCTCCCGACGCATCGTTCACGCCCAGCACGGAGACCGCACAGGCAGGGACGCCGATCTCGCTCATTGCGGACAACCCCGTGGAAGGCTATCTGTATAATTGGAGTATGCCGGGCGCAAAGGAGGAAACTTCTACCCGCGTGAACACGCCCGTCACCTACCTGAGACACGGCACTTACACCGTGACGCTCAAAGTTACCGCCACCGACGGACGCACTGCCACGAGCAGCCGCACCATCACCATCTCGGAAGTGCCGCCCGTAGCCGATATGCTCATCACGCCGGCCGTCATCGTGAAAGGCGAGAACGTGCAACTCACCGACCAAAGCAAGAACGCGCCCTATCGCTGGCGCTGGACGCTCGATAACGGCGCGACGCAGTACATCATGACCAGCCAAAACGGATATGTGACGCCCACAGAACCGGGCGTGTACAAGGCAACGCTCGAAGCAGCCAACGGCAGCGGAACGGCAAAGGCAGAGCAGGAACGCGCCCTCATCGTGTGCAATGAGGATAGCGAGAACGGTCTCTACTTCTCGGGCAACGCCAAGGTGACCGCCGCGAAAATCCCCACAGTGGCTGGCACGTCGCAATTCACCATTGACTGGTGGATGCAAGCGGGCACGGTGGACAACACGTGCAACGGTATCGGCGACGACGCTTCCACGCTGCTCCTCACCACCACGGCAGGAGGCGGCATGGAAGTGAGCATCAACGGCACGTCGACGAAGACCACTTACAACGATTTCATCATTCCCGGTCAGTGGCACCACTATGCCATTACGCTCAACGGTTACGAAGTGGCCTTCTACCGCGACGGCGAGAAATGCTATTCAAAATACCTCTGGAACACCTCGCTGCCCACACTCTCGAAGTTCTGCATCGGCACTAGCGGCGCACCGATGAACGGACAGATCGACGAATTCCGCGTGTGGACGCAGGCACTCTCGCAGGAGCAGCTCCGCACCTATGCCAACGAGACAATTAAGGACATCGCCGCCGCACAGAGCAATCTCGGCCTGCAACTCTACTATCAGTTCAACCAAACGGGCGGCAACGTGACGGATGCCACCTCGAACAGCAACATCGGCACGCGCTCAGGCTTCGGTCCCGACGGCGACGCCTGGGGACAGTCGAAAGGCGTGTTCTGCCTCAACTTCGGCGAGCGCACCACGCAGGACGTGACGGCCAATTATCTCAAAAACTACACAGCGCCCTACACGCACACGTCGACGCAGACCAACACCACCGTGAGCAACCGCTTCTACGCCATCACGGATTGGAAGCAGGAGAACGCCACCGTGAGCGGCAACATCACGACTGGCGTTCACGTGGACGCGCAAAAGGACGGCCTGATGACGATGACGACCATTTGGGACGGCTTCTCTACGCTCTCGAACCATAAGGTTTGGCAAAAGGTGAAACTGCCCGCAGGACACTATCTCTTCTCTGCCAACTACCACACGAAGTGGGAAGGACAGCCGGGACGCTCTTACGTGGCCGTGGCAGAAGGCAACGGGCTGCCCGACACGGAAGACCTGCAAGCCGATGCGCTGGCCTATACGCAAATGAAGGAGCGCAGCACGTCGGTGAAGAGCAACAGCGTAGATTTCGCCATCGCCGATGAAACGGAGGTGTCGCTCGGCCTCGTGGTGAACATGAGCGAGAAGATTTGCCTCGCCATCAACAGTTTCACCCTCACCCGCTACGACGGCGACACGGTGACCGATGGCGTGATTTCCACCGACATCAAAAACCTTCCCGCCGCATCGCTCCCGCAAGCCACCGACAGCCGCCGCACGGGCATCTACGACCTCAGCGGCCGCCGCATCGCCGAGCCCACAGAGCCGGGCATCTATATCATGAACGGCAAGAAGGCGATTGTGAAATAACGCTCCGGCACGCGGCAAAAAGTTTATCCGCATGGCGCGGCTCGCAAGAGTGCGCCATGCGGATTTCTATTGTCTATCATTTACCCTACCTGCGGCAAAAGCATCGGCATCTTACACGGGGCGGGCCAAAAAAAAGCGGGCCGCCTTATCGGAGTAGGGGCGTTTTGCAAAACGCCCGGTATATGATTGCCTCATTGATTTATACCTTGCAGCGCACATGGCGGGCGTTCTGCAGAACGCCCCTACTGCCTTCCCCCCCCAAAAAAAGGGGCCGCCTTGCATTATGGCAAGGCAGCCCGCCTATTTTTTATTCACAATGAAAAATATCGTTTAGATTTAGATTTGCACCATACCGCCGGCGGCATCTACGGTGCAAGTCATCTGACCGCCGCTATAATAAAAGACGCCGTCGATGGAGATGGCTTTCGATTTGGTGCCCGTGGCAGAGATGTCGATAAAGCCGCCGGCAAATGTCAGGTTGCCCTTCACCTTGATGCCGCGGCATTTCGATTCGAGCGTGGCATCGCCGGGCATGTAGGTGGTGCCCGTCACGGTCATCTTGATCTTGGTGCTGCCGCCCTCGGCTTGCGACACGAGCAGGTTGGTGCCTGCACTGATGCCCTTCGCGCCGTTGCCGCTCACGGTGGCGATGATGCTGCCGCCGCTGAAAGCCAGTTCGTTTTCGCTCTTTATGCCCTTGGTATCGTCGGCTGCGACGTTGAGCACGAAGGTGCCGGCGTTGAGGAACGTCTGGCCGTTGTACTCGTCGAGCGGGTCCTTCGTCGCCGACACGTCGATGCAGTCGCCCTGCACGCCAGTGATGTTGAACGTGCCGCCGTCGGTTTGCAGGTATTGCTCCACGTGCATGCCGTCGCTAAGCGCGGAGGTGACGTTAAGCGTGCCGAACCCGCTCTTAAACTGCGTGTACTCGTCGGAAGCGTAGGCGTGCTTGGTGCGGCCGGAGAGGTTGAGCGTGCCTGCGCCGCCAAACTCGGCGTGGCCGTTGATGAAGAAGCAGGCCTTGTGCATGCCGCCCGCTGCATCGGCGAGCGTGGAGGCAGTGCCTTCGGGCAGCACCACGGCGATGCGCTTGCCGTTCTCAATGTCGATGGCCGCGCCCGTGGTGGAGGTGAGGTTGAGATTGTTGAGTACGACGGTGCTCTTAAATTCGCCGTCCATGAAGAACGAGCCGTTGGCCGACGTGCCAGAGAGGTAATAGGTCACCTCCTCTTGCAAGGCGGCGTCGGCAAGGACGCTCACGTTCGCGCCGTCAACATTCACCGTGACGAGGGCGGCAATGTCGCCCGAAACGGTGACGTTCGCCCGGTTGCCGGCATAATCTACGTTGATGCTGTTTGGCGTAAATGTGCCGGGCACGTTCGTCACCTTGATGCTGTCGATTTCAGCCGTGGCGAACGAGCGTCCCAAGATGGTCAGCGTCTGCCCGCCGTCGGAATAGTTCATGGTTTCGAGCAGGCTGGCGGGGTACACGTAAGTCACCGTGCCTTGATGCACGCGGAGCTGCTGCGCCGTAGCGGCGAGGGCGAGGCAGCAGAAAAGGGCTATTGCGGAAAATATCTTTTTCATCGTGCAAGTACTTTAATGGTTTGACCTGCTGCTTTCATCACGTAAATGCCCTTATCGAGCTTTGCGGAGAGCGCGCCTCTGCCGCTTGCCACGGCCTTGCCCGAGGCATCGTAAAGGCGGATCATAGTATTGCCGTCGGCAACTGCGGCGTGCAGGCCGCCCTCATCGAAGCGCCAGTGCAGCGCGGCGGCATCGCCTGCGCCGACTGTGTCAATGCCGGTGCGCTCTGAAGCGAAGAACATTGAAGCGAGGTCGGAGAGCGCAATGTCGAGCGTTTCCGTGCCAGCGGTAGCCAGCATCTTGCCGTCGGCAAACGTGATTTTAAGTCCGGCTGCGGCGATGCTCTGCTCGGTGCCGTCGGCCGTGCGGAACGTGAGGTAGCCGTAGTCCTGCGCCTGCGCCGCGAAGGCCGGCAGGCACATCAGAAGGAGTAGGATTCTTTTCATAAGCAAAATGGAATTTAGTAGGGGCGTTCCGCAGAACGCCCGCCAAAATAAACGAGTTGGCAAAAAGAAACGAACAGGTACGCCGCAAAGTTAGGCGGCATCTGTTACAAAGAAGTTAAGTTTGGGAGAAATTTATCGTCAGAACTTAAATTTATATCCGATTTCCAAGACGTGCAGATTGCCGTTGCTGTCATCGTCCTGCCCGTCGTCGTAGAGATAGGCGAGCGAGAGCGTGTGCTTCTTGCCTATTTTCCAGTCCGCCCCCACGGTGTAGCGCGTCTTTTCGAGATACATGCCCTCGGAAAGGTTGTTGCTGAACTCTACCGTGACAAACGGGTCGACGGGACAGCGGGGAATGTTGTAGTCGAGGGCAAGGCGCGAACGCAGGTAGTGGCGGTTTTTGGAAGCCTTGTAGTCGGTTTCCTTAATATAAACCTGCTCGTACTCTGTATATTTCTCCCCATTATAAACATACGTGTCGCCGATAAAGCCTGGGGAGGCAAGGTCGCGATAACGTTGGCGGTAGGTGTCACGGTTGCAAGTCGCGGCATTATAGCGCGTGAACTGATAGCGTTCGCGCACGGAGAGCGAGAAGCGGCCGAGCGTGAGCTTTGCCGACACGTCGAACCAGGCGCGGTGCTTGTTGCGCCAATAGCCGTGGTCGATGACGGAGTCCACGTTCCAGCCGTTGCGCTTGCCTTTCTGCGTATAATTTTCCTTAGCCTTTATGCCCTTGTCTTCCTGCGGGTTGCGGTCGTGGAGGAAGGCGTAGCCCGTGCCGAACTTCACGGAGAAGGCGTTTTTCTTATCGCCAAACTTAATGGTCTTGAACGGTTTGTAACTCAGCCCCAGCGACACGCCGTGGCGCGAAATGGCATTGAGGTTCTGCTCCGTGCGGAAGTCGTAGCCGAAGTCGGCGGAGAGATGCTTGCAGATGCTTTTCTCCACCGAAAGTTCCGTCCAAAGCCCGAAGTCGTCGCCCGCGCGCATTTGCGGCACCGCGGCGAAAAGGGCGGACAATAATAATATAGCAACATGTCTAAAACGCATTGTCGGCAGGCACTTTAAGGATACGGTCCACGGCTTTGATGCGGTGGCTGGGGTCTTTGTAGAACACGCGCAGCATCGTCATGTCGGTGAGGAAGTCCACCGCGCCCACGTCCACGCGCAGGATTTCCAGTCCGAGGCGCTTTTCGAGGTCAGCCACAAGCTCGTCGTAGCGTTCGGGTTTGATGAGTTCGATATTATCATACTTCACAAACTTGCAGCCCTCGCGGTAGGCCGAGAGGAAATTCTCCGACACCCATACCACCACGACAAACAGCGCGTTGATGATGAGCCGCCCGAGGAAATTCAGTTCGTCAACTTTCCCGTTGAGCACCGAAAGCGCCACGAGGAAAAACAGGTAAGTCATCTCGCGGATAGGCACGCTCTCCGTGCGGTAGCGGATAATGCCGAAGATGGCGAAGAGCCCAAGCGCCGCGCCGATGCCCATGTCGCTGCTGCCTTTGAGCAGTACGCCGATCAGCATGAAGATGCTCACCGAGAGCATCAGAAAGGTGAAGTAATAGTCGCGCCTGTGACCTTTGGGATAATAAAAGAAATGCACGATGATCCAAACGACCACGAGGTTCATGAGGAAACTCATGCACAGCTGTGCGATGTCTGCCGTAAAGGCGAAGTTGCTTGAACTGAAAAAGTCTGCGAAAAGGTTGTTCATGGCATTTAATAAGAGAAAGAAATAAGGTTTTTTTGTAAAGTTATGATTTTTGTGATGGTCCTCGCGATATAGATATATTATTGCGCCCCGCGCTCCAAAATCTTATTGATCTTGATGATGCGCTTCTTGAAGCGGTTCACGCGCACGCGGTCGTTGGTGAGTGCCGTGCCGATGCAGTATTTGCTGAACCCCGATGGTTTGATGCGCAATTCTCTGAGCAGGGGCAAGATGGGCGAAGGCACGCGTCCGTCGCGCTTAAGTTCGATGATGGCAATATTATCCATAGCATACTCCGCCTGCGTTTCGTAGTTGAAGAATTGGAGGTCGAAGTCGATGGTCAGGCGTTCCGTCTTGCCGTAGTTCACGAGCGTGATGCGGTTGAAGCGGTTGCCGAGGGCGGGCACGATGTCGGCGAAAGTGTAGCCCGTGAGTTTCGTGAGAAACTCCTCGCCGGCATGTTCCTTAATCACGGCCTCGAGCGAGGGCACAGCCACGCGCTTCTTGGCGGTCTTGCCGTGGTTGTCCTTCTTCTTTACTTCGAGGAAGGTGTGGTTAGAGTCGAGATAGGTGCGCACCCTCACCTTGGTGCGCGGCCTGTGCCCGCACTGATGCGTGCGGAACATGGCGTGCTCCTCGGGGTCTTCCCAATATGTGGTTTGATAGGGGCTGTAAGGGTGTCCGCCCGTGTTTTGCGCGAAATAACTGCCGCAAGCCATTTGCAGCAGTTTCTTGAGCGTTTCCACGTTGGTGACGAACTTCGTGTCCATTCTGTTCATCAGTCTGATGGACGACATTTCGTCGAGCGTGATGGGCGGCATATCTTTCACAATCCCTGCTAATTCCTCTGCGTGCTTTTCCATAACACGGGCAAATGTAGGGAATAAAACCAAGGTTTGCAAACTTTTCGTTACAATTTTGTAACATCGCGCCGCCATTCTCCCGTTTCCCGCTCCAATGGGGGGCGTATTTCGATGCTCGGTGCAGGATAGGCGGGCGGGAAACAACGCGCCCCCGCGCCGCTTCTGTTTCTTAATTGAAGAAAGGCAAAACTTGTTAATGCCGTTTCGCGCTTTGCGCAGAGAGTTTATGCCGCGTTTGCAATCGTTAAGGCTATGCGGCGTGAAAGTTTAGGGATAATTAAGACAATGGAAATTTGCTCCGAGAAAAATTCGATGGAAATCAGGTAGATTTTCACTTTCAAGCACATCGGGAAAATTATAAAGGAGCAAATTTTTACGCCCTTGCTGATAATTTTCACTATCCTATAAGATAAATTTTTACGCTCATATAGGATAGTTTGCCCCAAAAACGCAGAAAGAGGAAAAGCCCGCGCTCTTCCTCTTTCTGCTGATGCAAAGATATGATTTTTCGTCGGTCTCGCCAAAACGCGCCCGGTTGTGACGCGGACTGGCAATGGCGGCCGGCCGCATGGTTGCGAGCGAAAATTCCAGTCGGCTCTTATTCCCCGCACACGTCCTTGATATTGTCTAAAATATCATCGGCGAGGCGTTGCTTGTTGCGGTAGCGCATGTATCCGACGATGCCGCCCATAATGCCGCCCACCGCGCCGCCGACTATCATACCGAGGGCATAGGCTTTATCCGCCTCGTACTGCCATATTTCCCAAACGAACCAGCCGAACCATAGGGCGAGGAACGGGAACACGCCGCGCAGCCACTGCTGTTCGAGCCGCTTCATGCGCGCCACCTTGCGCCCCACCTCCACGAGGCGGCCCGTGGCGATTTCCTCTGTGCTCAATCCGCGATGCTCCCACACGGTGTAGCCGATGGCGACAAGCAAGAAAACGGTGGTGGTGAGCGAGAACGCGAGCGAGAGGCCCATATCGAGGAACACATAGTTGCAATACACAAGGGCAAATGCGCCCATGGCATACGCGAACCACGCCTCTCGGTTAAGGCTGCGCATCTTGCGCTTCATGGCGCTCCGCATGAGGCGGTCGTTGACGATGTCCTGCCTTTCGATGGTCTTCTTGAGCAGGGCAATCTGCTCTTTCATTTCCTGCCATTCGGCACTCAACATATTATTATCCATAGTGTTTTTGACAGCGTTTAGTTTTGGTCCGACATATTTTTAAGAGTTTCCTTGATGCGGTAGAGGCGCACCGAGACGTTCTTCGGTGTGATGCCGATGATTGAGGCTATCTCTTCGTAAGTCATGCTTTCGAGCCAGAGTAGCACGATGGCGCGGTCCACGGGGCGGAGGCGGTGAATGCGGTCATAGAGTTGCTTGATTTGCCGCCCGTCGTCGTCGGCAGGGTCGTAGAGGTCGGTATCGATGTCGAGGGGTATGGCCTCGCGGCGCTTTTTCTTGCGCTCGGCTGAGATGCACGTGTTGAAACTCACGCGCCACACCCACGTACGCTCCTTGCTCTCGCCACGGAACTTATCGTAGCCCTGCCACAGGTTGACAAGGATGTCCTGAAAGAGGTCGCCCACTTCGTCGCTGTCTTTCGAGAACATGTAGCAAACGGTATAGATCGTGTCTTTGTTGTCGCGCACCAACCGTTCAAAGTCTTGTTCGCTTGTACTTTTCATATAACCTATTGACGCATTTTTCGCCCAAAAACTACATTTTTCGGCGAAAATAAACAGAAAATGCCGCATAACGGGCACGCGGAGCGCGGAAAAGCGGCTTTTATAGCGGAAAAATACATAACTTTGCGAGGAGTAGGGGCGGTTTTGTAAAAACCCCCCCAAAACCCCCC
>JALFUO010000056.1 GCA_022784065.1 Bacteroidales bacterium | reverse complement strand
GCTCATGCCACATGCATAGTACTCACGAAGAACTGATAACTTGAACGATTCGCTGTACTTCTGATTTTTACGACTCATTTAGTAGTGTTTTGGGATTATAATGGAAACTAAATGTGTCTACCTATATCAGTATAAGACATAGACCAATTGGTTGAATTGTGCGTTAAGTGCCTATTGCAAAAGGCGGTACATGCGCCATGTTCACTGTGCTGGCTGCACAAGTGGGGCGGGCTGTAAGCCCAATTGCTGCTCCCAGCCCAGGGCAACGCCCTGGGTGGGCAGTGATGCATTGATTAAAGTGTCGCGCCCTGTAAGAGCAGCCTGCATTATGAGGGGCAACGCCCCGTGTGGCGTTAAGGGCATTAATGGGTTACGCGTTTTCGGCGCGTGGCATTTTTGCGCAGGCGCAAAAATGCCGAATGTATCAATCGCGGTCTACGTCCCCCCCCCCCCCAGGGCGCTGCCCTGGGCTATGGGCAACATTTGGGCTTTGCATAATGTCGGCTGCACTCGGCAATACGAGCAAGCTCTATTGCCCTCGTTTGCACGGCATTTCAGCCCGCCCCAATCATTTACCAGGCGTTTGTGCATATTGGTTCGTTTTCAACAGCGCTCGCCTTGCACAACCCTTCATTAGTGACGGGTTTGAGGTGCAAACTATACACTCGCAACCCGTTTGATTACAGATGATTATGCGAGTTGGTGCTGGGTTGAAGGGTTTTTCGGGGAAATAATGCGTAACGCGCGCGCGAGGAAACAAATTTCAGTCCTTTCCGAGCCGCCGCCAATTTTCGTGCAAGCGAGCGCAGAGCCGAACGATTGCGTTAAGCCAAATGAGCAAAATCGAGTTTACTCGAATTTTGCCATGGCGAGCAATCGCACTTTTAAGAATTTATTCGGGCTATGCCGAGCGCAGCCGAAAATCTCAAAGCAAATCTTCGTGGGCAAATAAAACAAACCAATGTCAGGACAAGACGACCTATTTCTGGACAAGACACGAAATCGTTTTTAGCATACAGGGAACATCGGTTGCGGCGATCTTCGCCCTTTCATAGTGAAAGCAAAAAGCCGCTTAACGAACAAAAAAAGGGCGAAATACCTGCTAAAAGCAAACTCTCTGTTAAAAAATCGGTCTAAACGCTATTAAAATATTTGTCATATAAGAAAAAAGCCGTACTTTTGCTGCCAATTCACATTCTCTTCACACGCAATAAGCCTTAGTCTGATACTCCGTGCGGCGATAAACAGCTGTGCCGAGTAGACGATTATGGTGTGTAAAAGGGTGCGAGTTAAAAATAACACACTCGACTTGCTAAACCCGTTCGGGCTATCTCTATACAATTATAATATATAGGGGTGCGGCAAAGGACGAAAAAAATACAGAGAGGGCGCGCCTGCCGAAGCTTTCGGAACTGCCTTGGCGGCAAAAACCAAAACGCCCTGCTATCATAGAATAACAAAAATGTTTAATTTAAGGTTTATATTATGAACAAAAAACTTGTGCTCCTCGGGGCTTGCGTGCTGTTGGGTGCAGCATCGCTTTCCGCACAGAAGCGCGTAACCGGCCGCGTTGTCGACTCGCAAGGCGAGGCCGTTATCGGCGCGACGGTAAGAGTGCCCGGGACAAAAGTCGTGGTAGTTACCGACACTGACGGTAAGTTCACGCTCGAGAACGTTCCCGCTTCCGCCAAGAAACTCATGGTTTCTTACATCGGCATGCAGACGCAGACTGTAAACGTAGCCGGCAACGTTCAGGTAGTCATGAAAGACAACCAGCTAAACGAAGCCGTTGTCGTGGGTTACGGTACCGCCAAAAAAGTGGGAACGGTTGTAGGTTCTGTGAAAAAGGTGACTGGCGAAGTCGTTGCCGGCAAGCCTAACGTGAACATTGCCGACGCCCTCCAAGGCCAGGTGGCCGGTATGCAGGTGCTCAACTCCTCTGGCGACGTGGGCGACTTCACGAATATCTCCATCACCGTGCGCGGTAACGGTTCTATCTCTGCATCGAGCGAACCGCTTGTCGTAGTAGACGGCACGCCTTGCGGCATGGCGGTGCTCGCCATGCTGAGCGATAGCGATATCGAGAGCGTAACGGTGCTTAAAGATGCTTCCGCAACGTCTATTTACGGTTCGCGTGCTGCCAACGGCGTACTCTTCGTTACCACCAAGCGCGGCAGCAAGGGCGAGAAGGCACGCGTGAGCATTTCTCAAAAAATGGGTTGGAGCCAGCTGGCACGCCGTATCGGCAACCCCATGTCGGCCGACGAGCTGCTTGACTTCCAGCTTGAGCACGCGCTCATCACCCCCGAAGCCTACGCACGCTACAAGAACCACGGCGCCAACACCGACTGGGACTCCTATGCCTTCGACAAGGCAGCCCCGATGTACGAAACCAACTTCAACGTACAGGGCGGCAACGGCAATACCAACTATTTCGTGTCGGGCGGCTATCTGAAGCAGGATGGCCTGACCGTTTCTTCGAATATGAAGCGCTACTCGCTGCGTACCAACCTCGACGCGAAGCTCAACGACTGGCTGTCGATGGGCATCACGCAGAGTTTCGCCTATTCCGAAAGCCAGACCAACAACATGACGTACAACGGTTCGAACTACCTGTACTCATTCTCTACGCTCACCACCAACTTCCCGCGCTATTGGGACCCCAACGACCCCGAGGCAGCAGCAGGACATAAGCTCTGGGGCGCGGGCGACATGTACGACCCCAAATACGCGCTGGAAGGCAACCCCGTGAACTATCGCGACATGGTGTACAACGGCAATGCTTACTTGCAGCTCACCCCGGTGAAAGGCCTGACCATTAAGTCGCAGCTCGGCCTCTATGCCACCGAGAGCCGCAATAGCTCCCGCCTGCTGCCCAGCCACGCTCAGGTGTTCGGTGAGGAGGAAGGTTCCGGTTCCGAGGGCTTCAGCCGCCGCTCCATGTGGACCATCACGAACACGGCGGAATACAAGTTCACCGTTGCCAAGGAGCACAACATCACGCTCCTCGCCGGCCAGGAAGGTATTAAGAACGATGCGCAGAGTTTCGGTGCCAGCGTTTCGGGTATCGCCGACGACCGCCTGATGCTCCTCTCGCACGGCAAGACGCCCGAGGCCCCCTCGCAGTCGAAGTCTAAGTACGAATACCTCTCGTTCTTCGGCCGCGCCGACTGGGACCTCAAGGGCAAATACGCCGCCAACGTGACGGTGCGCTCCGATGCCTCCTCGCGTTTCGGTAAGGACAACCGCACGGCAGTCTTCGTCAGCGGCGGTTTGATGTGGAACATCGCCCGCGAATATTTCATGCGCCCCGCGACGTGGCTCACCGACCTCAAGCTCAAAGTCAGCGTGGGTAGCACGGGTAACTCCGAAGTGGGCAACTACGGCCACCTCGCCCTCGCCGGCACAGCCGACTACAACGGCACGACGGGTTGGGGCTATGTACAGCTTGCCAATCCCGAACTCGGCTGGGAAAAGCAAATCCAGACCAACGTGGGCATCAGCGCGACTTTCTTTGAAAAACTCAAGCTCGATGTGAACGTTTACCACCGCAAGACCAAGGACATGCTCATGAACACCCCCTTGCCCTACACCACCGGTTTCGGCTCCATAATGAACAATGTGGGCGAAATGAGCAACCGAGGCATCGAAATCGAAGCTTCTTACGACGTGGTTCACAACAAGAACGTTTACTTCAGCCTCCGCGGCAACTACACCTATAATAAGAACAAGATCGACAAGCTGTTCTACGACCTCGACGAATGGCCTATGAAGAGTTCGCTCATTTGCCTCGTCAAGGGCGAGAGCCTTAACTTCTACATGCCTATCTTCGCCGGTGTGGACAAGGAAGACGGCGCACCCATGTGGTACAAGAAAGGCTATAAGGGCGAAGCCGGCCATACGTTCAACCCCGAAACGATGACAAAGGACGAAACGCAGATAGAAGACCTCTATCAGGATACGGGCAAGAGCCGCTACGCGCCCCATCACGGCGGCTTCGGCTTCACCTTCTCCTGGAAAGGCCTCAGCATCGTGGCAGACTTCTCCTACGTGCTCGGCAAGTACATGGTCAACAACGCCTACTTCCTCTCAACCGCTTCTTCTACGGCTACGCAGGGCTTCAACATGGACCGCGACGCGCTCAACATGTGGCGCAACCCGGGCGATGAGACCGACCTGCCCGCCTTCGAATACGACTCGCAGTTCGACACGCACCTGCTCGAAAACGCTTCGTTCATGCGCTTGAAGAACCTCTCTATCTCTTACGACCTGCCCAAGAAGTGGATGGAAGCAACCAAGTTTATCAGCAACGTCCGCCTCAACCTCACGGGCCGCAACCTCGTTACCGTAACCAAGTATAAAGGCGCAGACCCCGAAGTGGATACCAACATCGCACTCGGCGGCTACCCCGCAACGCGTCAATTTGTACTCGGCGCTGAAATTACATTCTAATCATTTGCAATCGAAAGGAAATATATTATGAACAAGAATATTTTCAAGGCAGTCCTCTGCGCGGCACTCACCCTGCCCGTGCTGAGTTCCTGCGAACTCGACCAAGAGCCTTACACCAGCATCACCTACGATAGCTCTTGGAGCACCTACGACGATGCCTGCAAGCACTATACGGGTTTGCTCGCAGTGGTGCGCGGCGTAGTGGGCGGTTCTGCTGCCTACGTGCCCGAAGCCATGGCCGACCTCTTTAACCTGCGCGCCGGTGCGGCCAGCCTCGCACAAGAGCACCGCTGGACCTTCACCACCAACCAGTTCGCCGGCGATGCCGTGTGGGCCAACAACTTCTCGCTCGTGATGCAGGCCAACGACTTCCTCGCCAACATTGACACCTTTATCAATGCCGAAGAAGAAGGCAGCGAAAAGCAACTACGCCTGAAGCACTACAAGGGCGTGGCCTACTTCGCACGCGCCTTTGCCTACACCAACATGATCGTGCGCTACTGCAAGGACTACGAACCCGAAACGGCTGCCAACGAACTCGGTCTGCCCATCGTCACCACCGTAGACAAGGAAGCACGCCCCTCGCGCGCCACGTTGCAGGAAACCGTAAACTTTATCCTCTCTGACTTCAAGAACGCCGAAGATAATATGCAGGCTATTCGCGACTTCGACAATTCGAGTGATGGTCTCTATCACCCCGGTCTCGATGCCCTCGATGCCCTGCAGATGCGCTTTGCGCTCTATACGCACGACTTTGACAAGGCCATTGAAAAGGCCGACATCATTATCGACGGCTACTCCCTCGCCTCTTCCGCATCGGAAATGCAGCAGCTTTGGGTGCTCGATGCCGGCAGCGAAATCATCTTCGAGCCTGCCCAAACGCCCGAAGAACACGCCAACGGCTACGGCACCGTATATATCAGCTACGACATTCGCGATCTCACCGGAAACAAAGACTACGAAATTTACGGCTATGACCCCTATCTCGTTCCGACTCAGGGCGTGGTAGACCTGTATGAAGACGGCGACACCCGCAAGAACGTCTACTTCACCAACCCCTACATGGAGGAGGCTTATCCCAAGACAAAGCTTTCCAACACCTCTACCGACGACCCCGCAGAGTCCGCCTGGCTGCTCTTCAAGTTCCCCGGCAACCAGAACCTCTTCAAGAACCCTTCGGACTGGTACTCCAATCCTTACAATATGTCTAAGGCGTTCCGCTCTGCCGAGGCCTACCTCACGGCCGCCGAAGCATATCTGCGCAAGGCCACTCCCGATGAAGGCAAGGCACGACAGTACCTCAACGATCTGAGAAGTGCACGCAACGCCTCTGAAATCGAAGCAACCGTGACCGGCCAAGACCTTGTGAAGGAAATGGAAGACGAATGGACCCGCGAGTTCCTCGGCGAAGGCAAGCGCCTCGACTGTCTCAAGCGTTGGCACAAAGGTTTCAAGCGCATGGAAGCACAGCACTTCAATGGCAACCTGCTTACCTCAGTGCCCAACGCCGGCTACCAGGACCTCGAAATCGCTGCCGACGACAAGCGCTTCGTTTGGGAAATACCCGACAACGACCGTCAGGCCAACCCCAACCTGCAACCTAACTGGTAAGAAAAAAGCATTACTTAAACAGACATTCCATCTATGAAAAAGTATATCAAATCATTGGCTATCCTTCTCACGCTCAGTCTTGGATTTACTGCATGCGAGGAAGACGAGGTAGAACAGGTGACTTATGCCAATGCCGAGGAAATTGCCTCTTGGGCATCTGAAACGGCAGGTTCAAAGGACACGTACGATTACAATATCACGCTTTACGTCAACGCGGAGGGCACAGATACGCTCTGCACCTTCACGCGTATTGACAAGAAGACGGGCAATGAGAAGTATCTGCGCAAAGGTGTCGTAGCCTACGACAAACTCGCCGGCATGACCACGGTCACTTTCCCTAAGCAAAGCGGATACCCCGATATCGTGAACATGACAGGCAAGCTCTATCTTGCACGCCACCGCGACATGAGCCGCATGACCGTACAGCTCTTCAAGGTCGACAACGATGGTAACTCCACGATGGTCAAGAATTTCACGGCCGTAAAGACCGGCGGATTCTGCATTACGGAAGTCCTGTGGTACATCGATGGCGATAAGAGCAACAAAGAACTTGCTTTCAAACTCACGACGCCCAACGCCACGACTGGCGAAATTGCCAGCAATAGCAGTAAACTCATGGTAGGCGGCAAAACTTACAATGCAACCTATCAGTGGAACGTTGCAACGGGTACGGGCAGCATCACATGCGATAATGCCGCGCAAGATATCCACTACCACGTTGTGCTTACGGTTAATGCCCTCAACCAGATTGTTGCCACCTTCAACGGCAAAACGTACACGATGCTTGCCGCATAATATTAGGCAATCTTATCAGGTGGGTTCTATAAATTCGCTTTGGCAGATTTTGGATTTATTTTCGAGGATAAATTGTAAGTTGAAGAGGGAGCGTAGCGGGCTACGTGACCGATGAGACTTACGATTTAGACCGAAAAAAAACAAAAGATGACAAAACGTCAATCCAACATTATTG
>JALFUO010000055.1 GCA_022784065.1 Bacteroidales bacterium | reverse complement strand
CATTATGAGGGGCAACGCCCCGTTGGGCGTTAAGGGCATTAATGGGTTACGCGCTTACGGCGCGTGGCATTTTTGCGCCGGCGCAAAAATGCCGAATGTATCAATCGCGGTCCACGTTCCCCCAGGGCGCTGCCCTGGGCTATGGGCAACATTTGGGCTTACAGCCCGCCCCAATCATTTACCGGGCGTTTGTGCAAATTGGTTCATTTCCATGCACCTTCGGCGGCGGCTCGGCATAGTCCAAGCAAGCTTGGCCTCTGCGCTCGCCTTGCACAAACGTTCAATTAAATACAACCAATTTCAAGTCAAGACGCAACCCATCATTAGTGACGGGTTTGAGGTGCAAACTATACATTCGCAACGCGTTTGATTACAGACGGTTATGTGAGTTAGTGCTGGGTTGAAGGGTTTTTCGGGCAAAAAAATGCGTAACGCGCGCGCGAGGAAACATATTCAGCCTTTTCCAAGGCGCGGCAAGAAACTCCACGTTTGTGTAAGTCGGGCGTGTTTTCTCAAAAGTTAAAAGTAAATATTCAGTTCTTGTTGTATCTTTGCAAAGTCAAATAGTCACCTTGCCGATACATTTGCACTTTTAAGAATTTGTCTAAGTTGTCGTCAAAATAACAAAATCCTATACCCGTCAACTAATATATCATCATTTATTCCTTACATTTCCCAACCTCCCAGCCTTATGAACCTATTAAAGCCCGCCCTGATTGCCACACTTGCCCTTTTCACTTTTATTCCCGTCCATAGCCAAAGCGAGCGGCATCGCCTCTCCGATTGGGTAAACCCGCTTATCGGCACGGCCGGCATGGGGCACACCTTTCCCGGAGCCTGCGCCCCTTTCGGCGCAGTGCAGCTTAGTCCCGACACCGACACGATACCGCACAACGTCAACGGACGTTACCAGCCCCGAGCCTACGATTACTGCGCCGGCTATCGCTACGAGGACAACACTATCGTGGGCTTCAGCCACACCCATTTGAGCGGCACGGGCCATTCCGACCTCGGCGATATACTCATACAGCCCCAGACGGGTAGCCTCAGGCTCAATCCCGGCACCGCCAACCGCCCAGAAGACGGCTATCGCTCGCGCTTCTCCCATACGTCCGAGAAAGCTAAGGCCGGTTATTATGAAATAATGCTTTCCGACGACAGCATCCGAGTGCAGCTCACCGCCACGCAGCACGTGGGCATTCATCGCTACACATTCCCAGGAAGCCAGCAAGAGGCGCGGTTTATCCTCGACCTCGGCCACGGCATCTACAACTACGACGGCAAGGTGCTCTGGAGCAGCCTCCGCGTGGAGAACGACACGCTACTCACGGGCTACCGCATCACCAGCGGCTGGGCGCGGTGCAACTATACGTACTTTGCCATCGCCCTGAGCAAACCGCTCAAAAGCTATGGCTATCATGACCGGAAAAAAGCAGACTACCAGGGCTTTTGGCGGCGGTTCGACCTTTACCATGACTTCCCCGAAATGGCGGGGCGCAACGTGGTAGCTTATTTCAACTTCGACAACGCTTCCTCCAACGAACTTACTCTGAAAGTCGCCCTTTCGGCAGTCAGCACCGAGGGCGCGCTGCGCAACCTGCACGCAGAGGCGGCAGGCAAGGATTTCGACGCGCTGTGCGAGCAGACGCGCCGGCAGTGGGACGCCGAACTCGCCGCCATCGACTGCGCAGGCACCGACAGCCAGAAGCAAATGCTCTACACCTCGCTCTATCACACTATGATCAACCCCAGCATCTACATGGACACCGACCGCCGCTATCGCGGGCTCGACGGCAACGTCCACGTAGCCGAGGGCTTCGACAATTATACCATCTTCTCGCTTTGGGACACCTACCGCGCCCTGCACCCCCTGCTGGCATTATTGAAACCCAAGCAAAACGCCGATATGGTGCGCTCTATGCTCGCACATCAGCAGCAAAGCGTGCATCGCCTGCTGCCCGTTTGGAGTTTGATGGGCAATGAGGGCTGGTGCATGACGGGCTATCACGCTGTGAGCGTTTTGGCAGACGCGCTGGCCAAAGGCGCCGACATCGACCGCCGCGCCGCGCTCGAAGCCATGACAGCCACGGCCAACAGCAAGCGGATGCCCGGCATCGAAGCATACAGGCAACTTGGCTATGTGCCCTACGACCGCGATGCCACGGCGGCTTCCAACACTTTGGAATATGCTTACGACGATTGGGCCATCTATGCCGCCGCAAAGGCTGCGGGGGAGACGGCGGCCGCAGAGGAGTTTGCCAAGCGCGCGCTTTCCTATCGCAACGTCTATAATCCCCAGTCGGGCTTCGCCTGCCCGCGCTATGCCGACGGACAGTTTAAGGAAGGCATGGACCCTTATCAAACTTACAACGAAGGCTTTATCGAGGGCAACTCTTGGAACTTCTCTTTCCACGTGCCCCACGACGTCTTTGGCATGATGCGCATGATGGGCGGCGAAAAAGTGTTCCGCCAGCGCCTCGACGAACTCTTCAGCATGGATTTGCCTGAAAAGTATTACAAAGACAACGAAGACATCACTGCCGACTGCCTGGTGGGCGGCTATGTGCACGGCAACGAACCGAGCCACCACATTCCTTATCTATATGCCTGGACAGCCGAACCTTGGAAGACGCAGCACTGGGTGCGCACCATCATGAACCGCATGTACCGCAGCGACATACGCGGCTTGGGCGGCAATGACGACTGCGGGCAGATGTCGGCATGGTACATCTTCTCCGCCATGGGCTTCTATCCCGTCTGTCCCGGCAGCGACCAGTACGTCTTGGGTGCGCCCTATCTGCCTTTCATGAGCATCACGCTGCCCAATGGCCGCAAAGTGGTTATCCGCGCCGAGGGCGCGAGCGACCGCCGCCGCTACGTGAAGAGCCTGCGCGTGAACGGCCAGCCCTACGACAAACTCTACATCTCGCACTCCACCCTCGCCGAAGGCTGCACCCTCGACTTCGAGATGAGCGACAAGCCCAACCGCAAGCGCGGGCTGAACGCCGCCGCCAAGCCGTATTCGATGACAAAGGATTAATTGGACGCAAAATAAAAAAGCGGCCCGCTCATAGGGCGCACGCGGAGCGGCGCATAGGGCGCATTGCATACGCCCGCCCTATGCGCCGCATGGAAAATTCAAATACGCCCCAACCATCAACCGGGCGTTTTGCAAAACGCCCCTACTCGTGAGGCCTCGATGTTTCAATCAATGGCGTATTTTTTGAGTTTTCTTATAAGATATTGTGTGATGGGGATAAAAATGTACTATCTTTGCACAATATGGGCTGCGGCTCAGTGCTTAATGCCCCCTTCTGGGGGACATCATCGCGAAAACCATATACAATATCCAATACCCAAGCCCTTCAAAGCATCAACCCCTTTTAGGAAATTGGCAATAAGACCCGTTCGGCACAAATCCTACTCGTTAGACTTTGAAAATTCTTTTTTATCAACCTTAATCTATAACCTTTATGAAAAAAATTGTCCTCGTTTCTGCGATGACCGCTTTTGCACTCGGTGCTTCCGCACAGCAGCTGCAAGAAGGGTACATCACCTGGGGCACGAGCAGCGACAAGTTCGACCAAACGCTCAACGCTTGGAGCGTAGGCTCGCAAGTGAGTGAAGACGACAACTTCTTCATCTCCCGCGTGAAGCCCCGCGAACGCTTCCGCAACACTGCTACGCAGGTGCGCCTCGGCCTCACCGAAGCCAACGACAAGAAGCTCTTGGCTTGGATTCCAGTGAACAACAGTTTCGGCAACGCGCTGCCCGACGGCGTGTTCGACTCTGAGGTATTCACCATGTGGCCCTACGTGACGCACTGGGGCAACTGGACGGCTCCGCTCGGCCGCGTGCCCGGCGCATTCCTCGACGTGGCGCACAAGAACGGCGTGCCCGTTTCGGGCGTTGCCGGCATTCCTTACGGCAGCTTGACCACCAACGGCTGGGGCACGATATTGACAAATATCGCAGCCGTAGGTGCTGAAAAGGTGGCGCAGTTCCACACTTATTACGGCGTGGACGGCATGGGCTACAACTCGGAGTTCTCGGGCGGCTATGCCGTGCAGCAAAAACTCTTTCCTTTCCACGCTGCCCTCGTGAAGAAGATGCGCGAGACCAATCCTTTGTTTGAAAACATCTGGTACGACGGCACGAACGACAACGGTACGATCTCGTTCGACCGCGGCTTGGCTTCGCACAACGAAAAGACCTTCGGCGACGGCGACAATATCCGCACCTCGCTCTTCTTTAACTACAACTGGAACTCCGCCTCGTTGCTCAGCTCTTCCGTGACGAAGGCGCAGAGCATCAACCGCGACCCGCTCGACCTCTACGCCGGCGTGAACATGCAGGGCGCACAGCCTGGCACGAACAACTGGCCTTTGCTCAAAGACTATGCCATTTCTATCGGTCTTTGGGGCGCGCACTCCACCAATATGTTCTGGGAAAGCCGTGGCGAAAAGGGTAGTGCTGCCGACGTGAAGCAGCGCACCTACCTGCTCCGTACCGAACGCTGGTTTACCGGCGGTACGCGCAACCCAGCCAACTGCCCTGCTGTGAGCAATTCGATGAAATATAATGCCGACAACTTCACCTTCCACGGCATGTCGTCGTTCATGACCGCCCGCAGCTCGCTGAAATGGGATTTGAGCGAAGAACCGTTCATCTCTTACTTCAACCTCGGTAACGGTACCTTCTTCAACTGGCAGGGCGTGCAGCAAAACGACCGTCCTTGGTACAACGTCGGCGTGCAGGACTATCTGCCCACATGGCGCTGGTGGTTTGCCTCTAAGCTCCTCGGCCGCAACGCTTCCGACGTGCCCGCCAGCGGACTGGACGCAGAATTTGTGTGGGACAATGCCTACGTAGGCGGTTCCTGCCTTCGCATTTTCGGCACGGCAGCCGACGAATACCTCCACCTCTTCAAGACGGAATACGCCTTGCAGAGCGGCGACGTGATTACCGTGCGCTACAAGCTCAACAGCGGTAAGGCCGGCATGAACCTCGTGCTCACCGCACTCGGCAATGAGAGCGTGGCTATCAACGAGAGCGGCATGAACCTCCTCGCAGCCAACGACGAAGCCGATGAGGACGCTTGGGTAGAGCGCCAGTTCACCGTAGGCGGCGAGTTGGCAGGCAAGACCGTTGCCCTCGTTGCCCTGCACTTCACGAGCGCTGAAAACCTCGACCTCAACCTCGGCGAGTTCTCTATCGTGCGCGGCACCAGCGCAACGCCCGCCAGTCCGGTTATCGCTTCCAGCAAGGTGCTGGCATTCAGCAAGGAAGGCGTAGACGGCAAGATTATCTTCAACATGCCCAACAGCAAGCCCGCCGGCACGCCCTGCTACAACCTCGACGTGAACACGGCATTCTTCAAACTCTATGCACAGCAAGAAGGTTGCGACCCCGTCTTCATGGGCCTCACTACCTCTTGGGCAGGCCTGTATTACAATGTGCCCCTCGACTTCTCCAAAGGCACGGGCTCGATTAAGGTACGCTTCGGCGTGGCAGCCGTTGCCCTCGACCACAAGAGCGACTCCGAGATTGCCTGGGGCGAGTACCACAATGCAGGCACGTACATTTACAGCGACGATATCCAAATCAGCAAGAACACGATTAAGCCCAACGAATCGTTCGAAATGTCGTATGTAGACCCGAACCACGAACCGGGCACATGGCAGCTCTTCGACGGCAACGGCACGAAGCTCTTTGAGGAAACAGGCGTAAGCGTAACGGTAAACGGCCTTGCCAATATCGGCAGCTACACGCTGAAGCTCAACGGCAACGTGTACAACAGCGCAGGCAACCGCGAGATGCAGCTCCGCGAATACGGCAGCTTCGTTCAGATTACCAGCGAGGGCGTGGGCGCACTCCCGAAAATCCTTAGCCTCACCGCCAATGGCAAGGAAGCCGACATCGAAGTAAAAGCCGACGATGAAATCGCCCTGGCCTACACCGGCCGCAAGGCTGACGGCGCAGGTTCGCAGGGCTTGAACCTCAACGAGAAGCGTTTCGGCGCAAAATGCGCTGACCTCGGTCTTGTGGGCGCGAAGTCGTTCTCCGTATCCTTCTGGCTCAAAATAAACAAGCTCGCCGAGGGCGAAACGCAACTCCTCGCCGTGGCCAACAAGGTAGATTCATGGCCTAAGACCGACTGGGGCTGGATTTGGAACAACCTCTCCTCCGACGGCTCTATCGGTTGCTACACCTTCCGCGGCACGGACGCATCGAGCAACAACGAGCTCCAATATACCTACGGTAACACAAAGATCCCCGTAGGCAACTGGGTACACCTCGCCTATACGTTCGACTACAACACCTCCGGCGCCTTCCGTAGCGACTTCTACGTAAACGGCGTGAAGCAGACCGTCACGAGTTGGAAGCGTTCTACGACTGGTGCCAGCACCACGACTCCTGGGTATGAAAAGAACGTTTACAACATTACCAACGGTCAGGTTGTATCTGTCGGCGGCGATGCCCACGGCCGTAGCGGTATCGACGGCGTTGTCGACAACTTCGCCATCTGGGACGGCGTGCTCACCGATGCAGAGGTCAAGGCCTCTATGGGCGACCTCAACAAGGCAGCCCTGCCCTCCAATGTCATTTCTTACTGGGATCTTGAAGATGCCACCGCAGCCGACTACACCTTTGCTTCTGTAGGCAGCAAGGCAGGCGTCAAGGCAGGTATGCACGAATACGCCGCCACCGGCAGCGAAGGTCAGGGCGCATTCGGTTGGATTGAGGCAGAGCCCACATCCGGCTGCCCGTTCGTTATCGGAACGGCATTCCCCGTAGTGACCCAGCCCACATGGAAAGCCAAGAAGGGCATGCTCACTCCGCTGGCGGGCAACGACCAAAGCGGTAGCGCAAAGGTTAGCTACGCCAAGGGCGGCGACTACACCGTAACCCTCACGCTGGCTAACTCGCTCGGTTCCGACCAGCGCACCTTCCAGGTAATCAAGGTGGCAGGCGGCGAAAGCGGCATCGCTAAGAATGAAATCGGCAGCATGCGCACGTACACCGTGGGCGAAGACGTGATTATAGACTTTGCCGAAGCCGGCAACTACTCCGTACGCGTATTCAACGCCGAAGGCCGCGAAGTAGCCGCAAAGGCAGCGCAGATGACGGGCAACGGCAAGATGCAGCTCCGCCTCGGTGCAACGGGCACCTACATCGTGCAGATCAAGAAGGACGGCAAGGATCTCCGCGCCGTGAAGCTCTTGAAGAAGTAAAACATTAAGCACCATAACAAAAGCGGTGTGTCGGAACGGGCGAAACGCTCGTTTGGACACACCGCTTTCGTTGTGGGGTGAGATTGCAGCTATTGCAAAACGTTCGGGGATTTTCGGCTGCCTGAATTTTCTGCCATGGAGCACATACGGCGGGCGTTTTGCAAAACGCCCCTACTGGTTGCTGATATTCAGCGACGCCCTGAACTGCTGCTCTTTCAAGGCCGAAAGGATATAGAGCTTCATCATGGCGATGGCGCGCTCGTTGTTGCCGCCGTTGGGAATGATGATGTCGGCAAATTGCTTGGTCGGTTCGATGAACTCGTCGTGCATCGGTTTCAGGATATTTCGGTACTTGCCGATCAGCATCTCCAAAGGATGCCCGCGCTCCGCCATGTCGCGCTGAATGACGCGCAGCAGGCGTTCGTCAGGCTCGGCATCTACGAAAATCTTCAAGTCCATTTGTTCACGCAGCGACTTGTCGTAGAGCGTCATGATGCCCTCCACGATAATCACGTCTTTCGGTTCCACGTGTACCGTTTCTTGCAGGCGCGTGCAGGTGATGTAAGAATAAGTGGGTTGCTCAATGGCGCGCCCAGATTTCAGCTCCTCGATTTGATGCGCAAGCAGCCGCCACTCGAAAGCATCGGGGTGGTCGAAGTTGGTAAGCTTACGCACCTCGAGCGGCAGGTCTGACTGGTCGTTGTAGTAAGAGTCTTGGGGAATGACTGCCACAGAGTTTTCTGGCAGGCTTTCCACGATTTTGCGCACGACGGTGGTCTTTCCTGACCCTGTGCCGCCGGCGATGCCGATAATAATCATAGTATTGGAGTATTTAGAAGGGGCGTATCGGATACGCCGATGGTTTATTGCAGCCTTTCGAGCAAGAGCAGCGTCATGAAGCCCGTGAGCAGGGCGTAGGTAGATTGCTTCTGGAAGCCGTGCGCGTGGGTTTCGGGTATCATCTCGTCGCTCACCACATAGAGCATCGCGCCGCCGGCAAGGGCAAGCATGAAGGGTAGGGCGGCAGCCGATACTGCGCCGGCGGCGTAGCCTATCCACGTGCCTGCTACCTCGAGCAGACCTATGGCAACGGAAATCAGCAGCGTGCGCAGCCGGCTCACGCCGCAGAGCAGCAGCGGGGCCACGATGACCATGCCCTCGGGGATATTCTGAATGGCGATGCCGAGGGCAACCGCCTCTGCTCCGCCCGTGTCGGCACTGTTGAAACCCACGCCGGCGGCTATGCCTTCGGGGAGTTTGTGAATGGCAATGGCGAGCACGAAAAGCAGCACGCGGTTGATAGAAGCATTCTGCCGGTGCGTCTCGGGGTCAAGCCCGGAGAGCTGATGAAGGTGGGGCGTGAAGAAGTCGATTAAGTTGAGGAACGCCACGCCCGTTGCCACGCCTGCCACGATGAGCCAAAGCCCTGTGCCCTCCACCGAGTCTGCGGCCGGCAATATCAGGCCTATAATCGCTGCCGCCAGCATCATGCCGGCGCAGAAGCCCATGATGATGTCGTTCCACTTGTGCGGTATGTTCTTGATGCCGAAGCCCAAGATAGAACCCAGTATGCTTGCGCCGCAAAGCCCTGCCGCGCTGATCCAAATTTGTTGCATAGTAAAATGGTTTAGATGTTTTGTGCGTTTGCCGTGGCGGCCTTACTCGTATTTCTTAGCCCAAGCGAGGAATTTGCGTACGCCCGCCTCGCCGAACTTTTGGAGGCTTTGGGCGGTTTGCGCTACGGTGCGCTCGCGCTCGGGGTGGCTTTTAGAATAAAACTTATCTGCGTAGCAAATCACCTGCTCTTCCTCCGTTTCGGGCAGGAGGTCAATTGCCGGCAGCGGCAAGTCCTGCTCGGCAATCTGTTGTGCAGTCAGTCCTGTCCCCGTGTGCCGCTCGCACACGCGGGCTTCGCGCTCCAAGCCCACGCTGCGCAGCAGTTCCGCGCCCAAGCGGCCGTGCAGCAGATAGGGCTGCGTGCCGTGGCAATGTATGCCCGGCGCGTCGGTAAGGAATACGCCGATATCGTGGAGCATGGCGGCGCGTTCCAGAAACTCCGTGTCAAGTTGTAACTCGGGGTGTTTGCGGGCTACGGCCAAGGCGCGGTCTGCCACCTGCCGGCTGTGGCGGAGCAAGAGGCGGCGCAGGGCATTGTCCTCAGGATAATATTTATAGATAACGTCGAGGGTTTGCATTTTCATAATGTCGGCTGCACTCGGCATTTATCGCGAGAGATTTTCGAGCAGATTAGACAGATTGGCGGTGAAGAGGCGCACTGAAATGGCAAGGAGGATGATGCCGAAAAACTTGCGCAGCAAGTAAATGGCGGCCTTGCTGATGACTTTCTCTACGCGGTCGGTGGCTTTAAGCACGATATAGACAAACACCATGTTCAGCAACAGGCCGATAATGATGTTCACCTGCGCATACTCCGCCCGCAGCGACAGCAGCGTGGTGAACGAGCCTGCGCCCGCAAGCAGCGGGAACACAACGGGCACGAGCGTGGCTTCCTTGATTGGCCCTTGGTTTTTGAAGATTTCGACGTCGAGAATCATCTCCAGCGACATCAGAAAGATAATCAGCGAGCCTGCCACGGCGAACGACTCGATGTCGACGTTGAAGAGCCGCAGCATCGCATCGCCGGCGAAGAAGAAAGCCAGCATCAGCGCGAGCGAAATCAGCGTGGCCTTCCAAGCATTCACGGGTCGCCCCTGCTGTTTCAGACTTAGGAATATCGGCGTGGAGCCGAGTACATCGATAACAGCAAAGAGCACTATGAACGCGCTCAATATCTGCTGAACGTCCAGGCGGGACAAGAGGTAAGCAAAGTCCATATATATATAATATTGTCGATATAGGTTGGGTAGTTGAAGAAGATTATTGGGAGTTTCTTAGTTCTTCGATAAGTTCTTCCTGAATGTATCCGTCGCTCATCAGTTGCAAACCGCTTTTCGGGTTTGATAGCTGCTGATAGACTTTCGTGGAATAGAAAAGGTTGAGTGCCCGCTCTGCATCGATTTGCAAAGTGTCTGCCAGTTGCATGATGATTCGGCTTTGTTTGCGCCATAGAACAGTGTCTCTCATGTTTAATCCTCCCTTTTTAGCGTTTCAGACGATATAAATGAAAGGTGTTTGTCAACAATCGCTTGGTTTAAGATGCAAATCTGATGATTGACGGCCTTGTATTTCAATTGTCCCAATGCCTGCTCGGCTGTGATAATGCCGTTTTCGTAGTCTTCGACGGTATCGATTACATTGTCATTGGCTACGCCGCCTTCTACCATGTCGTATTGCTGCTGCAATGCGCCGCCCTTCCTGCAATCGACTACGTATTTGAGCCATTCAATATCATAATTCTTAAATACTTTGACGCGGTAGCCGGCAGATAGAACCGCATCATAGTCAAAAGAATATTTGGTTACGGTTGGCTGGGCATTGAGCCCTTTCCTTTCGGCAATAATTATTGCCCATGAGTCTGCCTGATGGCGAAATCGGGTAAGGTAGAAACCTTGTCCGAAATCCACCTTCTTCCGGCCCAGCCTTACAAGCGGCGATGCTACCGGTACGTTTGATCCATGAAAAAGAGTAATCATGCCTCTGCCTCCCAGTTTAAGAGCGTTTCGCTAATATCATCTGCCACCCAATCAAGGCTTTGGGTATGCAGGTCATCGTATCTCTTTATCAGGCGGCGGTGTATCAATCCTTGCTTTTGCAACCTGTCGTGCATCTCTTTGCCAGAAATGCCAAGTTTGCGTGCACCGCTTTCTATCGCCATGACAGCGAAGTGAATGCGCCGATAGGTATCATTGTCCGTGTGGTTCATATCAAGTTATTATTTCCTATTCAAAATCTCCACCATCTCCCGTGCTGCGTGCTGCGGTGCGCCCGGTTCGCCGAGCAGGCGGCGCATTTCGGCGTAGCCTTTCAGTTGTGCGTCGCGTGCCTCTCCGCCGGGCAGAATGCTGCGCAGGGCAGGCGTGAGGCGGGCGGCGTTCATGTCGGAAGCAACCAGTTCGGGCACGACCTCGCGGCCGCACACAAGGTTTACCAAAGAAATGTACGGCACTTTGAGGAAGAGGCGGCGGGCAAGGCGGATAACGGGGCCGAGCGGAATATAATAGCACACAATTTGCGGCACGCCGAACAAGGCGGTCTCAAGCGTTGCCGTGCCGCTCGTCACGAGGGCGGCCGTGGCGCGGTGCAGGAGCTCGTAAGTGCCGCCGCGTATCAGGCGAAATCTGTCCGCGCTATGGAAACCTTGCTGCTCTGCCTTTTGCATGGCTTCGCGATACAGCTCGTCGGGAATTGCCGGGGCGCATGCCACGCAAAACTCCCACGCCGCATCGCCCCTTCCCGCCGCTTCGGCAGAGCGCAGCATCGTGGGCAGGTTATCGAGAATTTCCTGCCGCCGCGAACCCGGAAGCAGAGCCACCGTGTGCCCGTCGGGCTGTGGCTGTCCGTGCTCGGCGCAAAAGGCCGTCACCTCATCGACCGTGGGATTGCCCACGTAAGAGATGGGATAATGGTGCTTCTTTTCAAAGAAATCTACTTCAAAAGGCAGAATGGAGAACAGGCGGTCCACGTTGCACCTGATGTCCTTGATGCGCCGCTCTTTCCACGCCCATATCTTCGGGGAAATATAATAGAACACGGGGCAAATGGCGCGGTCGTGCACGAAACGCGCCATCT
Organism: Bacteroidales bacterium; assembly: GCA_022784065.1. Classification (GTDB taxonomy): domain Bacteria; phylum Bacteroidota; class Bacteroidia; order Bacteroidales; family Bacteroidaceae; genus Alloprevotella. The sequence continues at coordinate 32,287 of JALFUO010000055.1, read as the reverse complement.
TCAAGTTGAAGCCGGGATAGTCCACGAGTATCAGCGCGTCGGGCTGCCACTCGGCTATTTGCCGCTTGCAGTCGGCCATGCCCTGCAAAATAGTGCGCAGGTGCAGCAGCACGGGAATGAACCCCATGTAGGCAAGGTCCTTGTAGTGGCGCAGCAGCGTGCCGCCCACGGCTGCCATGCAGTCGCCGCCGTAAAAGGCAAATTCGGCTTCGGGGTCGGCCGCCTTTAAGGCTTTCATCAGTTCCGAAGCATGGAGGTCGCCGCTCGCTTCGCCGGCAATTAGAAAATAGCGCATTTTAGCAGTAGTCGTAAAAGGGTGGTGGCGTTGCGGAACGCCCTTATTCGTTTACAGAAAGATAGATTTCAGAGTGTCTTTCAACTTATAATCAGTCACGTCCAGCTGCGTAGGCGTGATGGCGATATAGCCGTGCGCCAGGGCGTAGCGGTCTGTGTCGTCGGCCTCAGGCTCCAGCTCGCGGCAGTCGCCCACCAGCCAGAAGTAAGTGCCGCCCCAAGGGTGCTCGCGGCGTGCCAGTTCGTGCTCCCAGCGGCTATGCGCCATGCGGCAGAGGCGAATGCCCTTGAATGAGGCGGCTTTCGGGAAGTTGACGTTGAGGCAGGTAAAGGGCGGCAGTTTGGCATTGAGCGTTTTCAGCGCGATGTCGGCCAAGTAGGGCATAAGCGGCGCGAAGTCGGCGTTTGCGCTGTGGTCGCAGAGCGAGAAAGCCACGGACGGAATGCCTTGCAGCGCACCCTCCGTCACTACGCCCATTGTGCCAGAATAGTGCGTGTTTACCGAGGAGTTGTCACCGTGGTTGATGCCGCCTACCACGAGGTCGGGCCTGCGGTCGGCAAACTCGTTGAGGGCAACTTTCACGCAGTCCACCGGCGTGCCCGAGCAGGCGCAGAGCGTCAGCCCAGGCTCTTGGCGCACGATGCGGTAGCGCAACGGCGTGGCTGCTGAAATGCTGCACCCTGCGCCCGAGCGTCCGTCCTCGGGAGCCATTACGAGCAAGTCGGCAACGGGGCGGAGCGCCTCGATGAGGCATTGCAGGCCTTTGGCTTCGTAGCCATCGTCGTTTGAAAGGAGAAAAAGGGGGCGTTGTTGGGTCATTGTATATGAATTTACTGCTTTCCGTATGCAAATTTATAATTGTTTCTTGGTTGCTTAAAGAGAATTGCCGCTAAAAAACTTGTTTGCTTATAAGAAAATGCGTAATTTTGCACCCGCGTTGCCGTAAGGCCGCTGTCGGGATGAGTGTTCCCCGTTACGCACTACGGCGCGACAGACAATTTCTAAAAGCTTTATTCAAAAATGGCTGATTTAATCAAAATTGCTGAGCAAGCATTTGCCACAGGTAAATCTTTCCCCTCTTTCAAAGCCGGTGACACGATTACCGTAGCTTACAAAATCATCGAGGGTAACAAGGAACGTATCCAGTTGTATCGTGGCGTTGTAATCAAAATCTGTGGTCACGGCGACAAGAAGCGTTTCACTGTTCGCAAGATGTCGGGCACCGTGGGTGTAGAACGTATCTTCCCCATCGATTCTCCGAACATCGAAAGCATCGAAGTGAACAAGATCGGTAAGGTTCGCCGCGCTAAGCTCTACTACCTGCGCAAACTCACAGGTAAGAAAGCACGCATCAAAGAAAAGCGTGTCAACGTGCAGAAAGCCGACTAATGTGGCTAAGCTAAACGCCAATCAAAGAACAAACGCGGAGGTCTTTCCCACTCGGGAAGTGCCTCCGTTTTGTTTTTCCTAAAAAAGAAATACGATGACCGTAATTTATCCTTCGCCCATCTTCGGCCCCGTGCATAGCCGGCGGCTCGGTGTGTCGCTCGGCGTGAACCTCATGCCGGCCGACGGCAAGATTTGTACGTTCGACTGCATCTACTGCGAGTGCGGCCTAAACGCCGAGCGTCCTGTCCGCCTGCCTCGTCCCACGCGCGAGGAGGTGCGCACTGCCTTGCAGCAGAAACTGGAAGAGATGCAGGCCGCCGGCACTGCACCCGATGTTATCACCTTTGCCGGCAACGGCGAACCTACGGCGCACCCGCAGTTTCCAGCAATCATTGCCGACACGCTCGCGCTGCGCAACCGCTTCTTCCCCAACGCCAAGGTGAGCGTGCTGAGCAATGCCACGCGCACGCCGAACGAGGAGGTGCACCGGGCATTGATGGCCGTGGACAACAATATTCAGAAACTCGACACCGTTTGCCCCGACTATATTCAGCGCATCAACCGTCCGCAGGGACACTACGACGTGGCTGAAATCATCAAGGCGCTCGCGGCTTTCAAGGGGCACGTGATTGTGCAGACAATGTTCATGGCAGGCACAGATGCTGACGGCGCAGACGTGGATAATTGCGGCGACGAATATGTCTTGCCTTGGCTGGCGGCGGTGAAGCAAATCGCGCCTTCGGAGGTGATGATTTATACTATTGCCCGCGAAACGCCGGTGCAAAGCCTGCGCAAGGCTGCGCCCGAACAGCTCGACCGCATTGCGCGGCTGCTTGAAGCGGAAGACATTAAAGTTTCAGTATCTTATTGATCGTAGGGGCGAAATAGTTTATATAGTTTCTATTGAACTCTATCTCTTTATTGGTGGAAATGAATAGAACCCACCTAAAAATAAATCCTGCTAATGCACTTTCTTTCTCTCTCACATTCTTCCCGTTACCTTGTGGCTTTGAGCGGCGGCGCTGACTCCGTGGCGTTGCTGCTCCGTATGCTGCGCGAGGGTTACGAGATTGAGGCGGCGCACTGCAATTTCCAGTTGCGCGGCGAGGAGAGCGAGCGCGATGAGCGCTTCGTGAGAGAACTTTGCGAGCAGCGCGGCGTGCGCTTGCACACGGTGCGCTTCAATACGCGGGCGGCGGCAGCCGAGCGACACGAAAGCATAGAAATGGCGGCGCGGCGGCTGCGCTACGAATGGTTCGACGCGCTGAGGCGCGAGCGCAAACTCGACTATGTTGCCGTGGCGCACCACCGCGACGACAACGTCGAAACCTTCTTGCTCAACCTTCTGCGCGGCGCAGGCATTCACGGCCTGACGGGTATGCGCAGCGAGCGCGGCGGCGTGGTGCGTCCCTTGCTCGAAACCACGCGCGCGGAGATTTTGCAGTTTCTCGAAAGCGAGGGGCAGGCTTTCGTTACCGACAGCACAAATGCCGATACACTATTTCGCCGCAACAAAATCCGTCATGAACTTTTGCCCTTACTCCGCACCATCAACCCCTCGGCCGATGCCACGCTTGCAGACACCGTTCGTCGCCTTGCCGATGCAGAGCGGCTCTTCGACTATGCAGTGTCTGCGCTTGCCGACCAGGTGATGCGCCGCTGCGGAGATGTTTTGAAAATCGACCTTGCCGCGCTCCAGCGCACTCCTGCACCCAATCTCTTACTCTTTGAATTGCTTTCGCCCTATGGCTTCAACGGCACGGAGGTCGACGAGATCCTTTCTGCCCGTGCGGGCGGCTGTTGGCAAACTGCCGCGCACCTTGCCACGCGCACAGGCACGGCGGTGGAGGTTGCGCCCATGCCGCAGCCCGTTCCCGAAACCGCCTTGCCATTCGAGGGCTGCCTCTCTCTGCCCGGTGGCCCCGTGCTGCGCGTTGAAAGGTTGCCGCGCGAGCGACTCGGCGACATACCGCGCGAACCGAATATCGCGGTCCTTGATGCCGATGCCTTGGATACATATATATATATAAGGAGCGTGCGGTCGGGCGACCGTTTCTCACCTTTCGGAATGCGCGGCACGCAACTCGTGAGTGACTATCTCACCAACCGCCGCCGCTCGCGCATCGACAAACTCCGCGCACTTGCCGTGTGCGATGCGCGGGGCATCTTATGGCTTGCGGGTGAGCGTCCCGATAACCGTGCGGCGGTGAAACACGAAACCAAAAACATTGTGAAACTTGTGCTTTCCTGCGTAGAAAAGCCATAAAAAATACTCGGAAACCTTGCTGAAACAAGATTATAAATTTAATTTTGCAGCAACAATAACGGACATAGCGTCCCTATAAAAACAAACAATCTAAAAACTTACTCAAAATGAAAAAGAAATTCATCTGCACCGTTTGCGGTTACATCTACGAAGGTACCGAAGCTCCCGAAAAATGCCCCATGTGCGGCGTTCCCGCTTCTAAGTTCAAGGAACTCAGCGAAGAGGGTTCGCTCTCTTTCGTAGCAGAGCACGAAATCGGCGTTGCCAAAGGTTGCGACGAGCAAATGATTAAGGACCTCAACAACCATTTCATGGGCGAATGCACCGAAGTGGGCATGTATCTCGCAATGAGCCGCCAGGCAGACCGTGAGGGTTACCCCGAAGTGGCTGAGGCTTTCAAGCGTTACGCTTGGGAAGAGGCAGAACACGCTTCTAAGTTTGCCGAACTCCTCGGTGACTGCGTTTGGGACACCAAGACCAACCTCGAAAAGCGCATGAACGCTGAAGCAGGTGCTTGCGAAGACAAGACCCGCATTGCTAAGCGCGCCAAGGAACTCAACCTCGACGCTATCCACGACACGGTTCACGAAATGGCTCGCGACGAAGCCCGTCACGGCCGTGGCTTCGAAGGTCTCTACAACCGTTATTTCAAGAAGTAATCCCTTTCTCGTTTTAACGTAGCAAAAAAGCGTGCTGCCCGATGTCGGGTGGCACGCTTTTGTTTTTGTCTTTGTGACGCAAAAGCCCTTAAAGGGCGGCATGGAATAGGGCAGGGCGTAAGTGCTTCCCTCACTCCACTCTTACGGCTTCCGTGATGTTTTCGATAGACATGAGGGCATTGCAAACCTGCTGGACGTCGGCGGTATCGAAGACCGACATGAAAAGTTTGCCTTCAAAGATGCCGTCGGTCGTGGAGAGCGTGATGCTCTTCACTTGGAACTGCGTGAGCTTGTGCAGCACGTCGGCAATGGCATAAAGCACACCCTGCGAGTCCATGCCGCGCAGGAAAATGGTAACGTCGAAGAGCAACTGCTTGTGCGTGTCCCAGCAGCAGGCCACGATGTCGTTGCCGTAGCGCGTCTTGAGTTTCACTGCATCGGCACACTTGCGCTTGTGGATTACGAACACATGCTCCGGCGAGAGGTAGCCGATGACATCATCGCCGGGAATGGGGCGGCAGCAATCGGCGAAGCGGCAGAGCGGCAGGTTGTCGTCGTTGAGCACGAGCACCTGCTTGCGGTTGATGCTGTTGAAAAACGTTTCGGCATCGGTGGGCATGAGCGCGGCTGCTGGGGCATCGGCGTTCTTGTCGTCTTTGCCCATGAAGGGGATATACCGCCGCCAGCCTTTTTTCTCTTTTTTCTTCTTGCCTTTCAGCAGGTCGAGGTCGTCTTCGCCGAGTTTGAGCTTGCGCTCCCCGATGGCAAGGAAGAGGGCATCGCGCGAGCGGAAATGATGGAAGAGGGCGAGGCGTTCGTAAATGGCCGTGGTGGGTTCAAACGCGGCCTGCGTGAGAAACTGCCGCACCACTTCTTCGCCCATCTTCTGCAGTTCGCGGCGCTCGCGGCGCAGGGCGGCCTGTATCTTGCCGCGCGCCTTGGCAGTGGTGGCGAAGTTGAGCCATTCGTCCTTGACGTGCTGCTTATTTGACGTGAGGATTTCCACTTGGTCGCCGCTTTTGAGCTTGTAGCTGAGCGGCACGAGTTTGTGGTTCACCTTAGCCCCGAGGCAATGCGAACCGAGGAAGGTGTGGACGGAGAAAGCAAAGTCCACCACCGTTGCGCCTGCCGGCATCTTGCGCAGCTCGCCCTTAGGCGTGAACACCATAATCTCGTTCGTAAAGAGGTTGAGTTTGATGGTGTCGAGAAGGTCGAGCGTGTCGGGCTGCGGGTCGTCGAGGATTTCCTTGATAGAATCAAGCCATTTGTTCAGTTCGTTCTCGTCGTAGGCGGCGTTTTTGTCCTTATATTTCCAGTGCGCGGCAAAACCCTGCTCGGCGATGTCGTCCATGCGGTCGGAGCGGATTTGCACCTCAATCCACTGCCCGTCCTTGCTCATAAACGTGTTGTGGAGCGCCTGATAGCCGTTGGCCTTGGGGTTGGACACCCAGTCGCGGAAGCGCGTGGGGTGCGGCTTATAGATATCGGTCAGTGCAGAATAGATATTAAAGCATTCGCCGCGCTCCATGGTGCGGTCTTTCGGGGTGAAGATGATGCGGATGGCCAGCAGGTCGAATATTTCGTCGAAGGGCACATGCTTGTTCTGCATCTTCATCCAAATGGAGTAGGGGCTTTTGATGCGTTCTTTTATGGTGTAGCGCGTGCCCATTTTGTCGAGCGCGGCGCAGATAGGCGGTGTGAACTTGGCAATGATGTCGTCGAGTTTCACCTTTGAACTGGCGAGCTTGTTCTGAATGTCTATGTATTCCTCCGGGTGCTCGTATTTGAAACTGAGGTTCTCGAGTTCCGTCTTAATCTTGTTCAGTCCGAGGCGGTCGGCGATGGGCGCGAAGATGTAAAGCGTTTCGCCGGCGATTTTGTACTGCTTGCTCGGCAACATGCTCGAAAGCGTGCGCATGTTGTGGAGACGGTCGGAAATCTTGATGAGGATAACGCGTATGTCGTCGCTCATCGTGAGCAGGAGTTTCTTGAACGTTTCGGCTTGCAGCGAAGCGCGGTCGCCGAAGATGCCGCCTGATATTTTCGTGACGCCCTCCACGATGTTGGCGATTTTCGGACCGAAGAGGTTGCTGAGGTCTTCGTTCGTGTAGTCGGTGTCTTCCTCCACGTCGTGCAGGAGCGCGGCGCAGATAGAGGTAGACCCGAGCCCTATTTCTCCGCAGGCGATTTGCGCCACGGCGATGGGGTGCAGGATATACGGCTCGCCGGAGCGTCGGCGCACGCCTTTGTGCGCCTGCTTGGCAAAGTTGAAAGCCTTGGTGATGAGTTCCACCTTGCGGCGGTGGTTAGTAGCGAGGTACGTGTCGAGCAAATGCTGGAAAGCCGCCTGTATCATTTGCTCATCTAATTCTTCCTGTGAGGAAAGGACCATTTTGTTTTTCGTGTCTTCCATAGCTTTGTCCTCCTTCGGTGATGCGTTGCGGGCGTATGCAGTGATTGGTTCATTTACATGCACCTTTGGCTGCGGCTCGGCATAGTCCAAGCAAGCTTGGCCTCTGCGCTCGCCTTGCACAAACGTTCTGTTAATGCAATCAACTATCTTCCGGGCGTTTTGCAAAACGCCCCTACTTTCGTCCTATATATATTATATTAATGTATGGCAGGTTACTTCACCTTGATTTTCTGCCCGGGGCGCAGGTTGTTGCCTTTGATGCCGTTGAGCTTGCGCAGCTTGGCCACGGTGGTGTGGTTGCGGCGTGCGATGTGGCTGAGCGTGTCGCCGCTGCGCACGGTGACCAACTTGCCTCTGGCCTTAGCCTTCGAGCGGCTTGCCGAGCGGCTCGCCGTGGGGCGTGCGGGTTGCACCGCCTCGGGCACGATGACCGTGTTGCGGCGCGTGAGCAGTTCGTCGGCGCGATAGTTGTACACGCTGTCTTTCAGGTCGATAAACGTGTGCAGGTTCTCCTGCGGCAGGCAGAGCGTGGCGTTGGTGCGCCCGCCGGGGATAATGTCGGTGCGGTATTGCGGGTTGAGTGCCTTGATCACCTCGCGCTCCACGTTGCACAGTTCCGCCACTTGGTCAATGTGCAGGTCGCGCGTCACGAGCACCGTGTCCGTGGCAATGGGGTAAGACGTCTTGTAGGGACAGATGTTGTGCTCGCAATAATAGTTCATGATATAGTTCGCCGCGATGAAGGCAGGCACATAGCCGCGCGTCTCTTGCGGCAGGTAGGGATAAATCGTCCAATAGTCCTTCGCCCCGTCGGCTCGGTGGATAGCTTTCGTCACGTTGCCCGGGCCGCAGTTGTAGGCGGCGATTACAAGGCTCCAATCGTTGAAAATCTTATAGAGGTCTCTCAGATATTTCGCTGCGGCGTGCGTAGCCTTGTAGGGGTCGCGGCGCTCGTCGACGAGGCTGTTCACCGTCAGTCCGTAGCGCTTGGCTGTGGGCAGCATGAACTGCCACAGGCCCACGGCGCCGGCGCGCGACACAGCCGTGGGGTTGAGCGCCGACTCTATGACGGGCAGATATTTCAGTTCGAGCGGCAGGCCGTAGAGGTCGAGCGCTTCCTCGAAGATAGGTATGTACATATTGCCCGCGCCGAGCATCACCGATACCGAGCTGCGCAGGCGGCCGCTGTAGCGGTCGATGAACTGCTGCACAATATTATTATAGGGCATTTCCATCACCACGGGCAGGCGGCGCAGGCGTTCCTGATACACCTCGGGCGTATACTCGGGGTTGATGTTCGGGTCTTTGCACGTCGTGTCGGGATAGAGATATTTCTTCACCTTCCACTGGCTGAGCAGCGAGTCGGTATTGATAGACATACCTTCGGGCAGGTCAATCACCTCGTCGGCGCCCGAGCGGCTGTCGTGCACGGTGATTTGCTCCTGCGGCTCTTGCGCGTAGGCGGTGTTCAGACTTAAAAATAAAGATACAAGGAGATATTTTATGTTTTTCATAAGCTGTTTGTTTCGTCAAAAATTAAAACTGCACCCCACGCCGTACGCGCCGTTCTTTTTCGTGCCCGGAGTCTCAATGACAGCAGGCTCGATGCGGAGGCTGAGGTCGGGCGTGATGTCGAACACGCTCAGCTGCGCGTCCACATAGGCATCGATGACCGAGAGCAGGTAAACGCCGGCAAAGCAGAAAATGCTCAGGTCGCGGTTACGGCGGTAGAAATCCTTTTTACGCTTGAAGATGCTTTTGAAATGCTCCTCGCGCCCCGAGATGTCGTAGCGCGGCGGCAGCATCTCCATATAGCTGCGCGTGTTGGGGTCGTCGTCCATGATGTCGAGATATGCCTGCGAATAGTCGCGATACATCTGTTGGTTCCAGAGCAGCGCGTAAGTGCAGCCGAGAAAGCCGCCGTAAATGAACGGCAGTTTCCAGTATTTGCGGTTATAGATTTGCCCCGCGCCGGGCAGCACGAGCGAGAGCCACAGGGCGCGCTTGGGGTCGGGCACAAACTGGCGCTGCTTCATGAATTTGTTGGCGCGCTTCATCGCCCTTGCCGCCGCCTTTGATAGCGCGGCGGTGTCGGCAGGCGTTTGGCTGAGCGAGTCGATGGCCGTGAGGCGCAGCGTGTCGCGGGCGGCAGTGTCGGCTTTGACCTCCAGTTTCTTGGATTGTCGCACCTCCTTCAATGCCGGTGCCTTCCTGAGCGAGTCGGGCGGCAGAACGAGGGAATCGCACCTTGCCCCATATAACGCCGAACGGCCGAAACAATTTCCGGCCATAACGGTAAGCAGCAGCGCCAGCAAGAGGCGCGTGCAAGAAGGGCAGATGCTTTTCATGCTTAAATATGTGTCGGGCACGGATTTTATATGCCCTACTTCATTTTATCGAATAGTGCGATAATTCTTTCAAGTTCGGCTTCCGAGGCGAAAGGAATCGTGATTTTGCCTTTGCCCTGCGGCGAGCAGGTCATTTGCACCTTGGTGCGGAAGAAACCCGAGAGCGTGGCGCGCAGTTCGTCGTATTCTTCGGGCAGGCGTTTCGCCTTGCGATCCTTCAGCGTGTGTCGTCCGCTTTTCACGGTCTCGCCGCTGTTGATGCTTTTCACCATCTCCTCCACCTGCCGAACGGAATAGCCCTTTTCCTTAATCTCGTTGAAGAGTTTCACTTGCAGTTCGGGCCGTCCCAGAGAGAGCAGGGCGCGGGCGTGGCCTTGGTCCACGTCCTTGTTGCGCAGCGCCATTTGCACCTGTGCCGGCAGCTTGAGCAGGCGCAGATAGTTGGCAATCGTGGCGCGGTTCTTGCCCACCTTCTCCGAGAGCTGGTCCTGCGTGAGGCTGTATTGCTCGATGAGGTTCTGATAGGCGAGGGCTATTTCGATGGCGTTGAGGTCTTCGCGCTGAATGTTCTCAATGAGCGCCATCTGCATCATCGTCTCGTCGCTCGCCGTACGGATATAGGCCGGCACGGTGCGCAGGCCCGCCAGTTGAGAAGCACGCCAGCGGCGTTCGCCGGCAATGATTTCGTAAGTGTCGTCGGAGTGCTTGCGCAGCGTTATGGGCTGAATGATACCGATTTGCCTAATAGAGTCGGCAAGTTCTTGCAACGCAGCCTCGTCGAACTCTCGGCGGGGCTGGTTAGGGTTGGGCTTTATTTTGTCCACGGGCACTTCGTTGATGCTCGAAGAGCCGTTTGCGTGTATTTCTTCGTCGGTCGAGATAATGGCGTCAAGCCCTCGGCCGAGTGCGGGAAATTTCTTGTGGGGAGGCATAGGTATGGGTCGTTTATATGTTTACTCTTCTACCCGTCTGCTCAAAATTTCTTTTGCCAAAGCGAGGTAGTTCTTTGCGCCGGTCGAAACGGCATCGTAGAGAATGGCGGGCAGGCCGTGGCTCGGTGCTTCCGAGAGCTTCACGTTGCGCTGTATGACGGTGCGGAACACGAGTTCCTGGAAGTGCCGCTTCATCTCGTCGTAAATTTGGTTGGCCAGTTTCAGGCGGCTGTCGTACATCGTGAGCAGGAAACCCTCTATTTCCAGTTCGGGATTGAGCTTCCTCTTCACGAGTTTAATCGTGTTGAGCAGTTTGCTGATGCCCTCGAGCGCGAAGTATTCGCATTGCACGGGGATAATCACCGAGTCGGCGGCCGTGAGGGCGTTTACCGTGATAGTGCCGAGCGAGGGGGAGCAGTCGATAAGGATGTAGTCGTATTCCTTTCGCAGCGGGTCGAGCATGTTTTTCATCACGTGCTCGCGGTCGCCGAGGTTGTACATCTCCACTTCCGCGCCTACGAGGTTGATGCTCGAAGGCACTACGTCGAGCCGTTCGATGTCGGTGCTGTAAATCGCTTCGCGCACGTTGCGGTTGCTCACCAGGCAGTCGTACACCGAGCAGTCCACCTTGCTCAGGTCTACGCCGAGCCCCGAGGAGGCATTAGCCTGCGAGTCGGCGTCGACGAGCAACACGTTCTTTTCTAAGGTTGCCAATGATGCGGCGAGGTTGATGGCCGTAGTGGTTTTTCCCACGCCGCCTTTTTGGTTGGCCAAAGCAATGATTTTGCTCATATATATGGATTTAATATATAAGTACGTTCGTATGAGAGCGGGCGGCGGGGCAGTCCTCCTGCGGGGCGAGCGCAATCAAGTTTTACTTGAAATTGCCGAGCCGCCGCCTATATCTTTGCAAAGATAGGCATTTTTCTTATAAGATAAGGTGCATAAGGCCCATTTTTCGCAAAGGAGGCGGGTGCGCGGAGGTTTTGGAATATATGTAATGCGGGTTAGATGGTTGCCTTTAAGCGTATGCGCGATAGTGCAAGGCATAGAGGTGCGAGCCGTCCACGGCCTCGTCCAAGCTTAAAATAGGCCACGCCAACCGAGCCCCGAGAGGCTTTTTGCTTTCCCCGAGAAATTTTTTCCTAAAAGCAAGATATTTTTCACGGCGTGCCAGATAATTTTTATTACAAACTTTGTAACGCATATTACAAACTTGCTAATACGTGTTACAAACTTTGTAACGCTTGTTAGAAACTTTGTAACAAAAACTATCTTATATGAGCGGGAAAAATATCTCGGACATCGTAAAAAATATCTTGCTTATCCTAAAAAATAGCTTGGGGCAAATGCGCTTTATTTGCGCGAAATATCTCAAAAATCTTGTTTTGGTAAAAAATATTCGGCAAACCGCCCCTTGCCCCTCTTGCAATATGGGCTTATATTATAAGCAAGTCAATTATTTTGCGTAATTTTGCAGCCGATATTACTACCAATTTGCGAAAAATCCTGCTCATCGTATGCGCGGCGTTGGCGGCACTGTGCTTGACCGCCAAGCCAGGACGCTTTCGGCAACCGACGGGGAACGCCCTGCCGGGGGATAGCTCCGTGCCCGAGGCGAAAGCGCTTCGCCCCGCTGCCGACACGCTGAAAGAAGCGGCGCAGCGCGACACGGTGATAGAAATCGACTGGCCCGACATCGTGCGCCCCGCCGATGCAGCCGATAGCCTCCGCGCCAGCGTAGCCCTTCCCGACAGCCTCGCTGCCGATAGCCTTACGGCCGACAGTCTCGCTGCCGACACGGCCAAGGCGCAGCCGCGCAAGCCGGGCATAGACTCGCCCGTGGAATATTCGGCGCAGGACTCAATCGTCTACGACGCTAACACGGGCTTCGCCACGCTCTACGGCAAAGCCAACGTGAAATATCAGGACATGACGCTCGACGCCGCCAAAATCACAATGTGCCTCGACAGCAACCTCGTGCATGCCGTGGGACTGCGCGACACGGCGGGCGTATATACAGAGAAAGCCGTGTACAAGCAGGGCAGCGACGAGTACGAGAGCGAGACGATGGCGTTCAACTTCAAGACGAAGAAGGGATTTATCAGCAACGTGAACACCACGCAGGGCAACGGATTCCTGCAAAGTTCTGAATCGAAGCGCACCGACGACGGCACGCTCTATCTGCGCCACGCCAAATACACCACCTGCGACGCCAAGCACCCGCACTTCTACCTTAAACTTTCGCGCGGCAAGGTGCGCCCGGGTAAGGAAACGATATTCGGCCCGGCATACCTCGTGGTGGAGGACGTGCCCCTGCCGCTGGCCGTGCCCTACGGTTTCTTCCCCATCAACAAGAAGTATTCGAGCGGCTTCGTGATGCCCTCTTACGGCGATGAGCTGTCGCGCGGATTTTATCTCCGCGACGGCGGCTACTATTGGGCGGTGAACGACTATTTCGACCTTAAAGCCCTCGGCGAAATATACACGAAGGGGTCGTGGGGCGCGAGCCTCGAATCGAACTACAACAAGCGTTACCGCTTCCGCGGCAACGTCTATTTCAGTTTCCTGCGCACGGTGGAGGGCGAGAAGAATATGCCCGACTACTCCGTGACGAAGAGCCTGAAAATCCAGTGGACGCACACGAAAGACTCCAAGGCCAACCCCAACACCTCGTTCTCGGCACGCGTGAACTTTGCCTCGGAAAACTATGAGCGAAAGAACTTGGAGAGCATGTACAATCCCCTCTCCTACACGCAAAGCACCCGCACCAGCGCCGTGAGCTTCTCGAAAAACTTTCCCGACATCGGCCTGAGCATCTCCGCCTCGGGCAACCTGACGCAGAACGTGCGCGACTCTTCGATTGCCGTCACCCTGCCCGACCTCAGCATCTCCCTCTCGCGCTTCTATCCCTTCCGCCGCAAAAAGCAGGTGGGCAAGGAGCGCTGGTATGAGAAAATATCCGTGAGCTACACCGGCCAGCTCTCCAACAGCATCACGACGAAGGAAAGCCTGCTCTTCAAATCGAACCTTATCAAGGACTGGCGCAACGGCATGACGCACCGCGTGCCTATCGACGCGACTTTCCAACTCTTCAAGTATATCAACATCTCGCCCTCCATCTCTTTCCGCGACATCATGTACGCGCAGCGCATCAACCGCTCGTGGGACGCGGAGAAGCAGCAGGAACTGCGCGACACGACTTACGGCTTCTACAACCTCTACGACTGGAACCTCGGCGTATCGGCCAACACCACGCTCTACGGCATGTACAAGCCCCTGCTCCGCCTCTTCCACGGCAAAGTCATAGCCATTCGCCATGTGTTCAAGCCCAGCGTGAGCTTCAGCTACGCGCCCGACTTCACCGCCGCGCGCTACGGCTACACGAAGACCTACGACCGCATCGACCAAAACGGTACCGTTACGCCCGTGAAGTACTCGCCTTACAGCGGAGGCCTTTACGGCTATCCTTCGGGCACAAAGCAGGGGCTGGTGACGATGTCGGTGTCGAACAACTTGGAGATGAAGGTGAAGAGCGACCGCGACTCAACGGGCGAAAAGAAGATCAGCCTCATCGACGAACTTTCGGGTACGCTCTCCTACAACCTCGCGGCGAAGGAACGCCCCTGGAGCGACCTCTCCACGCGCCTGCGCCTCAGGCTCACGCAGAAATACACATTCTCGCTCTCTGCCTCGTTTGCCACTTACGCCTATAAGTTCAACGAGAACGGGCAGGTGGTGCAGGGCGACCGCACGGAGTGGAGCTACGGACGCTTCGGACGCTTCCAAGGCATGTCGCAAAGCCTGTCGTATACGTTCAATAACCAAACGTTTAAGAAACTCTTTGATTTCCTCACCGGCAAGAAGTCAGCAAATTCCGCGAAAAAGGAGGGCGACGACAAGGACGAAGACGAGGAAAAAGACGGTGAAGATGCCAACGTGGATCCCGAGTTGAGACAGGCGCGGAATGGCGGCGCGAAGAAAAAAGAAAAGGCAAAGACAGACGCCGATGGCTATATGGCATTTAGTATGCCGTGGTCGGTTACCGTGTCTTACGGCATATCCATGTACGAAGACCGCTCTAAGGAAATCAACGTGCGCCGCATGCGCTACCCCTTCTCGTTCACGCAGACGCTCAACTTCTCGGGATACCTGCGCATATCCGACGGCTGGAACATCTCATTCTCATCGGGCTACGACTTCGTGCAGAAAAAGATTTCGATGACCACCGCCTCCCTCGCCCGCGACCTCCACTGCTTCGAGATGTCGGCCTCCGTGGTACTGAAGCCTTACTCTTCGTTCAACTTCACTTTCCGCGCCCGTGCTTCCGAACTGGCAGATGCCCTGAAATGGGAAAAGCGCAGCGCATACAGTTCCAACATCGACTGGTACTAACTCGTCGTTTACTCGTCTACTTGTTTACTCGTTTACTCGTCTACTTGTTTACTCGTTTACTCGTCTACTTGTCTACTTGTTTACTCGTATACTCGTTTACTCGTTTACTGAAAAAAACTATGTTCAAACATCTTAAAACAATACTCCCCGCCGCGCTTTGCGCGTTAGTGCTTTCAGCTTGCTCCGATGCAGAGCAGACATTCCACCAGCTTGCCTTTGAGCAGCCCACTAACTTGGTAAAAGAACTCTATGCCGACCAGCGCACCGACAGCATCGTATTCGTAAGTTACGACCCTTGGACGGCGACCGCCTCGGAAGAATGGCTCGTGCTCTCGCCCACCTCTGGCACAACGCCGGCAGGCGTTGGTGTGCGCAACATCGTGCGCCTGAATTTCCGCACCAACGACACCGGCCTTTCGCGCACGGCAACTATCAACGTTGCTTCATACTTTAACGGCTCTTGCCGCGTAATCCAATACCCATATATTAATATAATATATCCCTATGCCCGTCAGCAGGCCGACGGCACGTACGTCTTTGAACATCGCCTGCAAGCCTCTGCCACCACGATGCAGTTCGTCTACAACGCCTTTGCCGCACAGCCCTCTCTGGCCAGCGATGCCGACTGGCTGACCTTTAACGCAGACGATGTGAAGACTGGGCGCAACACGCTCACCTTGCAAGTATCGCCCAACCTCACCGAGGAAGAACGCACCGCCCGCCTTACCCTCACCTCCAACGGCATCAGCACCGCCGTCACCATCGTTCAGCCCTCCTCGCTCCCGCAATAATCAAGTAGGGGCGTTTTGCAAAACGCCCGCCGACGCGATATGATTTCAAAAAAATATCGTCTTGGGAAAGTATTTCAAAAAAAAAGCGTACTTTTGCAAGCGAGACGGCTCCGTAGCTTAGTTGAATAGAGCGTCAGATTCCGGTTCTGAAGGTCCTGGGTTTGAGTCCCAGCGGAGTCACAAAGCAACACTTTTATCTTTCCCCTTGCGTAGTTTCGCAAGGGTTTTTTTGTATCATTTTCAATAAAAAGAAAGGTTTCATATATAAAAGGCGGGGTTTTGGCGCGTGCCTAAAATATTTTTTTGTAGTTTTGCAGAAAGCAAACTAACAACCCTAAAAGTTATCATACTATGAAACCAACGCTTTTCCTGCTTGCAGCAGGCATGGGCAGCCGTTACGGCGGCCTCAAACAGCTGGACGGCCTCGGCCCTCACGGCGAAACAATCATGGACTACTCCATCTACGACGCCATTCACGCCGGCTTTGGAAAACTCGTGTTCGTCATCCGTAAGGACTTTGAACAGGAATTTCGCGACAAGGTGCTTTCTAAGTACGAAGGCCACATTCCTTGCGAACTCGTGTTCCAAGCCCTCGATGCGCTGCCCGAAGGCTTCACCTGCCCCGAGGGTCGCACGAAGCCCTGGGGTACGAACCACGCCGTTATGATGGGCAAGGACGTGATTAAAGAACCCTTTGCCGTGCTCAACTGCGACGACTTCTACGATCGCGATGCCTTCAAGGTGATGGGCAAATTCCTTAGCGAACTTCCCGAAGGCTCTACCGGCAAATACGCTATGGTGGGCTTCCGCGTGGGCAACACGCTCTCCGACAGCGGCACCGTTTCGCGCGGCGTTTGCGAAAACGATGACCAACACCACCTTACTTCCGTTGTGGAGCGCACCAAGATCCAGCGTTTCGACGGCGTTGTGAAATATCTCGACGATAACGGTGAGTGGGTGGCAATCCCCGACACCACGCCCGTTTCCATGAACTTCTGGGGCTTTACGCCCGACTACTTCCAGCACAGCGAGGAGTACTTCAAGACGTTCCTCTCTGACCCGAAGAATATGGAGAACCTCAAGAGCGAGTTCTTTATTCCGCTAATGGTGGATAAGCTGATTAACGACGGCACGGCTACTTGCGAGGTGCTCGACACTACTTCTAAGTGGTTCGGCGTTACTTATCCCGAAGACCGTCCGGGTGTTGTGGAGAAATTCCAGAAGCTCGGCGAAGAGGGCGTTTATCCCGAAAAGATGTTTTGATATTGCACTATCAAAGCAATAGGCAACAAATAAAAAGGCGTTCCGCGCGATTGGCACGGAACGCCTTTTTTATTTACGGGTTGTCGGTGATGTTATTTCACCTCGATGTGTTGCAGGAGCTTTTCTTTCTGTTCGGGTGTCTGCTTAGGCAGCGTGACGGAAAGGATGCCGTTTTCCACTTGTGCGCTGATGCTCATCTTGTCCACGTCGTCGGGCAGGATAAGTGCCTGCTGGAATTTGGAGTAATAGAACTCGCGGCGCAGGTAGCGGCTCTCCTCGTCCTTGCATTTCACGGCCGTGCCTTTGGCTTCGCCGTTGCAACCGCAGGTGTCGCCTTCCTTGTGTTCCTCTTTCTTCTCCATCGAGATGATGAGGTTGTTGTTTTCGTCGATGTGGATATTGAAGTCCTTTTTAGTCATGCCCGGAGCGGCAACCTCCACAACGTAGGCATCGCTGCGTTCGAGCACGTTGATGGCCGGTGCGGTGGCGTTGGTCCTGTTCATCCAGTTGTTGTCGAAGAAATCGTCAAAGATTGAGGGCAACCAGTTTTGAGAATAGTTTCTTGAGCGTGTCATAGTGATAATCTCCTATATTTAAATTGTTAGACATTTATTCTTCTTTGCGCTTCGCTTCTTATGGCTTCGCGCTTTCACCCTAACAATTCGCAATCGGCGTGCCACCTGCCCGCTTTTAACGCCGACTGCCAAAACATTAACGCTTCGCAAACTCTCTTAAACAAAGCCTCTGCCAAAGCGACGCTTTTCAGGTCGTTTTGGCAGAGGCCAAAGAATTTACAGTCCCTATTATTGGATGATTACTGCGTTAGAAGGTGTGCGATTGCCGCCTGCGTTTAATTGTGGCGTATTGATTCTGATGTCACAATCTACGACAAAGACATTGCCTTGCGCCGAAAGCAAAACATTCTCATCGTGCAAATCGCTAAGATAAGTTTGTTCTGTTGCAAAGGTCCAATTCCTTGGATTTATGACCTTAAATCCTAACTGCTGTATGTACGTGGAAATCTCCGCATCAGACATTTGCTGACCTTTGATAAAAGGTTGCTCAACGATTATCTGAAATTCTAAATCTTCATTCCTTCCAAATCCAAGCACCTTCATGCGGGTCTCAGGGAAGGAAGCATTGTGCAGGGCGATTCTGTCTAATGCCAAGATTGGCAAGACAAAGTAGTCAAGCCCGATAGATTTGACCAGCGTGCTTCCGTTGTCATATACATGGGCTTCTCCGCCGCTTGCAATTTCACTCCCCAATAACGTGTTAAACGTCTTCTCGGTGTGGTCAAACCAGCAACCGACAGCTTTTGCCCAAAGCTCTATACGTTTTTCTTGCTGCGCTCCGCATTGGACTTCTCTTTTGAAACTCCCGATTGGCGCAGTGAGGCAATCTGATGCAATTTCTGCTCCCGCGAGTATGGTTGCAATGACATTATTTGTACCTCCCGCTGCGCAGCCATGCTGCTCTGCCTGTGAAAATCGTTGATATACAAGTTTTCTTGTGATAAACCATTCTGCATAAATGTCAAGCTGCTTTAAGTCGTTAATTTGGAAACCAGAAGAAATTATTTGTTGGATACTTTGCCAAAATTCTTGGTTTGTCATTTTTATATCCTAATAAATTATTTCATTTCCCAGCTGGCAGCCTTTGCGATGCGGCGGGGAATTTCAGTGTTGTCGATACGTCCGTTGAAGAGTTCGCTACCAGCGCCGATGGCAAATAGGGGCACGTAGCCGTTGGAGTGGCCTCCGCTTTGCCAACCCACAAGGGCGCATTCCGCCAATATGGTGCGCGCGTTGTCGGCAAGGGCATCTGCGCTGGCGTAGAGCGATTTGCTTTGCTCGGCAGAGCCGGCGGCAAGTGCGTCGAACGCTTTCTTGAGGCGGCTGATTTGGCCTTCGCTCAGCGTCACGCCTTTGCCGAAGCCCCAGTTCTCGGCAAGGTCGCGCTCCACAAGTTCCCAAGTGAAGGCTTTGCCGTTCTGGCGAAGAGCAGAAAGGTGGCGGCTGTACGCCTCCGTGCTCATACGCTGGTATTTGAATACGTCCGTGTGCAGTTCGTACGGGCCGCGGCCGAGGGCAATGCCGCCCGTTTCGTGGTCGGCGGTAACAACGATCAGCGTTTCATCGGGGTGCTGGTTATAGAATTCGTAAGCCACGCGAATGGCATCGTCGAAATCTTTCACTTCGTGGAACACCGTGGCGGCATCGTTGCTGTGGCACGCCCAGTCTATCTTTCCGCCCTCCACCATCAGGAAGAACCCTTTGCCGTCGCGCTCCGATTTAGAGAGTTGGCCGATGCCGGCGCGGGTGATGTCCTGCAAAGTCAGGTCGCCCTTCTTGCGGTCGATGGCGTAAGGCAGGGCTTTCGGGTTTTCCTTGGTTGCCGCTTCGGTTTGGAACAGGATAATCTTGTCGGCCTTGCGCATCTTCTTCTGGAAATCCTTGTAGCCGCGGGCAATCACGTAGCCTGCCTGCTCGCACTGCTTGTAAAGGTCGGGCGCGTCGGGATAATTCTTGTCGGTAGGCTTCAGAAAACCCGATCCGCCAAAGTAGTCGAAGCCCGTCTTTGGCAGCTGCGTACCTATTTTATAATACTCGCCGCGATAGCCCACGTGGGCGTAGAAGGCTGCCGGCGTGGCGTGGTCGATGGAAACGCTCGTGGCTACTCCTACTGCCGCGCCGCCTTTCTTGGCACTGACCGCCACGCTGTAAATAGGCGTTGAGAGGTCTGTCAGCACGCCGAGCGCATCGTTCTTCGTCTTGTGACCCGTGGCGAGCGCCGTGCCTGCGGCGGCGGAGTCCGTCACACCGTTCGTGCCCGAGAAGGTTGTCACGAGTGCCGAGGCGGGAAAGTCGGCGAAGCACAGCGGCGTGGTGCCGATGCGCCCTTCGAGGGCTGCGAGATAGGTTTCCGTGCCGTTTACCTGGTTGACGCCCATGCCGTCGCCGATGAAATAAAACACATACTTGGCCTTGCCCTGCGCGAGGCCTGTCAAGGCGACTAAGCACAAGGCTGCCGCCAAAAGCAAACGTTTTAATGGGGAATAATTCATAGGGATTATAGATATTTGTAAGGTTATAGATTTAATAAAATTCGCTTTTCTTACGTGCAAAGTTAGGGTAAAAGCAACAAAAAAGCAATGGCGGCGACCATTGCTTTTTCGTTAAGTCTTAGGCCTGCCGCCGGCACTTGATACATGCCCAGCCGTCCTTTTCGCGCCCGTCCTCAAAGGCGAGGCCGAGGCGTTCCGCCGCTTCGCGAAGCACGGGCACGTCTTTTGTGTAGAAGCCGCTCATCAGCACGATGCCGCCCGGAGCGAGCCGCTCGGCGTAGCGCGGGAGGTCCTGCAAGAGAATGTTGCGGTTGATATTGGCAATAATCACGTCGAACGGCTTTTCGTTTGCCAGCGCGGAGGCATCGCCCAGCACCACGCGGATATGGTCCACGGAGTTGAGTGCAATGTTTTCTTCCGTGTTTTTCACGCACCATTCGTCCACGTCAATGGCCACGCACTCGCTTGCGCCGCGCATTCGGGCGAGGATAGCGAGAATGCCCGTGCCGCAGCCCATGTCGAGCACGCGCTTGCCGGCGAGTGCCTCGTCGAGCAGGCGCTCGAGCATCTGGTAAGTGGTGGCGTGGTGCCCCGTGCCGAACGACATCTGCGGGTTAATCGTGATGCGATAGTCTGCCTCGGGCACGTCCTTATGGAAAGTGCCCGCCACGACGCAGCGCGTGCCGACGACGAGGGGTTGGAAATAGTTTTGCTCCCACACCTCGTTCCAGTCTTTGTCCTCTGCCTCGCGCATTTCATAAGTGATGCTTACGCCAGGCAGGGGGAATTTTTCGACTGCCTCGCGCAGGGCTTCCGCATCATACTCCTTGACTTGGATATATGCCTTAAACTGCTGCTCCTCTTCTGCCGGGGCGGCAAATTCGGGGGCTTCAGGGTTATCGCTGCCGGGCACGGAGCGCAGGTCCAGTTCGCCCGTGCGCACAAAACTCTCAAACCCCACGCCCGCCAGCACATCGGCGAGCACGTCCTCGATGGCTTCGGAGCGGGGATTGGTGAAAAAGGTAAATTCGTAGTATTTCATGTGTTTTGCAAATAATCTGTCCTGATGCGCCACTCTTTGGGATAAAGGTTGTTGGCGCGTCCCGCCAATGCCTTTGCGAAACCGAGGGTGAAGCCCTGATAAGTGACTAAGGCATAGCCGCGCAGCGATGCGTCGGGCGGAGTGATGGCTTCTCGGTGCAGATAGCGCAAGGTCTCCTCGCGCGTCAGTTCCATTATCGGGAAGGCTTCGCGGCGCAGGGCGGTGCTGAGTGCCAAGGAGTGGCAGGGCATGAGGTCGCGCCCCTTGGGTTGAGCCAAGGTCACGCCGAGCGAGAGCGTGCGCACGGCGGCCGCCACGCGGCGCATATCCTGCGCCGTCGTTTTCGGCAGGGCGCGGAGGTTGCCGTCGTGGTCAGCCTCTATTTCAAATACCTCCGTCTCGGCGAGCCATTGCCCGGCGAGCGCAATCGCCGCCTTGTCGGTTTTCGCTTTCGCGGCTGCCGCGCCTTTTTTTCTGTCTGCCTTCCCCTCCCGCGGCTGGGGCGCTTCGGCAGTCTTGCGTAGCAGGCAAAGGAACAGGCCCTCGCCGCGCGTGCGTCCCGGCAAGAAGCGGTTCACAGGCAGACCGCGCCCCGTGAGGTCGCCCTCGATGTTCCACTCGTCGGGACAGTCGATGGCAACTGGCTCTGCGCCGAGTTCTTTTACGATGCGCCACACCATGTCTTCGTTTTCCTCGCGGTTGAACGTGCAGGTGCTGTACACGAGGTAGCCGCCCTGGCGCAGCGCGGGCCACACCGTGCTCACGATGTCCCACTGCCGCGCGGCGCACGCCGACGGACTGCCGTCGGTCCACTCATCGCGGGCGGCGCTGTCCTTTCGGAACATACCCTCTCCCGAACACGGCACGTCGGTCGCTATCACATCGAAGAAACCATGCAGGGGTGCGAAGCCGTCGGCATAGGCATTGGAGACAATTACATTGGGATGCCCCCATTTTGTCAGGTTTTCGGCAAGAATGTTGGCGCGGGGACGAATCGGTTCGTTGGCCACGAGCAGGGCATCGTCGGGCAGCAGTGCGCGCCACAGGGTGCTCTTGCCGCCGGGAGCGGCGCAGAGGTCGAGCACGCGGCGCGGCGTGAAGTCTATCTGCTTGAATGCCTGTGCGATGAACATCGATGAGGCCTCCTGCACATAGTACGCCCCGGCGTGGAGCAAGGGGTCGGAGGTAAACTGCGGCCGCTCCGAGAGGTAAAAGCCGTCGGCGCACCAGGACACGGACTCTGCGACGGGCAGCCCCGCCTTCGCGACGACTCCGCCTTTGAGCGGATTGAACCTTACGCTTACGGGCGCGGTGTCATCGTCCAATGCTTCAAAAAGCTGCCGGGCGCGGTCTGCACCCAGCAGGCAATTCATGTTTTTCTGAAATTTATCGGGGAGGATTGGCATTATTCGTAACAGGTCGTCTTCCCTAAAAAATATTATTTCGCCGAAATGCGCAGTTTGTAATGTTGCTTTTCGTTGGGCACGCGGTATTGCGGCAACGTGTCTACGTCCTGTCCGCAGGAAGCATTGCCCACGCCGCGATGGCGTGCATCGAGGTGGAGCACGGTATAAGGACGGGGCGTAAGTTCCCAAGCATGCTGCGTGTTCATCAAGTCGGCGTCGGTGTAGGGTAGGGCAGAGAAGGCCACATCGCCCTCCGTCTCAATCTTCACGCCGAAGCCTTTGCCGTCCGAAAGGACAAGTTCGCGCAGGGCTTCGCGTCCGCCGGTTGTTTGCGGCTTGATGTAGCGTTCAGACATGGTGCCGACGGTTGCCGAGTAGCGGCCAATCAGCACGCCATCCTTGCGGTCGCAATAGTTCTCCCAAGGACCGTAGGCGTAATAGTCCACAGTTTTGAGCGTGCTGTCGATGCCACACACGAGACCGGCGCGGCGCAGTGCGTCGCTCTTCGGCGTAAAGGTGGCGTCGATGTCCATGATGCCTTGCGGCGCGATCGTATAGACGATGTCCGTGGCGCAGAGCGATCCGTCGCGATGGGTGGTGATGACAAAGAGTCCGTCTTTCAGTTCATACTTGAAGTCGGCCTTTTTCGCCAGTCCGTTGTCGGTGTTGCCAAAGCGGTCGTTTTCTATCCAGCGATGGTTGTCGTAGCGGAAGCCCTCGCCCTTATATATAATATTGTGTCCGTCCAGGGCAAGTTCGGTAAGTTCGCCCGTTTCTTTGGAGAAGACGGCCTTAATCTTGTCGGAGGTAAAACGCCATTCTTTTGATGTTTCGTCTGTCTTGGCATTAAGCGATTTCTGCGAAGTGGCCAGTGCGGGCAAGTTGCCGCGATTGAGCAGGGTAGCCTGATAATGAGCCACCTCATGACCGGCGGGGCAGAACGTCTGCGCCTCACGATACACCACGCTCAGGTTGAGCAGCACTTCTTCGCCCTTGGCGCGGGCTTTCTTCAAATTCACCTTGGGCAATTTGAAGCTGATGTCGTGGGTGGCTCCGGGCATAACGGCGGGCAGCTTTATCCGCTTGGTGGCCACGATGTTTCCCTGATGTACTACCTCGTACACAAAGTCGAAAGCACTCAAATCTTGGAACGCGTAGGCATTGGTAAGGCGCACTTCCACCGTTTGCTTTTCTTCGGAAAAGTGCTGCATGAGGAATTTCACGAACTGATGCGCTGCTTTCACCTCTGCCAACTTCGCGCTTTCCTCGCGCGTGGCGGGAATCACGCCGTTGCTGCAGAAGTTGCCCTGATGCGGGCCGGGGAAATCGTAGCCCGTGTGCAGGCGACGTATGCCTTTTTTCAGTTCGAGCGGTTCGTAGATGGCTTGGTCCACCCAGTCCCAAATGCAGCCGCCGATGCAGGAGTTGGAACTCTCGATAATGTCCCAATATTCCTTGAGGTTGCCGATGGCGTTGCCCATTGCGTGGGCATATTCGCAGATAAACATCGGTTTGTCGAGGTTGCTCGTGTTTTGCTTCATCCATGCCATGCCAGGGTACATCTTTGAATAGAAATCCGAGAAGCGGCCGCCGCCATAGTTGCCGTTGGAGCGCGTGCCTTCGTAGTGTACGGGGCGGTTGTCGAGTTTTTTTGCCGCGTCGTAGCAGGCACGGAAGTTTTCGCCGTTGCCGGCTTCGTTGCCGAGGCTCCACATCACGACAGAGGGGTGGTTGCGGTCGCGCAGCACCATGCGGTCGATGCGGTCCACGAACGAAGGAATCCACGACTTGCGGTCGGAAATACTTTGGTTGGCATGGTCTTCGAGGTCGGCTTCGCACACGCAGTAGAGTCCGTAATGGTCGAACATCGCATACATACGGGCGTTGTTGGGATAATGGCTGGTGCGCACGGTGTTGATGTTGTTCTGCTTCATCAGCAGCACGTCGCGCAGCATCGTCTCGTTGGTCACGGCGCGGCCGCGCTCGGGGTCGGTGTCGTGGCGGTTCACACCTTTGAAGAACACGCGCTGGCCGTTGATGTAGACCAAGGAATTCTTGATTTCGATGTCGCGGAAACCGTATTTTGTAGAAAATGCCATTTCCTCTTTGCCGTTTTCGTCTTTCTGTACCACGCGCACGGTGTAGAGGTTAGGTTGCTCCGCGCTCCACAACTTCACGTTCTTCAGTTGAATGGGGGCGCAGTTCCAATAAGCCTCGCCTTTTTTGGCTTCGTGTGCCTCGCCGGCGGCATTGTTTTCGTAGACAAGTTGCCCTGCGGGGTCGTAAACCGAAATTTTCAGCGACTTCTTCGCAAGGTTCTTGCCGCCGTCCCAAATGCCGTCGAAGAGAAAACTTGCGTGGAGCGTAGCGTCTTTGCGGCCGTTGGTAAGAGTGGAGGAGAGATAATGGTCGCGCACGCTCACCTTCGGTACATTATATATATATACGTTGCGGTAGATGCCCGACATGCGGAACATATCCTGACATTCCAGGTAAGAGCCGTCGCTCCAGCGTATCACCTGCACGGCGAGGCGGTTGTTAGTGCCGGTTTTCAGGTAAGGCGTGAGGTCGAACTCTGCCACATTGTTCGCGCCCTGCGTGTAACCCACGTACTGGCCGTTGAGCCATACGAAGGCAGCGGAGTAGATGCCGCCGAAGTGGATAATCGTGCGGCGGCCGTCCCAGTCGGCGGGCACGCTGAACTCGCGCACGTAAGAGCCGACGGGATTGATGGCGTAGTTCTTGCCGCCATCGTTGAAGCCGGGGCGGGCCTTGATGTAAGGCGGCGTATTGGAGTGGGGATACTCCACGTTGCAATAAAGTGGGCGGTCGTAGCCGAGCATTTCCCAGTTGGAGGGAACGGGAATGGTGTCCCATGCCGACACGTCGTAGCCGTCTTTATAAAAATCCGTGGGGCGTTTCTGCAGTTCGGCGCAGAAGTTGAATTTCCACGTTCCGTTGAGCGAGAGGTAGCGGCTATTGACAGGAGTGGTCCAAGGCGTGTCGTAGTAATCCCTGTCGGCGAGCATGGCGGCTTCGTTTTCGTAAGGCATGTAGAAGGCCACGCCCGGCTCTTTGTTTTCTGCGAAGATGGTTTCGTCTTCCCAGTAGGGTGCCTGAATTTTGGGCTTTTCTATTTGTGCGAATGTAAACCAAGCGTTCTTGTCGGCGGCATCGTAAGCCACGCTTTTCAGCACGCCGTCTTTGAGCGCATACATCTTGCCGTCCTTTGCCTTTGCAGCCGAGCGAATGATGTAAACGCCCGTCTGGCCGGCTACCGGCTCGAAGAGGAACTTTGCGTTGTTCCACACGCCGGCCGTGGCCGGCCATTGCAGCAGATAGTCAATCGAGGCATTGCCGCCGCCGTCGTCGAAGTTCTGTCCGTAAAAGGCGTTTTCTACCACGCGGCAGTTGAGGTCGGTCATCTTGATGTTCCAATATTGCCCGCGGTTTTCCTTATCGGGCTGCTCGCCAACGATTTTGGCGTTGTTCTCGCCCGAGTCGCCGTTGCCGAGCACCACGCCGGGCTGCCCCACGCTGCGTATTTGGTAGGTCAGGGCATCGTCGAAGCCCGAAGCTGCCGCCTGCTTCACGAGGAAGCGCGCCGCCTTGTCGGCTTTGGCTTTATCCTTTGGCAGGAGCACGAGGCGCGTGCCGCTTTTGTCCACGCTGGCTGCCACGTCGGGGCGGTTGGTCGGCACGAGGAGCACGCCGCCTTCAACGGCTTCGGTTTTCCAAAGCTGCGCCTCGTCGGAACCGTTGTTCTCGCCCGTGGTCACGTTGTCGGCTTCGATGCGCACGGCCTGGTTGGAGAAGGGGTTGATGATGCGCCACGAGCCGGACAACTCGCTGAGCGTCCAGTGCTGGCGCGCTTCGGCTGCATCGGCCTTTTCAAGCACGGCCGCGCCGCTCTGCGCATCGTAGCTCAGCACGCGGTCGGGATATTTGGCGGAAGAAAGATGATAGAGCATGCCGCGCACATAGCTTTGCGCCACGGCGGCTGGCATGAAAAACGAAAAAGCCAACGCGCAGAGCGCGGCGGCAAGCATAGATTTAAGGTTAAGTTTCATAAATATGGTATAGTTTTAATTGGCGGGTATTTCAAACCACATAGTGTCGGCCTTGGTAGTCCCTACGCCGTTTTGGGCGTAAGGGATGGCGAAGTAGCGGCCGGCTTCCAGCTCGCGCGTCTGCGCCGAGAACTCCACGGTGGCTTCGGCTGCTTTCGCCTCGAGGCGCAGCGTGTCGTTGCCGTAATTGAAGCCGCATTGCTTGAGGCTGCTATTGGGCGACGAGGTGACGCAGGCTTTGAGCGTGGCAATGTTCCCCTCCACAGTGCAGCCTATTGCCGCCACCGTGGGAGGAAAAGGCTGCTCGCCCGAGCGGTCTTCGCCCGAGCAAGCAGCCAGTATCGTCAATATGAATAATAAATGCAGGGAGTATTTCATGTTCTGCTGAACTATTTTAGTAAACAAGTAAACGAGTCGACGTTACTTTTGAAAGTAGGGGCGTTTTGCAAAACGCCCGGTTAATGATTGCCTCATTCGATTATGCTACGAGGTGCATTTGGAGGGCGTTTTGCAAAACGCCCCTACGTGTTTACTTGTACACTCGCTACTAATATATGAAAAACTTCCGGCAGTCCGGTCTATCGTTTGCCGTACATCTTTTCGTAATAGTTCTGATAGTCGTCGCCGCTCACGGCTTCTACCCAGTCGTGGTGGTCGAGGTTCCAGCGGATAGTTTTTACGATGCCCTCTTCGAAGGTCGTTTCAGGCTGCCAGCCGAGTTCGTTGCCAATCTTCGTGGGGTCGATTCCGTAACGCTGGTCGTGCCCGAGGCGGTCGGCCACGAAGGTGATGAGGTCTTCGTTGATCCAGTCTATGCTGATGTTGCCTTGCGCATCGTGTTCCTGCTTGCCGAGGAGCGTGCGGTATTCCGGGTGCTCCTCCATGAGCTGGCGCACGGTGCGGATAATGATTTTCACGATTTGGATATTCTGCCGCTCGTTATGTCCGCCCACGTTGTAGATGCAGCCGTTTGCGCCCTTCGTGATGACGAGGTCGATGGCCTTGCAGTGGTCTTCCACGTAGAGCCAGTCGCGCACGTTGGTGCCCGCTCCGTAGACGGGGAGTTTCTTGCCTTGCAGGATATTGTTGATAACCAGCGGAATGAGCTTCTCTGGGAACTGATACGGGCCGTAGTTATTGGAGCAGCGCGTTATGGAAACGGGCATGTGGTACGTGTCGCGGTAGGCGCACACGATGTGGTCGGCGCTCGTCTTGGAGGCGCTGTAAGGGCTGTGCGGGTTGAGCGGCGTTGTTTCCATGAAATAGCCTTCTGCGCCGAGGCTGCCATACACTTCGTCGGTCGAAACCTGATGGAAGCGCACGCCGCTGCGCCATGTGGGGTAGCCCTGTTCGTCGCGTCCCGACTGCCAAGCTGAGCGGGCGGCGTCGAGCAGGCATTGCGTGCCGAGGATATTGGTTTGCAGGAAGAGCTGCGGATTTTCGATGCTGCGGTCCACGTGGCTCTCGGCGGCGAAGTTCACCACCACGTCGAAGCGGTATTCGGCAAAGAGGCTGTCGATGAGCTTGCGGTCGCAAATGTCGCCTTTCACGAAGAAGCAGCGCTCGTTGTCAATGTCTTCCGAAATCGTGCCGAGGTAGCCGGCATAGGTGAGCAGGTCGAGCACAACCACACGTACGTCGTCGTGTTTTTTCAAAATGTACTTCAGATAGTTTGCGCCGATAAAGCCTGCGGCACCGGTAACGAGATAAGTTTTCATAAGGTTGTTAGGTGTTCTGAGACCTATATATATTAATATAGTATATTTCTTTAACGGAGTAAATGCTGTTTTATTGCCTTACGCCTCGCCTCCATACAGGCGGTCGATGCTGTTGGTAAGTTCGATGAACTCTTCCACGGAGAGCTGTTCGGGCCGCTGCGTCATTTCGGGGCGGGCGAGGAAGTCCGCCACGCCCTCGGGCTGGCTGCCGCCTGCGCGCTCGGCGTTGAGGGCTGCGAAGAGCGGCTTGAGCGAGCCGCGCATCATCTTGCGGCGCTGGTTGAAGCTCGTTTTCACCACGCGGCGCAGCAGGCGTTCGTCGCAGCCGCAGTCCGTGCGGCCGTTGCGCGTGAGGCGCACCACCGCGCTCTTCACCTTCGGCGGCGGGTTGAACACGCCCGGCTCCACGGTGAAGAGATATTCCACGTCGTACCACAGCTGTATCAGCACGCTCAATATGCCGTACACCTTGCTGCCTGGCGCGGCGGCGAGGCGTTCCGCCACCTCCTTCTGTATCATGCCCGTACACACGGGGATCAAGTGGCGGTATTCGAGCATCTTGAAAAAGATTTGGCTGCTGATGTTGTAGGGATAGTTGCCCGTGAGCACGAACTCCCTGCCGCCGAATGTGCGGTCGAGCTGCATTTGCAGGAAGTCCTCTTCTAGGAGGCCGTCGCCCAGTTCAGGAAAGGTTTTAAGCAGATAAGCCACGCTCTCAAAGTCGATCTCCACCACTTTCAGCTCGCGCCCTTTCTTGAGCAGGTATTGCGTGAGCACGCCCATGCCGGGACCCACTTCGAGAATGGGCAGACCGGGCGCGGCATCTACCGTGTCGGCGATGGCCTGCGCTGTGGGGAGGTCTTTAAGAAAGTGTTGTCCGAGAAATTTTTTAGGGCGTACAGACTTCATCTGATATAAATTTCCTACTTTTGCTTTTAATATAAGGAAAAGCGTGTTTGCAAAGATTTTCTGCGCGGATACTGTGCCTTTCCTACCGTTGCAAAATTAGTAAAAAAACGTCAAGTGGCAGGTTTTAACCTTAAAAATATGCTTGTGGGTGCGGCCCGCATCGCGTTTCCCTTTGTTTTGGGCCTCGGCATACTGTGGTGGATGTATCGCGGTACGGATTGGGCGCAGTCGTTTGCCTGCGTGGCCGATGCCCGCTTCTGGCTGCCGATGTCGCTCTCTCTTCTCTTCGGCATTGTGCCGCAGGTGCTGCGTGCTCTGCGCTGGAAAATGGCGATTGAGCCGCTGGGCGAGCCGGTGCGCCTCGGCACGTGCGTCGATGCCGTCTTTATGTCGTATGCGGCAAGCTTGGTAGTGCCGCGCGTTGGCGAGGTAACGCGGTGTGGCACGCTGAAAAAATACGATGGCACGTCCTTCACGCAGTCGCTCGGCACGGTCGTCACGGAGCGCCTGGTGGACTCTGTCGTGATGCTGCTGCTCACGGCCTTGGCCTTCCTCATGGGGCTGCCCATGATGCTCCGCTTCCTTTCCGAGACGGGCACGAGCCTGAGCGGCATCCTGCACCGCTTCACGGGCACGGGCTATCTCGTCACGCTCGTCTGCCTCGCCACGCTGCCGCTGCTGGTGCTGTTTCTCATGTCGCGCTACCGCATCTTGCAAAAGGGCAAAAGCCTGCTCCAAGGCCTTTGGGACGGCATCACCTCCCTGCGCCGCCTCGACCGCGTGGGGCTTTACGCGTTTTATTCCGTGGCCATTTGGATAGGCTACTTCTTGCATTTCTACATTGCTTTCTTCTGCTTCGACTTCACCGCCGGCATTTCGCCCGTGGCGGCGTTCCTGATATTCTGCGTCGGCTCGTTCGCCGTGCTCGTACCCACGCCCAACGGCGCAGGCCCGTGGCACTTCGCCGTCAAGACGATGCTCGTGCTCTATGGCGTGGCGGAGCCGCAGGCCATTCTCTTTGCCCTCGTGGTCCACACGGTGCAAACAGCCCTGGTCGTGGTGCTCGGCGTGGGCGGCTTCGCGCACCTGCTCTGGCGCGGCAAGCGGTGAACGATTTTCTTTATAATAAATCATCAACCAATTAATACATTATTTATATTATGAGTGAAATTAAAAACCTGCAGCCGGTTGAGGTGTGGAAAAACTTTGACCTGCTCACGCAAGTGCCGCGTCCTTCCGGCCATCTCGAAAAAGTGCAAAAGTTCCTGCTCGACTGGGCGGCCGAGAAAGGCGTTGAGGCCTTCAAGGACGATGCCGGCAACATCATCATGCGCAAACCCGCCACGCCGGGTATGGAAAACCGCAAGCCCGTGACGCTGCAAGGCCACATGGACATGGTGCCGCAAAAGGCCAAGACCTCTAACCACAACTTTGAGACCGACCCCATCCGCACGCGCATAGAAGGCGAGTGGGTCTATGCTACCGATACGACCCTCGGCGCCGACGACGGTATGGCCGTGGCTACGATTATGGCCATTATGGAAGCCGACAACTTGAAGCACGGCCCGATTGAGGGCTTCATCACCGCCGACGAGGAAACCACGATGTACGGCGTGAACCACATGAAGGCCGAGACCCTCACGGGCGACATACTGCTCAACCTCGACGAAGAGACGGACGGCAAAATGGTAATCGGCGCAGCCGGCGGCATCAACCTGACCGCCACGCTGCAATATCAGGAAACGCCCTGCGAGACTGGCGACGTGGCGCTCAAAGTGACGCTCCACAAACTCCTCGGCGGGCACTCCGGCCTCGAAATCAGCCTCGGACGTTGCAACGCCAACAAGACCATGGCACGCCTCGTGCAGGACGCCATTGCCAACTTCGAGGCACGCCTCTCTTCCTGGCAGGGCGGCAACATGCGCAACGCCATTCCCCGCGAGGCTGAGGTGGTGCTCACGCTCCCGAAAGAGAATGTCGAGGCGTTCAAAGAATGTGTAGACGAATGGCGCGAAACGTTTACCGCCGAGTTCGGATTTATTGAGAAGAGCCTCGCGCTCGATGTCGAGGAGGTGGCTTGCCCCGAGCACAATGTGCCCGAAGAAATCCAGGACAACCTCATCGACGCGCTCTGCGCCTGCCACAACGGCGTGATGCGCTTCATTCCCGAAAATCCCGGCATCGTGGAAACCTCTTCCAACCTCGCCATCGTGAAGATTGGCGGCGGCAAGGCGGAGTTCCTCATCCTGGTACGCTCCTCGCGCGACACGATGCGCGAATGCTGCTGCGAGGCCTTGGAGAGCGCCTTCGCAATGGCGGGTATGAAGGTGGAGCTCTCGGGCGCTTACCCCGCTTGGCAGCCCAACCAGAAGAGCGAAATCGTGGCGCTCATGAAGGACGTTTACCGCGACCTCTTCGGTGTGGAAAATGAAGTGAACGTGGTGCACGCCGGCTTGGAGTGCGGCATCATCGGCACGTTCCGCCCGCACATGGACTTGGTGAGCTTCGGCCCCACCATACGCTCGCCGCACACGCCCAACGAGCGCGTGCACATCGAGAGCGTCGGCCGCTTCTGGAAGTTCGTCACCGCAACGCTCGAGCGCATACCTGAGAAATAATAAGAAGGGATGAATATAAGTAGGGGCGTATTTTACGCCCCTACTCTTGTTTTCGCAGAAAAAACAAAACCCGATTGCTTGACGAATCAGAGGCTACCGGGAATCAACACTGCAAAAATAAGGATAAAAATCAAATGCCGCAAAAATTATTGCAGATTATCATTGACTATTGACAATTCAAATTTCCCATGTCAAGGGGACATTCTGTAATTTCAATAATTGTATTGGGGCGGGCTGAAAGCCCAGTTGTTGCCCATAGCCCAGGGCAACGCCCTGGGTAGCGAACGGCATTAAATAAAACATTCGGCATTTTTGCGCTTTGCGCAAAAATGCCACGCGCTTTGAGCGCGTAACCCTATAACGCCACACGGGGCGTTGCCCCTCATAAAGAAGGCTGCTCTTACAGAGCGCGACACTTTCATCAATGCATCATTGTCCACCCCGGGCGTTGCCCGGGGCTATGGGCAACCATTGGGCTTACAGCCCGCCCCAACATCCTTTCCCTTCTCCCGAACCTGGCAACACAAATCTTGTCACCGCCACGCTCGAGCGCATACCTGAGAAATATGTCTTATACTGATATAGGTAGACACATTTAGTTTCCATTATAATCCCAAAACACTACTAAATGAGTCGTAAAAATCAGAAGTACAGCGAATCGTTCAAGTTATCAGTTCTTCGTGAGTACTATGCATGTGGCATGAGC
>JALFUO010000080.1 GCA_022784065.1 Bacteroidales bacterium | reverse complement strand
ACTCACGAAGATCGACAAGTGGTTTCTGCAAAAACTCCACAACATTCATCTCACCGACCGCGCGCTGCACGCCTGCCCCGACCTCGCCGGGCTGAGCCAGGACCTCCTGCGCCGCGCCAAGCGTCAGGGCTTCACCGACCTCCAGATTGCCCGCGCCGTGGGACTCGAAAAAACGCAGAGCATGGAGCAGGCCATCATGTCGGTGCGCAACCTCCGCAAGCAATTCGGCATCGTGCCCTGCGTGAAGCAAATCGACACGCTCGCCGCAGAATATCCCGCGCAGACCAACTACCTTTACCTCACCTACAGCGGCACGGCCCACGACATTGAGTTTGAAAACGACAAGAAGAGCGTCGTGGTGCTCGGTTCGGGTGCCTACCGCATCGGCTCGTCGGTCGAATTTGACTGGTGCGGCGTGCAGGCACTCGGCACCATTCGCCGCGAGGGTTACCGCTCCGTCATGATCAACTACAACCCCGAGACGGTTTCGACCGACTACGACATGTGCGACCGCCTCTATTTCGACGAACTCACCTTTGAGCGCGTGATGGATATCCTCGACCTCGAAACGCCCTACGGCGTCATCGTTTCCACCGGCGGACAAATCCCCAACAACCTCGCACTGCGCCTCGACGAGCAGCACGTTCCCCTGCTCGGCACACAGGCCCGCTACATCGACAACGCCGAGGACCGCGAAAAGTTCTCCGCCATGCTCGGACGCATCGGCGTGGACCAGCCCGAGTGGAGCGCACTCACGTCGATGGAAGACATCCAAGAGTTTATCGGCCGCGTAGGCTTCCCCGTGCTCGTCCGCCCCAGCTACGTGCTTTCCGGCGCAGCGATGAACGTATGCTCCAACGAGGAAGAACTGGAACGCTTCCTGCAACTCGCAGCCAACGTGTCGAAGAAGCACCCCGTAGTGGTGAGCCGCTTCCTGCAGCACGCCAAGGAGGTGGAAATGGACGCCGTGGCGCGCGACGGCGAAATCATCGCCTACGCCATATCGGAGCACATCGAGTTTGCCGGCGTTCACTCCGGCGATGCCACCATACAGTTTCCGCCTCAAAAACTCTACGTGGAAACGGCGCGGCGCATCAAGAAGATTTCCAAGAAAATCGCCGCCGAACTGCATATCAGCGGCCCGTTCAATATCCAGTTCCTCGCCCGCGAGAACGACATCAAGGTCATCGAGTGCAACCTCCGCGCTTCGCGCTCCTTCCCCTTCGTGAGCAAGGTGCTGAAGATCAACCTTATCGACCTCGCCACGCGCATTATGCTCGGCCTGCCCGTCGAAAAGCCCGCCAAGAGCCTCTTCGACCTCGACTACGTGGGCGTGAAAGCCTCTCAATTTTCGTTTAGCCGCTTGCAAAAAGCCGACCCCGTGCTCGGCGTGGACATGGCCTCGACGGGCGAGGTGGGTTGCCTCGGCGAAGACGCGCGTTCCGCCCTCCTGAAGAGCATGATAGCCGTGGGCCACAAGATTCCCGGCAAGCACATCCTCCTCTCCACGGGCGACGGCAAGCGCAAGGCCGAGATGCTCGAAGCCTCCAAAATACTCGTGCAGCACGGCTACCGCCTCTTTGCCACCGACGGCACGTCGCGCTACCTCACCGAGAACGGCATTGAAAATACCCGCGTGTACTGGCCCACGGAAGAGGGGCAGCCGCAGGCACTCGACATGCTCCACCGCCGCGAGGTGGACATGGTGGTGAATATCCCCAAGAACCTCACCGCCGGCGAGCTGACCAACGGCTACAAGATACGCCGCGCCGCCATCGACCTCAACATTCCCCTCATCACCAACGCCCGCCTCGCCTCCGCCTTCATCTACGCCTTCTGCACCCTCGGCGTGGAGCAACTCGACATCAAGTCGTGGGAAGAATATTAAGGAGCAGTTCGGACTACCGTCTGATGTAATACGCCAAAAGCACGCTGCACTGGATAATAATCTGTATTTCACCAGTGCAGCGTGCTGTATTTGATAAAATCCCCGCTACCAAATGCCTACCCCGAGCAACATAAGCAAATCCATGTCGGCCAATCGCTGCAAGGACACGAAGCCCGAGCTGATTGTGCGCAAATTCCTTTGGAGTCTCGGCTACCGCTATCGGCTCAACCACAAGCGGCTGCCCGGCAAGCCCGACATCGTGCTGCGCAGATACCGCGTCTGCATTTTCGTGAACGGCTGCTTTTGGCACGGACACAGCGACTGCAAGTATTATCAAACGCCTAAGTCGAACCAAGACTATTGGATTCCGAAAATACGCCGCAACCAAGAGCGCGACAAAGCCGTGCAGCAGCAGTTGGCGCAAATGGGCTGGCATTGCATCACAATTTGGGAATGCCAGCTGAAACCCAAGCGGCGGCAAGCCACGCTCGCGGGCCTTGCCTATACGCTCAACAAGATTTTTCTCGACGACCGCAAACCGAAGCCTTACAGCATAGATGATTCCGAAACGCGCATGGCGGCGGAGGCAAAGGAAGAATACACCGAGCGGCAAGCCCACAAATAAGGACTTGCCGCTCGACGTATATTATAATGTATGCCGCCGTTACTTGGCCGGCTCCCATTTGCAGCGCACGGGCGAAACGATAGCCCCTTCTTCTTTGAGCTGCTTCATGGCTTTGTCTACTTCTTTTCGGTCAAGGCCGCTGAGTTCGGCAATCTTGCCGGCGTTCAAAGGTTCGCCGGCCTGCTTCATTGTTTCCAATACTATGTCTTTTGTTTCCATAATGAGATGATTTTTATGATTAGAATTATTATAAAAGGATTTGCTTTCAGGAGAATGGGAAATGCCTTGTGAAGAAGGGTAACGTAAGGAGGTTTAGCCTTCAATCATCTGCAAAAATTCTTCTTCCGTTTTAAGCGGAACGCCGAGTTTCGATGCCTTTTCGAGTTTCGAGGGTCCCATATTTTCGCCGGCGAGAATGAAGGAGGTTTTCTTGGAAATGCTGCCCACGTTCTTGCCGCCGTGGGCTTCGATGAGGGCTTTGTATTCCTCGCGCGAATGGCGGGCAAAGGTGCCGCTTATCACGATGCTCATGCCTTCAAGTGCCGTTGACTGCAAGGCTGTCTGCTCTGCCTCCATGCGCACGCCGGCCTCGGCGAGCCGCGTCACGAAGGCAAGGTTGCGCTCGTCGGCAAAATAGCGCACCACGCTCTCTGCAATGGCCTGCCCCACCCCATCGGTCTGCATGAGGTCGTCGAGCAAGGCAGCGCGGAGGGCGTCCAAAGAGCCGAAGCGGCGGGCAAGCGTCTTGGCCACCACTTTGCCTACAAACCTGATGCCGAGGGCAAACAGCACGCGCTCGAACGGCACGTCGAGCGAACGGCGTATGCCGGCTATTACTTTTTCGGCGGAGCGGCGGCGCGAGCCGTCGTTGCCCATAAGCTGCTCGACGGTGAGGCGGTAAAGGTCGGCTGCATCGCGAATCAGGCCGCGCTCATAGTAGTCGTCTACGGTTTCCGGCCCGACAGAGTCGATATTCATCGCCTCGCGGCTGATAAAATGCTCGATGCGCCCTTTGATTTGCGGCGGGCAGGCCGTGTCGTTGGGGCAATAGTGCGCCGCCTCGCCTTCGTAGCGCACAAGCGTCGCGCCGCATTCGGGACACGTCTTTATAAATTGCACGGCCGCCCCGCGTTCGGCGGCATTTGCCGGCGCAACGTCTGCCACGCCCACTATTTGGGGAATGATTTCGCCCGCTTTTTCTACGCGCACCATGTCGCCGATGTGGAGGTCAAGTTGGCGAATAATGTCTTCGTTGTGCAACGAGGCGCGGCGCACGGTGGTGCCGGCAAGCAGCACGGGCTCCATATTAGCCACCGGCGTGACCGCTCCCGTGCGCCCCACTTGGAACGTCACTTCGAGCAGGCGCGTCACGGCTTGCTCGGCTTGAAACTTATAGGCAATGGCCCAGCGCGGATTTTTCGCCGTGTAGCCCAGCCGTTGCTGCTGTCGCAGGTCGTTCACTTTAAGCACGATGCCGTCGGTTGCAAAAGGCAGGGAATGGCGCGCCTCGTCCCAATAATCTATATAGTCGTAGATGTCTTGCAGAGAATGCGCCAGCTTTGCCGTGGGCGATACGTTGAAGCCCCAGCGCGCCGCCTGCTGCATGCGCTCATAGTGGGTTTGGGCGGTGAGCGCGTCACCCAATAAATAATATAGGTAGGCATCGAGGCGGCGCTGCGCCACAGCTGCCGACTTCTTGCTCTTGAGCGTGCCGGAGGCGGCGTTGCGCGGATTAGCGAAGAGGGGTTCTTCACGCCTTTCGCGCTCGGCGTTGAGCCTTTCGAAGCTCTCCCACGGCATCAGCACCTCTCCGCGAATTTCAAACTCGTCGGGATAGTCTAATCCCTCGGGCAAGACAAGGGGCACGGTGCGTATGGTGCGCACATTGGCGGTAACGTCGTCGCCCTGCACGCCGTCGCCGCGCGTGGCGGCGCGCACGAGCCTGCCGTGCTCATAGAGGAGCGAGATGCTCAGGCCGTCGAACTTCAATTCGCAACAGATGTCGAACGGCTCGCCGCCCAGACCCTCCGCCACGCGCTCATAGAACGCCTGCACGTCGCCGCGCGAATAGGTATTGCCCAGCGAGAGCATGGGACGCTTGTGCGTCACCGGCTCGAAATCGTTGGAGCGATCGCTGCCCACGCGCTGCGTCGGCGAGTTGGGGTCGCTCATCTCGGGATGCCGCTCTTCGAGTTCCTGCAATTCGTGCATCATGTCGTCGAACTGGCGGTCGGAAATCTCGGGCGCGTTGAGCACATAATAATTATAATTGTGGCGGTTCAGCTCTTTGCGCAGAAAGAGGATGCGTTCGGTGTCGTTGGGCGTGGCAAATAAGTCCATAGTATGATTCAGGGAGTTAAAGCACAGCTGCAATCTTTTTGATGCTCTTTAATTTATCAAGAAACGACTTATCGCGCTTTGCCATTTGCATATCATAGTCTGCCTGCAAACCGGTCAGCACATAGGCAGGCACGGAAAGTGCAGCCTCGCAAAGCAAGGCAAACTTAGTGTTGACGGCGCGCTTGCCGTTGATAATATCGTTGAGCACGGTATAAGACACGCCCATTTCAGCAGCCAGTTGCCGTTGCGAAATATGCCGATACTCTATCTCGTCTTTAATGAGTTCGCCGGGATGGGTCGGTTCAAAAGGTTCTATATTATTGGCAATCATTTTAGGGTCTACGCCAGGAAGTTTTATCATGATGCGGCTATTTATAATGGTTAGACAAATCTTAATCGGTAACTATATTCCCTTTTACCTCCGCATCAGATAGGCGAAGTAGCAGAGTTTATACAAGTGGAATAGCTTCAACGAGGGACGGCGGCCGAGCAAGTTGCGGCGCATCATGCCGCCAAAGAGGCGATAGGCTACAGACGGCAGCCAATCCATGCCCTTCTTCTTCAACTCATTATAATAGAGCGCGGCGCCGGGCAGTTCGTCCAGTTTGGGCGCAATGTTCGTAAGGGTACGCATGGCGGCCTCCGTCTTTTTCAGGATACTCTCGTTGCTGTCGATACCGGTGTGGAGGATGGGCACGTCGGTGTGGTAGATACTTATGTAGTGCCGGCGCAGTTCCTGGCCGAACAGCACGTCTTCGTAGCCGTACTCCGTGCAACATTCGTCAAACCGCAGGTCGCCGAGGGCGGCGCGGCGCATCAGCAGGCAGTAAGTGGCGATGGAAGAAAAAGGGCGTGCGTTGCGATACTCCGCCGTGCGCTTTGGTTCAAAGGCTTGCTCATATCTGCCGCGCAATTCGCAGCCCACGGGGATTTCCAGAGGATTGACCAGGCGGGCGCAAACCACGTCGGCCTTGTTGCGCTCTGCCCATATTTTTTTGAGGAAATCGGAGGTACGCGGCAGCATGTCGCTGTCTAAAATCAGCAGATAGGGCATACGCGCCGCCTCAATCAAGGCATTGCGCATACGCGCCCTGCCGCCGTTGACGGGCAACTCCAAAAGCCGCGCCCCGACAAATGCCGCCGTGTCGCGCACGCTGGACAGCGCCTTGGCATCTGTAGAACCGTCATCGCCCACGATAATTTCATAATCGAAAGGCCCGTCTGCCCCTCCGGCTGCCTGCTTGAAGTCAATGCACTGTGCCGAAAGCGCGTAAAGCAATTCCGAACAGTCGTAATTATAATTGGGAATGAGAATGGAGAGCATCAGCAATAGATTATTCTTATGCAAAGATAGTGCAAGGCGAGCACAATGAAACTTGTTTCAATTGTCGAGCCGCAGCCTATCTTATGCAAAGATAGTGCAAGGCGAGCACAATGAAACTTGTTTCAATTGTCGAGCCGCAGCCTATCTTATGCAAACATACAGAAAAAACCGCAAAAGAAGCCCCATTTTATACTCAAAAATACGCTTTTCTTATCAGAAAATACAAGTTTCTCGGCATAAACCTTTGATAATCTGATAAAAAGTCGTAAATTTGCAGCGTCTTACCAAAAAAAGAAAGACTAATAGGTATTATTTTAATTAACTAACGACGTTATGTTACAGGAAAAAGTAGGCGAAATCGCCGGTAAAATTTGGACCGCCCTCAATGAGAACGGCGCCATGACAGGTAAAGATTTGAAGAAGGCCGCTAAGGTGAAGTGCGACAAGGACTTGTACCTCGGTCTCGGCTGGTTGCTCCGCGAAGACAAAATCGCCACGAGCGAAGCTGAAAAGGACATCAACATCGAGTTGAAGTAAATCAGGCTTGGCTTAAAGCTGAAACAAACATTTACGAGGGTGTGCCTTCATTGGCGCACCCTCTTTTTATTCGCTTCAATTATCGGTGCATATCCGCTTTGCCTAAAACCTATTACTATGTCTTGTCCTTAAATAGGTTGATCATTTTTATATTATTTCCTGAATAAAGTTGTCCATTTCCTTGTATAGTTGACCATTTCCTAAAAAGGTTACTATCTCGCCTGATTGCCTTAGTACGACCTACTCCCTGCCAATCCGCTCCGCAGTTTAAGGCAGATATTTTTTGCTATCCGCAAGAAAATTTTTCCTAAGCCCGTGATAGTTTTCACCATCTGCGCAGAGAAAGTTTGTTACAAAGTTTGTAACGCTTATTCCAAGGTTTTGAATATGTGTTCAAAAGCACTGAACAAATGTTACAAAGTTTGTAACAAAAACTATCTTTATGAGCGGGAAAATTATCTTGCGGATAATGAAAACTGTCTTGCGGAAAATGAAAAATATCTTGCGGATAGTGGTGCTCGAAAAGGGTTTCCCGACAAGGGTGTAGGAAAAGATGTTTGTAGGAAAGTCGGTCAACTTGACCAGTAAATGGTGAATAGTTCTGAAGGGTTTGCGCCTCAAACCCTTCAGCCTTAAATCTCTAAAACATAAACGATTAAGAGCAAGAATGAAGGGCTGAATGGTTTTTTCGGGAAAAAAATGCGTATAGGAAACATGTTTGTACGGCGTATGCAACCTTCAACTAAAACACAATATAAGGAGAGGCAAACCAAACTTATAGCATTTTCTTGTATCATAATTGCCCAAAAAGTCCTAACTTTGCACACAGAAAGCGAATGTGTGCTTTTTTATCCGCCAATATCTTCTTCCCTGGAAATATGTCTATCGCCAAAACCCGACAAAAGCTCATTGAAGTGGCGCGCGACCTCTTTGCCCACAACGGACTGGAAGCCACCACAATGAACGACATCGCCCAAGCCTCAGGCAAAGGGCGGCGCACGCTCTACACGTATTTCCGAAATAAGGAAGAAATCTACAAGGCGGTGGTAGAGGAAGAACTCGAACGCCTCTCGGAGCGCATGGAACTCGTGGCGGCGCAAGATGCCGCGCCAGAGCGCAAAATCCTGACCCTCATCTATGCTCACCTCAATGCCATGCGCGAAACCGTGGCGCGAAACGGGTCGCTGCGGGCGGAGTTTTTCAGAAATATCTGGAACGTGGAAAAGGTGCGCCGCGCCTTCGACATCGAAGAACTCAACGTGCTGGAGCGCGTTCTGCAAGAGGGCTGCGACGCGGGCAGGTTCAAAATCGTGAACGTGCGCCTCATGGCGGAAATCATTCACTACTGCGTGAAAGGACTCGAGGTGCCTTATATCTACGACCGCCTCGGCGAGGGCCTAACCGAAGAGGAAACGATACCTATCGTGGCCGACATCATCGGACGCGCCATCGGCATCGAGGACAATTTTTGATACATATAATATATATATTGTGTCCTGACAGAATCAACAAAACCCTATAAACTAATAAACAAAAAAGAAAAATGGGATTACTCACTGGTAAAACGGCACTCATCACGGGTGCTGCCCGCGGCATTGGCAAGGCCATTGCCCTGAAATTTGCAGAAGAAGGCGCAAACATCGCATTCACCGACCTCGTCATCGACGAGAACGGCGAAGCCACCCGCGCAGAAATAGAAGCAAAGGGCGTGAAGTGCGCCGCATACGCCTCAAACGCCGCCGACTTTGCTCAGACGGAGGAAGTGGTGAAGAAGGTGCACGAGGATTTCGGCTCGATCGACATTCTCGTGAACAATGCCGGCATCACCAAGGACGGCCTCATGATGCGCATGACCGAAGCGCAGTGGGACGCTGTAATCGGCGTGAACCTCAAATCGGCTTTCAACTTTATCCACGCCTGCACGCCTATCATGATGCGCCAGCGCGGCGGTTCGATCATCAACATGGCCTCGGTTGTCGGCGTGCACGGCAATGCCGGCCAGAGCAACTACGCCGCCTCTAAGGCAGGTATGATTGCCCTCGCCAAGAGCGTGGCTCAGGAAATGGGCAGCCGCGGCATACGCGCCAACGCCATCGCCCCGGGCTTCATCGAGACGGCTATGACAGCCGCACTCAGCGAAGACGTACGCAAGGAATGGATGAAGGCTATCCCCCTGCGTCGCGGCGGTAAGCCCGAAGATATCGCCAACGTGGCCACTTTCCTCGCCTCCGACCTCGCTTCGTATATCAGCGGTCAGGTGATCCAAGTGGACGGCGGCATGAATATGTAAATTCATCAGGGGGCGCGCCGAATGCGCCCCCTTTTCTTTATGCACGTACTCTACGAGGACAACCATATCATCATTGTAAACAAAGCCCCGGGCGAAATTGTGCAGGGCGACAAGACGGGCGACACGCCGCTGTCGGAACAGGTAAAGCTCTATATTAAAGAGAAATACCAGAAACCGGGCAACGTGTTTCTCGGCGTGGTGCACAGGCTCGACCGCCCAGTGAGCGGCGTTGTGGTGTTTGCGCGGACGGGAAAGGCACTGGCGCGGCTCAACGAGATGTTCCGCACGGGCAGCGTGAAGAAAACCTACCACGCCATCGTGGCCAACACCCCGCAGCAAGCGGCTGCCACGCTGGAGCACTGGCTCACGCGCAACGAGCGGCAGAACAAAGCCTACGCCCACCCCAGAGAGGTAAAAGACAGCAAGCGCGCCGTGCTGGACTATCGCGCCATAGGCCATTCCGAAAGGTACGCCCTGCTCGAAGTGAGGCTTCACACGGGGCGGCATCATCAGATACGCTGCCAACTGGCCGCCATCGGCTGCCCCATTAAGGGCGACCTGAAATACGGTGCGCCGCGCTCCAACCCCGACGGCAGCATCTGCCTGCACGCCCGCAACATCTGCTTCGAACACCCCGTTTCGCACCAGCCTATCGACGTTACCGCCCCTTATCCAGAGGGACTTAGGCTTTGGCAAATGTTTTAATCTCCTGACAACCTTGCAACTTCCCAACGACCCGATGATGCTGTTCAGCGTCGTCAATATGAAACTGCGCGACCAATATGCGTCGCTCGACGCGCTTTGCGACGACCTCGACATTGAGCGCGCTGAACTTGAAAGGCGGCTTGCAGAAGCCGGTTTTGAATACAGCGCCGAACACAATAAATTCTGGTAACAGCCTATGCGATGCCTCATTGTACATCTGAAACGCTATCCGCTGACGCTTGTCTGCATAGCCCTAACGTGGTATCTCTGCCTGATGCGCGTGCCGAGCACGCCGTTCGACGATTTCGCGAATGCCGACAAGTGGGCGCACGTGCTGATGTATTTCGGCACCTGCTCGCTCCTGTGGTTTGAATACTGGCGCAGCCATAAGGCAGGGCGCGTGCCCGTGAGCCACTGGCTGCTGGCCGTGGCGTGCCCCATTCTGATGAGCGGCGTAATCGAACTGTGCCAGGAATATCTCACCGACTGCCGCAGCGGAGACTGGCGCGATTTTCTCGCCAATTCGGTAGGCGTGGTCCTCGCCGCCGTGATAGGGCAGGCGTTTAGGCACGATTGCGTTAAGCCAAATGAGCAAAATCGAGTTTACTAGAATTTTGCCATGGCGAGCAATCGCACTTTTAAGAAGTAATCTTATACTTTTTCTCCTTCTATTAGTAGACCAGACAGAGAAGTATTTATTTAATATGAGTAACTTGTCTTGTCTACTCGTCTACTCGTTTACTTGTTTACTAAAATGTCTCCAACCCTTTACATACGAATATCCGACACGGACCTTTGCTTCGCCCGTTACGAAGCGGGGCGCGAGCCTGTGTTTGACTTTTCGCGCTATCGTGCCCGGCATCATGCCTCGCTCACGATGAACCTGCGCGAAGCCAAGAACCAAGAATCAATCTTGCAAGCCCCTATCGAAAGGGTTGAGGCGTTGGTGGTCGATGCCGTGACCGTAGTGCCCCTTGCAGATTTTCAGGAAGAAGATGCCGAGCGGTTTTACCGCCATTGCTTTGCCGAGAAGCAGCACCACCGCGTGTTCTACGACACGGTGCCCTCCGCAAATGCCGTGGTGATTTTTTCTGTGGAAGAGAGTGTCTGCCACACACTCGAGGACCAATTCGGCAAAGTGCGCTACACGTCATCCCTCACGCCCGTCGTGGAGCATTTCGCGTCCTTGCCGCAATGCGGCGCGCCTGCAAAGCGCATATATATATATTGTCACGACCAGGCAGTAGACGTAATCGCGTTCGATGAGTCGCGCCTCTGCTTCCTCAACACGTTTAAAGTGCTGGGCGAGAAAGACGTGGCGTATTACGTGCTCAATGCCGCCTCCAGTTTGGTGACGGAAGAGAAAGAGGCAGCCTTTTACGTGGCAGGCGATGCAACGGAGGCAGAGGCGGCCATCAAAGAACTGAGCCGCTATGCCGCCAATGTCTACGCCGTGCACCCCGAGGCAGAGTTCAATAGAAACATCGTGGCAACCACTCCCGATGTGCCTTATGACTTAATCACGTTATTGCTATAACCATCTCATGCGAATTATCACAGGCATCTATAAAGGCAGGCATTTTGAAGTGCCGCGCACGTTTAAGGCGCGTCCTACCACTGACTTTGCAAAGGAAAACCTATTTAACGTGCTGCGCGCCTATGTGGATTTCGAGGAAGCCAGCGCGCTCGACCTCTTCGGCGGCACGGGCAGCATCACCCTCGAACTGCTCTCACGCGGTTGCCGGCGCGTGGTGACGGTGGAGAAAGACCGCGCCCACTTTGCCTTCATTCGCTCATGCATCGACAAGTTGCAGGCACGCGAGGCCGCGCCGCTTTGCACCGATGCCTTGCGTTTCATCGAAAGGAGTTCCGAGGCGTTCGACCTCGTCTTTGCCGACCCTCCCTATGCCTTACCCGAATTGCCCGAACTGCCCGATCGGGTGCTTGGCTCGCGCCTGCTGCGCCCTGGCGGCATCTTCGTGTTGGAGCACGGCAAGCACAATGATTTCTCCGCGCGCCCCGATTTCTTAGAGCACCGCGCCTACGGCAGCGTCAATTTCTCCTTTTTTATAAAACCAGAGGCAGGAGAAGTATAAGCGAAAAAGCGGGCTTTTATATCATAATGCCCATAAAAAAGATGTAACTTTGCATTTCCTTATAAGATAATCCAAAAACAACAGAATATGTCAGACATCAAACCCATTAAGACCGCGCTCGTTTCCGTGTTCCATAAGGACGGCTTGGACGAGTTGCTCAAAACGCTCCACGAGCAGGGCGTTGCCTTCCTCTCTACGGGCGGCACGCAGCAGTTTATCGAATCACTCGGCTATCCCTGCCAGAAAGTGGAGGACGTAACCACTTATCCCTCAATCCTCGGCGGCCGCGTAAAGACCCTGCATCCCAAAATCTTCGGCGGCATCCTCGGACGCCGCGAACTCGAAAGCGACCGCGAGCAAATGGCGCAATACGAAATCCCCGCCATCGACCTCGTCATCGTGGACCTCTATCCCTTTGAACAGACCGTGGCAAGCGGCGCATCGGCTGCCGACATCATCGAAAAGATT
This sequence comes from Bacteroidales bacterium, assembly GCA_022784065.1. Lineage (GTDB taxonomy): Bacteria > Bacteroidota > Bacteroidia > Bacteroidales > Bacteroidaceae > Alloprevotella. Next base: position 16,199 of record JALFUO010000080.1, on the reverse strand, counting down.
GACATAGGCGGCATCTCCCTCATCCGCGCCGGCGCAAAGAACTTCAACGACGTGGTCATCGTCCCCTCGAAGGCTGAATACGGTCTGCTGCTCGAAATGCTCCAGAAGCACGGCGCAGCGCAGACGAGCCTCGAAGAGCGCCGCCTCTTCGCCACGCGCGCCTTTGGCGTTAGCAGCCACTACGACACGGCTATCCACAACTGGTTCTCACAGCAATAATTTAGAGTAAAAGGAAATGGGATTCTTTTCAAATTTGTTTTCTTTCACGCAGGAATTGGCCATCGACCTCGGCACGGCCAACACGGTCATCATTGCCGACGGTAGCATCGCCGTCAACGAGCCTTCCGTAGTTGCGCTCGACCAGCACTCTGAAAAGATGATTGCCGTGGGCGACCGCGCTAAACTGATGTACGAAAAGACGAACAACCGCATCCGCGTGATTCGTCCCCTGCGCGACGGCGTGATTGCCGACTTCAATGCCTGCGAGCAAATGCTGCGCGGACTTATTAAGAAAGTACACAAAGGACATCGCCTCTTCTCGCCCTCGCTGCGTATGGTTATCGGCGTGCCTTCCGGCTCTACCGAAGTAGAGCTGCGTGCCGTGCGCGACTCTGCCGAGCATGCCGGCGGCCGCGACGTGTTCCTCCTTTACGAACCTATGGCGGCTGCCATCGGTATCGGCCTCGACGTGAATGCGCCTGAGGGCAACATGGTGGTAGACATCGGCGGCGGCACGACGGAGATTGCCGTGATTTCGCTCGGCGGCATCGTGTCGAACAACTCCATCAAGATGGCAGGCGACGACTTCACCGCCGACATTCAGGAATATATGAGCCGCCAGCACAACGTGCGCGTCAGCGAACGTATGGCAGAGCGCATCAAGATTAACGTTGGCTCCGCGCTCACCGACCTCGGCGACAAGCAGCCCGAGAACTACATCGTGCACGGCCCGAACAAAATCACGACCATGCCGATGGAAGTACCCGTGTGCTATCAGGAAATCGCGCACTGCCTCGAAAAGAGCATTGCCAAAATCGAGCAGGCAGTAATCAATGCACTCGAAAACACGCCGCCCGAACTTTATGCCGACATCGTGAAAAACGGTATCTACCTCACTGGCGGCGGCGCACTGCTGCGCGGACTGGACAAGCGACTGACCGACAAAATCAACATACCCTTCCACGTGGCAGAAGACCCCTTGCTCTGCGTGGCGAAAGGCACGGGCATCGCTTTGAAGAATGTGGATAAGTTCACGTTCTTGATGAGATAATTTATTCAGACTATTCCAAACAAGTAAGCAAGACAGGCGTTTGTCTTGTTTACTTGTTTATTGGCATTTATCAGGCAGGCGTAGGCATACGCCCCGCCTTATAGCAAATCATTCCATTGGCGCAAGTATCGCGCCCTTACCACCGTGCGCAATCTTCTCGATTTTCTTAGAAAATACAGTTATGTGTTCCTGTTCCTAATTTTGGAACTGGTGAGCATGGCGTTGCTGTTCCGTTTCAACAGTTACCAGGGCAGTGTGTGGTACACCGCCGCCAATGCCGCCGTGGCACGGGTGAACGGCTGGTACTACGGCTTCTTTTCCTATCTCAACCTGGAAAGCGTGAACCGCGGCCTTACCGAAGAGAACATCCGCCTGCAACGCGAGAGCAACGCCCTGCGCGAGGCACTTATGACCGTGACGCGCGACACCACCGTGACCGAACGCCTGATGCTCGAGCACTTGCGCGACTTCCGGCTCATTCCCGCCACCGTGGTGAGCAACACGCGCAGCACGGGCGGCAGCCTCTTGGTAATAGATAAAGGCGCGACCGAAGGCATCCGCCCGGAAATGGGCGTAGTGGGCGGCGGCGGCGTGGTGGGCATCGTCTACCTGACGGGGCGGCACCACTCGCTCGTTATTCCCGTGACGAACAGCAAGTCGAGCATCAGCTGCCGCGTTCGCGGCCAGCGTTACTTCGGCTACCTACAATGGAACGGCGGCGACATGATGCACGCCTATGTGGACGATTTTCCCAGATATGCCAAGGTGAAAAAGGGCGAGGCGGTTGAAACCAGCGGCTACTCCTCGGTGTTCCCGCCAGGCATCTTTGTGGGGCGCATCGCCGGCATCGAGAACTCCCCCGACGGGCAATCTTATAAATTAGACATCGTGCTGGGCACGCATTTCGGCAACCTGCGCGACGTTTCTGTGGTGGCCACGCCCTATAAGGCGGAAATCGATACGCTCAAGGCGCACGCACTTTTTGAAGAAAACTAAATTATGATACAAACGATATTTGCGCGTTTCGGCTGGTTCGTCCTGCTGCTTGCCTTGCAGGTGTTTGTGTTCAACCACGTCCATATCCTCGGCATTGCCACGCCGATGCCCTATTTCTATTTCCTGCTTATCCTTTCTACCGATACGCCTCGGTGGTTGTACGTGCTGCTGGGCTTCGTGCTGGGTTTTCTCATCGACCTCTTTGCCGGCACGCCCGGCGTGGCAGCAGGCGCGATGACGTTCGTCGGTTTCGCGGCGCCGTGGATACTGCGCGTATTCTTGCCCTCCGACCGCGACGACGACAGCCTCATGCCGTCGGTGAAGGCCATGGAGTGGAGCGGTTTCCTGAAAATCGCCGCCATCATGTCGCTGCTGCACTGCACGGTGTTCTTCCTGCTCGAATGTTTCTCTTTTTTCGATACCGCGCTGCTTCTGATGAACATAGCCGGCAGCACGTTTATTACCTTCTTGATAGCCAGCGCCATAGAACTTATCCGCAGCAAAGTTTCTTAAAGAAACATTCCTAAAATCATTATGCCAACATCGCCACAATTGGAAAACCGAAAGTTTGTTATCGGCGGCATTGCCGTCGGTATCATCTTCGTGTACCTTGTGCGCCTCTTCACCCTGCAGCTGCTCAGCGATGACTATAAAAAGAATGCCGACTCCAATGCCTTCCGCAAAGAAATACTTTACCCCTCGCGCGGCCTGATTTTCGACCGCAACGGCAAACTGCTCGTCTACAACGAGCCGTCCTATAATATTATGGTGGTGATGAACGACCAGCGCGGCGTTGATACGCTCGACTTCTGCGAGACGGTCGGCATCACGCGCGACTTCTATATCCGCCGTATGGCAGAGATAAAAGACCCTGCCAAGAACCCCGGCTATTCGCGCTACACGCCGCAACTATTCATGAGCCAAATCCCTGCGCGGGAGTTCTCCCTTTTCAAGGAAAAGCTTTTCCGCTTCAACGGGTTCAGTGCCGTGAAGCGTTCCACGCGCCACTATGCCAAGGGCAGCGGGGCGCACGTGCTGGGCGACGTGGGCGAAATCAGCGAGAAGGAACTCGAAAACGATAGCGACCGCTACTATCAGAGCGGCGACTTTATCGGCAAACTCGGTGTGGAGCGCTCTTACGAGCGGCAACTGCGCGGCGAGAAGGGCATGCGCATCATGCTCCGCGACGTGCGTGGCCGCACGCAGGGGCATTATCAGAATGGGCGGTACGACAAAGCCCCCGTGCCGGGCAAAAACCTCACGCTCGGCATCGACCACGACCTGCAACTCCTTGCCGAGCGCCTGCTCGAAGGCAAGATCGGTGCCATCGTAGCTATCGAGCCGAGCACGGGCGAGATCCTCTGCATGGCTTCTTCGCCCACCTACGACCCGCGCATCATGGTGGGACGCGAGCGCGGCAAGAATCACTTGATGCTCAGCAAGGACACGCGCCGCCCCCTGCTCAACCGCGCCATAATGGGCCTTTACCCGCCGGGATCTACCTTCAAACTCACGCAAGCCCTGCTCGGACTTCAGGAAGGCAGCATCAATCCCGAAATATCTTTTCCGTGCAGCCACGGCTTCAACTATAAGGGTTTGCACGTTGGTTGCCACGGGCACGCCTCGCCCATTCCGCTCGTGCCGGCCATCGGTACGTCGTGCAACTCTTATTTCTGCTGGAATCTCTACCGCATGTTGAGCAACCGTGCCAAGTACGGCTCCGTGCAGGCAGCCATGACGCGCTGGAAAGACCACCTTGTGGCAATGGGCTTCGGCTACAAGCTCGGCGTGGACCTGCCGGGCGAGCGCAGGGGCATGATTCCCAATGCCGATTATTACGACAAGGCATATAAGAAGTCGTGGAACGGCCTTACGGTGATTTCCATCGCCATAGGTCAGGGCGAGGTCACCGCCACGCCGCTGCAAATCGCCAACCTTGCCGCCACCATAGCCAACCGGGGCTGGTTTATCACGCCCCACGTGGTGCGCTCCGTGCAGGACGAGCAGTTGGACACGCTCTATACGAAGAAGCGCCGCACGCTGGTAGACCCTCGATACTATGATTATGCCGTGGTGGGCATGCGCCGCGCCGTGACTAACGGCACTTGCCATGCGGCGAACATTCCGGGCTATGAGGTGTGCGGCAAAACGGGCACGGCGCAGAACCGCGGCCACGACCATTCCGCTTTCATGGGTTTTGCGCCGATGAACAATCCCCGCATCGCCGTTGCCGTCTACGTGGAGAACGGCGGTTTCGGCAATGTCTATGGCGTGCCCCTCGGCGCACTCATCATGGAGCAATACCTCAACGGCCACCTCTCGCCCGAGTCGGAGAAAAAGGCAGAAGCCTTCCGCCTGCGGCACATACAATATCCAGATTATGCGCGATAGGCAGGGCGAAAGCTTATTTATAAACTACACATCATACATTGCTTATGGATAAGAATATATTGGAATTTGTCACGTTCGCTATTGGCTGCGTTGCAGAAAGGCTGCACAAGAGCCCTGCGGAGATATACAAGGTTTTTAAGCAGGCTAACGTCATTGCCGGGTATTTAGTTCCTGCATACGATGTGTTGCATACTTTTGGTCGCCAATATTTGGTAGACGATGTATTGGACTTTATGAAAGAGAAAGGAGTAAATCTATGCTAATCTACCATGCTTCAGACATAATTGTCGATAAGCAACAACTCTAATAATAGGCATGGAGGCAAGTCGAATCATCTTGGACATGAAATACGCACGTATCATTGAGATACTTGCTCAACAATTGCACATATCGCGCGAAGAGGCAATGGATCTATTCTACAACTCTCCTGTTTTTGAATTGATTGACAAAGGAGTGGCTGACCTTCATTGCCGCAGCGACCAATATCTGGCAGATGAAATAATCAAGGAAGCTAAAAGTAAAATATAATAATGTCCGAAAACATCAGAAATCCCTTTTGGTCGGCCGACCGCATCGTCATCATCATCTACGTGGTGCTGCTCGTCTTCGGCTGGTTTAGCATCTGCGGGGCAAGCCACGAAATCGGCGATACCGATTTCTTCTCGTGGGACACGCGCACGGGCAAGCAGCTCGTATGGATCGGCGCAGCGTTTCTGCTGGGCTTTGTCTTGCTCATGCTCGACGACAAATATCTTGATGTCTTGTCGGAACTCTTCTATTGGGGCATGATGGTCGTGCTGCTCATCACGCCCTTCGTTGCCAAGGACATCAAAGGGTCGCGCTCCTGGATTTCATTCGGAGCGTTCAACCTCCAGCCTGCCGAGTTTGCCAAATGGGCCACGGCCCTCGCGCTTGCAAAACTCATGGGGCGCTACGGCTTCTCGATGGCCAACCGCCGCGACTTCGCCCGCGCCGTCGGCATGGTGCTCCTGCCCATGGTGCTGATTGTAATGCAGCGCGAAACCGGTTCCGCGCTGGTTTATCTTGCCTTCTTCCTGATGTTCTACCGCGAGGGAATGCCCGGCAGCATACTCTTTGTAGCCGTGGCGGCAGTCATCTATTTCGTGGTGGGCATACGCTTTGCCGAAACGCCCATGCCCTTTGCGCCTATGGCTTCGGTGGGCGAATACATCGTGCTGCTGCTCATCGAAATCTTTGTCATCGGCATGCTGCGCGTCTATACGTCAAACAAAGCCTTGACCCTGCGCCTGCTCCTCATCACGCTCGGCTGCACCGTCGTGCCCCTTGCCTTGTCGGCCTGGATTGTGCCTTTCGACGTGGCTTGGGTGCTGATTTTCCTCGTCTGCGCCACGGCGTGCTATCTGGCTTGGCTCTCCCTGCGCGACCGCGTGCCCAACTATATCTACATCGCCCTCTTCGCCCTCGGTTCGGCGGCCTTTCTCTACGCCTCGGACTATGTGCTCAACCACGTGCTCGAAGACCATCAGCGCACGCGCATACAGGTGCTGCTCGGCATGAACGACGACACCCGCGCCGCCGGCTACAACGTCCACCAAAGCAAAATCGCCATCGGCTCGGGCGGGCTGGAAGGCAAGGGCTTTATGAACGGCACGCAGACCAAGCTGCGCTACGTGCCCGAGCAGGACACCGACTTTATCTTCTGCACCGTGGGCGAGGAAGAGGGCTTCATCGGCTCTGCCGCCGTGCTCCTGCTGTTCCTCACGCTCGTCTTGCGGCTCATTTATCTTGCCGAGCGGCAGAGCACGGTCTTCGGGCGCGTCTATGGCTATTGCGTGATGAGCATCCTGCTTTTCCACGTCTTTATCAACGTAGGCATGGTCATGGGCCTCACGCCCGTCATCGGCATTCCGCTGCCGTTTTTCAGTTACGGCGGCTCGTCGCTGTGGGGCTTCACGCTCCTGCTTTTCACCTTCCTGCGCATTGATGCGGGACGCAAGCGTCCGCTTCTATAATATTATCTTGAAAATACTTTTTTGATGAAAAAGAATATTCTCCTATTGGTGCTCTGCTTTGTTGCAGTGGTTACCATTATCATTCTTAAAATCGGCGATACCAGCGGCACGCACGCCAGAAAGGCATCGGCAAAGAGTCATGTGACGGTAGCCGTGCCCGACACTACGCTGCCCTCTTCCGTAAAGTCCGACTCTGCCGCATACGGTGCGCATGCCTCGCAACTCTTGCCCGACTCGCTTTTGGTTGAAAAAGACCGTCGCCCCGCCTATGAGGCGGGCTATGAAGACGGCTATCTCGCCGGGCTCGATGATGGCGCTGCCGCAGCGCCGCAAGCCTCCTACGATGAAACCAGCACCTTCCCCTCCGCCGCCGAGCGCAGCCGCTATGCCGAAGGCTACCGCGAGGGCTATGCCGAGGGCTTCGAGAACGGTCAGGCTGGCAAGCAGTTTAATATGTAGGGCCATTATCAAGAAGAAATTTGTTTCTGTCTGCGCACACATTTTTTCTTCTCTGCCTTAAAATTTTCATTATCTCGGAGATATTTTTTATTACAAACTTTGTAACAAGCGTTACAAAGTTTGTAACGCATATTAGAAAGTTTGTAATATGCATTACAAACTTTCTAATAAAGATTGTCTGCGCAGACAGGAAAAAATATCTTGCTGAAAGGTAAAAATATCAAGGGGAAAATAAAAAATATCTGCGCAGACAGTTTTTCCTGTCTGCGCAGAGCGTTGTAATGGTGAATTATGTTACGCGCCTGTGGCGCGTGGCATTTTTGTGCCTTACGGCGCAAAAATGCCGAATGTATTTATCGCGACGTACGTTTACCCAGGGCGTTGCCCTGGGCTCGGGGCAACAATTGGGCTTTTCATAATGTCGGCTGCACTCGGCAATTTGAGTAAACTCAATTGCCCTCGTTTGCACGACATTTCAGCCCGCCAAAATTATTTACCCATTCGGCGCATGGGGAGGGCGTTTTGCAAAACGCCCCTACCCTTGCGGCACGAGGCATAAGGCGGCGGGCCTATTGCGAAGCGCTCCTACTTAAGCCGCCATTTGTCTTGCCAGAAAACGAGGGGCAGGATTATTTCTTCCTTCGTGCTGTCGCCGTAAGTCACGGAGAGGTAAGCATCGGCGGCTGAATGCTCGGCGTGCATTTCGGTGCGCAGGAACTCGGCGCTGACCGCGCCGCCCTTTTCAGCCTTAATCCGTGCCGCGTGCTGTTTCAAGGCATCAGCCATTTGCTTGCAGAAGTCGGCAGGCTTGTCGTCGCAACTCTGCATCGCCTTGACATAGTCGGCATAGTTGCCGCTGCGGTACAATTCATAATATGCCATAACCTCGTCGGCCGTGGGCGGTTGCAGCCCCTCGCCCTTGCCGCCCGGCGAACAGGCGGCGAGCAGGAAGGAAATAAGGAGGATGAAGAGGGGTGAGCGTTTGTTGGGCATCATCGTAAGAGGGTTTTATTTCTGACGAATGAAGATGTTAATCGGCGTGCCGAGGAAGTTCCAACGCTCGCGTATCTTGTTTTCAAGAAAACGCTTGTAAGGCTCTTTGACGTACTGCGGCAGGTTGGCGTAGAACACAAAGGAGGGAATCTGCGTGTTGGGCAACTGGGCGCAATATTTTATCTTGATGTACTTGCCTTTCATCGAGGGAGGGGGATATGCCTCGATGAGGGGCAGCATTTCTTCGTTGAGCTTCGAGGTGCTGACGTGGCGCTTGCGGGCCATGTAAACCTCCTTGGCCACTTCGAGCACACGGAAGATGCGCTGTTTGGTAAGGGCAGAGGCAAAGATGATGGGGAAATCGGTGAAAGGTGCCATGCGGTTGCGAATGGCATTCTCGAAATGCGCGATGGCTTCCTTCGACTTGTCCTCAACGAGGTCCCACTTGTTCACCACTACCACAAGGCTCTTGTTGTTGCGCTGGATGATTTGCACGATGTTGAGGTCCTGGCTCTCGATGCCGCGCGTGGCGTCGATGAGCAAGATGCAGACGTCGGAGTTCTCGATAGCGCGGATGGAGCGCATCACGGAGTAGAACTCGAGGTCTTCGGTCACCTTGTTCTTGCGTCGTATGCCGGCGGTGTCAACCAGGAAGAAGTCGAAGCCAAACTTGTCGTAGCGCGTGAGAATACTGTCGCGCGTGGTGCCGGCAATATCGGTAACGATGTGCCTGTCCTCGCCGATGAAGGCGTTGATCAGGCTGCTCTTTCCGGCGTTGGGCCTGCCCACGACGGAGAAGCGGGGAATATCTTGCTCTGCCTCGTCGGCGCCGTTGTCGGGCCCGAGTTTTTCGATAATGGCATCGAGCAAATCACCCGTTCCGCTGCCCGTGGCGGCAGAGACGCAAAGGGGCTCGCCAAGGCCGAGGGAGTAGAACTCAGCGGCCTCGTAGCGATCCTCATTGTTGTCGGTCTTGTTGCTGCACAGGATAACGGGCACCTTGCTGCGGCGCAGGATACCGGCCACGGCATCGTCGAGGTCGGTCACGCCGTTCTTAATGTCGGTGACGAAAAGTATGAGGTCGGCCTCTTCGGTGGCGAGGCTTACTTGCTTGCGTATTTCTTCTTCAAAGATGTCGTCGGAATTGACCACCCAGCCGCCGGTATCGACGAGTGAAAACTCGCGGTTGCCCCACTCGCACTTGCCATATTGGCGGTCGCGCGTGGTGCCGGCCACTTCGCTGACGATGGCCTGGCGCGTGCCCGTGAGACGGTTGAAGAGCGTGGATTTGCCGACGTTAGGCCGGCCTACTATTGCTACTAATTTCGACATACAATATTATATATATAATGTGTGCGTTCGTGTGATGTTTACAAATCCTTGTAACCGTAGGCTTCGAGGCGCTTGTTGCTGTTGCGCCAATCCTTATCTACTTTTACGAAGATTTCGAGATAAATGCTTTTGTCAAAGAACTTTTCCAACGTCTTGCGGGCTTCGGTAGAAACCTTTTTCAGAGCAACGCCGTTGTGCCCGATAATGATGCCCTTCTGGCTGTCGCGCTCCGTGTAGATAACGGCATTGATGTGGATACTCTTATCGCTTTCCTTGAATTGCTCCACAACGACCTCCACGGCATAAGGTATCTCCTTATCGTAGTAGAGCAGGATTTTCTCGCGAATGATTTCGGTGACGAAGAAACGCGCGGGCTTGTCCGTCCACTGGTCCTTGCCGTAGTAAGGCGGGCTGTCGGGGAGGAGCTCCTTGATGCGGCGGAGCACGGCATCGACGTTGAACTTAGCGGTGGCGCAGACGGGGATAATCTCTGCGGCGGGCAGGTTGTCGTGCCACAGCTCGACGATTTTTTCCAGTTCCTGCTGGTTGCTAAGGTCAATCTTATTGATAAGCACCAGCACGGGTATGGACATCTTGCGCACCTTCTGCAAAAAGTCCTCGTTCTTGTCGGGCTTTTCCACCACGTCGGTGACGTAGAGCAGCACGTCGGCATCTTGCAAGGCCGACTCGGAGAAAGCGAGCATCGACTCCTGCAATTTGTAGTTGGGCTTCAAGACGCCCGGCGTGTCGGAGAAGACAATCTGCATGTCGTCGGTGTTGAGAATGCCCATGATGCGGTGGCGCGTGGTTTGCGCCTTGAAGGTGGCGATAGAAATGCGCTCGCCCATAAAGAGGTTCATGAGCGTGGACTTGCCTACGTTGGGGTTGCCCACGATGTTTACGAAACCGGCTTTGTGCATCTTGTTGCTTATTTGAATTTAGTTACGAGTTGACAAGTAAACGAGTAAACGAGACAGAAATCTCTTGCAAACTATATTTGATATTAGTAACTTGTCTTATTTACTTGTTTACTCGTTTACTTGTTTACTCGTTTACTTGTTTACTAAATTGTTATTATTACATCAAAGGGAAAGGAAAGGGCGTGCCTTTTCCTTTCCCTTGAATTATTTTTGAAAAAAGTTTATTTGCCGTCGTAACCCCATTTGAGGTAGGCAGCACCCCAAGTAAAGCCTGCGCCGAAAGCGGTGAGGATAAGGTTGTCGCCTTTCTTGAGCTGCTTTTCGTAGTCCCAGAGGGCGAGGGGCAGCGTGCCGGCGGAGGTGTTGCCGTAGCGCTGGATATTGAGCATCACCTTCTCCATAGGCAGTTCGAGGCGGTTGGCCACGGCTTCGATGATGCGCACATTTGCCTGGTGAGGCACAACCCAAGCGATGCTGTCCTTGTCGAGGCCGTTGCGCTCGGCGATGAGTGCGCTGGCGTCGCTCATGTTGGTGACGGCAAACTTGAATACGGTGCGGCCCTCCTGATGCAGATAGTGCATGCGGTGGTCGATGGTGAAATATGAGGGGCTGCACACGGAACCGCCCGCTTTCATGCAGAGGAAAGGCAGGCCCTTGCCGTCGGTGCGCAGGAAAGAGTCTTTCCAGCCGAGGTCTTCGGTCGTAGGCTCTACCAATACGGCAGCTGCGCCGTCGCCGAAGATGGGACAGGTGGCGCGGTCGGTGTAGTCCACTATGCTCGACATTTTGTCGGCGCCGCACACCACGATTTTCTTATAGCGTCCGCTCTGGATCATACCGGCGGCAACGTCCATTGCAAAGAGAAAACCGCAGCAGGCAGCCTGCATGTCGATGGCGAAAGCGTTCTTCATGCCGAGGCGACCGATGACGATAGAAGATGTTGAGGGGAAATGATAGTCGGGCGTGGTTGTGGCAAGAATAAGCGCATCGATTTCCTGCGCGTCGGTGCCGGTCTTTTCGAGCAGCTGCTTCACGGCCTTGCGTGCCATATAGCTCGTGCCGAGACCCTCCTCGTTGAGAATGCGTCTTTCCTTGATGCCGATGCGCGTCATAATCCACTCATCGTTGGTATCGACCATACGGGAAAGCTCTTCGTTGCTCAGCACATATTCGGGCACGTAACCGCCTACGCCAGTTATAACTGCGTTAATACGTTCCATTATTCTGTGGGATAATAATTGGGACAACAATATTGTCCGCTTTAATAAAATTCTTACGCCGCACGGTGGCGTGCGGCGTAGGTTTGATTTAGGCTGCTGTCAACCTAATAAATGCGTGCTTATTCAGCAACTTCTTCCTTAACAACGGCAAGTTTGCCACGGTAGTAGCCGCAAGTGGGGCATACGGTGTGGTAGATGTGCCAGCCGCCGCAGTTGGGGCAAATTGCCAACGTGGGCGCTACAGCCTTGTCGTGAGTTCTACGTTTAAGGGTTCTGGTCTTTGACTGTCTTCTTTTAGGATGTGCCATTGTTCTTTATTCGTTTTGTTTGTGTATGTTGATATTTTCTTATTAAGCAGTGCCTTGCGGCGCTTTACTCTGTTTCGGTGATAAATCTGCCCGTCATGTCTTCGTTGCATTCGCCTTCAGGATGAATGCGCTGCAAGGGCAGAGAGGTTTCGATTATTTCGTAAATCGTCCAGTCAAGGTCTAATTTTCCCGTCTTGGCATCTACGTGCATCGCGAGGTCGTCGTCGGTTTCGCTATCTGCGTATTCGGCAAATGCGCCATCGTCGATAATCTTGATACTCTCAGCAGCCTCTATCGGCAGCATCAGACTTTCGAGGCAGCGGTCGCATAGCACCTCGACATGGCCTTTGAGCTTGATGTCGGCGACATATATGCCGCTGCTTCTGGGCTGCAAATCTAAATCCAATTCAATGTGCCCGCCGAGAATTTCCTTCTGCTCCAAATGCTCGAAGAACTGGTTTTCCAGCGTCCGATGTAGCGGAAAAGCCAAATCGCGAGGCAGCGGAAAGGCAATTTGTATAGGCTCGTTACTGCACATCTCTTCAAATTTTGCGATTTTCGGGTGCAAAGATACTATATTTTTGGGAGTTTTCTCAACTTTCTGCGCAGAAAGTTGCTTTTTGGGGAGATTTTGCGGCTTAATCTTGCGCTAATTCTGCCTGCAAAATCAATGTTGTGGCCCCGATAGTGACAATATCGCCGTCGGAGAGGGCTACTTGTTCTTTTAATCCTAAAAGATGATCCTGCACGAAAGTACCCGTTTGCGAACCTACGTCGCGGAGCAAAAAGCGCGGTTGCCCGTCCTTGCCAAGCGTGACGCGCACGGCGCAATGTGCCGTGTCGACACTCGGGTCGACGGTCTTAATGGGCAGCGTGACGGACGTGCCGCGCACGAGCCTACCTATCACGTTGTCGCCTTCCGTCAGAGGGAGCTCTTGGCGGAAATGAAAGGCATTTTCAACCACAACCAGCCTTCCCCACACCTTTTCTTCTTCCTCCCCGGTCGGGCCGGAGGCGGGCTTGGCGGCAGGCAGCTTCATCTTGAAACGCTTGTTGCACTCGGGGCATTGGAACACAAGTATGCGTCCCGGCTCGTAGCGCGTTTCATCAAACTGTATGGCGGCTTCGCATTTGGGGCAACGTATCTTTTTCATGAAAAAAAATATTGGGATAAAATAAAAGGCGGGAACTGCGTCCCACCTTGTTTATAACTTCAATATCCACGCCTGTGAGAAACTGCTCTCTGTCTTTCTCTTAGCGGATATATATCGGTAGGCGTCGCTTTCAGTGGCAAACCTGCCTACAATGACGCGCGTCATCTTGCCGCGCACATAAACCTCAGCCGTGTCTTCGCCGCCGGCTTGCAGCCTTTCAACGAAAATCTCGGCGTTTTTCTTAGAAACAGCACTGGCAAGGACTATCGTATACGGCTTTTGCTGCTGCGCTTCTTCTGCTTGACAGGCAGGCTGCTCGGGAGCGGCGGGCGTAGGGGCGGCCGTTTCGGCAACAGGCTTGACGGGCGTGGCGGCAACGGGGGCTTTCGCAGAAGCAGAAGGCTGGATGATGCGCTCTGCAAGCGAGGAAGCAGCCATAGGCGCGGCGTTGTCGGAGGCGGAAGGCAGGGGCGCGAGGCAGGCAAAGTAGAGCACGAGGGCTACTACGGCTGCTGCGGCGTAGTTCACGATTTCTCGGTTGATGCTGATGGTGTAGCTGCGCTTGGGCTCGGCTTCTGTTTCTTCTGTTTCAGCGTCAGCCTGCTCAGGCTCCTCTTGCTTGGCCAAAGAAATGCTCTTGGGCTGGTATTTCGCAATGGCTTTCACTGCGCCCAACCCGTAAAGTTCCGGGGAGAGCAGCCCTGCGGCCTCTGGCATAAAGTTGTAGCTGCCGTCCATATTGAGATGAATGGTACCGATGCCCGGCATCTCAAATTTCCCCTTGTTGCTCAGTTCGGCTTTCAGTTCGTCCACCGCGTCGTTAATCATACGGATTGTTTCGGGGTAGGAAGCATCGTAAGTCTGCATATACGACTGCACGAGCAAGCCGTCGTTGAGGGTCAAAAGCGGATTGAAGCCCACGGTGCGGCGGGGCGGCAAGATGCAGTCCTCGTCGGCGGGGTGCTCTGCTTGCGTGCGCTGCGCCACGAAACCGCCGAGGCGGGGCACGATGACGCAGTTGTTGCTAAGCAGCAGGCATTCAATATGTTTTGACAGCTCTAACATTTTTAATAGGTATTATGTCTGCAAAGATAGGCCATTATTTCAATTATCTTATAAGCAAGTTGCTATAATTTTTTAAGGAAAAAAGACTTTTCTTATGTGGAAAACGCCGTAACTCTTTGAGGATTAGCCAGCACAGCTTGGGAAAAGTTTTTTGGGGCTGCTTCTTCAAAAATTAAAGTCTAAGCCGAGGCTGAATATCTCGTTGAATTGGATAAAAGAGTCCTCAGGATCTTTGCGCTCTACGCTGTCGTCGAATCTCGGATAAAGGAACACCTTGGCAGAGAGGAAGCGGTTGACTTTGAAATTAAAGGTGTTTTCCCATTCTATCAGCGTCTTCTTGTAGTCGCTAAACCAATAAATGCGCGCTTCCCACGAAATATTTTTAATGACATCCCACTTAAACGTGGCGGTAATATTGGAACCGTATTCCCATTTGCTATGCTTGCCTTCTTCAAGTCCCATAGAGGTGATGAGCGAAGGGCGGTCCACGTATTTCAGGTGCACGGCGATGGGGTTGATGCTGGCATTGGCGGTAAATTTTTTAAGATTGAGTTTGTAAGTCATACCGAGCGAGAGCAGCGACTCGATGGGAGACATAAAGTCGGAGTAGACCTTCGTGTCGTTCTTCTTATAACCCTGATAAAACTGCGTCCAGCTTTGCAGGCTCAGCGTATACGACCAGTTCTTGATGGCTTTCAGGCCGAGCTGATTGGTAAGACGGATTTGGTCGGCCGTGGTTTTGAATTTATGTTCCTCGTCGCTTTCGGAAGTTTGAAAGCCGAGTTTCATTTCCAGCTTGTTGTCGAATTGCAATTTGCGCTTGTTGTTGAAATTTGCCTCAAACACAGCGTTTGCCAGCATGGTGTAATTCTTCTCGCCGCCCTTATACCAGTTTTCCGACACGTGGTATTGCGTGAACTGCAACGACACGTTAGATTTCAGCGTCCAGAAGTTGGGCTTCTTGATGACGATGTCGGCGTCAGTAACTTCAGGCTTGTCGTCCTCATCGGGCGTTTGCATGTGCTCTGTGAGTTTCAGTTTAGGCGCGGCCTCGTTTTTGAGTTTCTTGCCAATCGTTTCCGTATCGATGCCCTCCGTCGCGTCGATGTCTGTCTGCATCAGCCACGGCGCGGCCACGTAGGCTTCTGTGAGCAGTTGCGCGGAGGCGTTGAGGCGGTTGGCCACCGGCGTCATAATGCTCGCGTCGTCCACATCAAACGAACCGTTGGTGTTAAGGCTGAATGCCCTGCCCGAAGGCAGATTCTGCAGGTTGCCGGAAATGAATACGGGGAAATAATACGGATTTGCCAGCGTGTCCGCCCCGTTGTAGCGCCAGTGCTCGAATTGCTGCGTTATATGCGCCAGCGTGTCGGCATAGCGCAGGCTCAGCACGCGAATGCCCGCAATGTTGTTGGCAGCGGGATCTTTCTTAACTGCATGCTTATTACCATAATAATGCTGCTGCGCCGAGGCGGGTAGCGCTGCGGCTATACAATATATATATATAATGGTGTGGAAAAACTTGCGTAAAGAGAAGACAGGCTTGAAAAACATTATACAGTTGGCTTTTGATATAATATAATGCGCAAATTTAAGCATTTATTTATATCCCACCCCTATTTTTCCCCGTGACAATGGCCGCTGAATTGCATTTTACGGTACACGAGACCCATATTTTGCAAAAAGAAAGGGAGCGAGAAATTTGTTAAAAGTAAATTTTGCAAAGTAAAGTGAGCAAAATAGCAAAAAACACACAGAATTATTTTGCTACTTAAAAAGAAAGCACGAAATTTGTGCCGTTATCCAAAACAATCTTTTTACCTTAAAGAACTAATACCTATTAAAGACAAAAAAAGAGGAGCGTTGTGAAACGCTCCTCTTTTTTTGTACCTGGCTGCAACCTGCTTAAAAGACGAGAAAAACGGCATTTTCATTCGCCTTTGCCTTCGTATTATCCTTAAGGTGGGTTCTATAAATTCCCACCGTAAAAATTTACAATAATGTTGGGTTGACGTTTTGTCATCTTTTGTTTTCTTTTCGGTCTAAATCGTAAGTCTCATCGGTCACGTAGCCCGCTACGCTCCCTCTTCAACTTAC
>JALFUO010000092.1 GCA_022784065.1 Bacteroidales bacterium | reverse complement strand
GCTTATATCGCGGATTTTACCGCTCGAGAATCGAATGTTTTGGGAAAAACATCAGAAATCGGTCGCCTGAAAAATATCCAAACCTCTGTGGCTAAAAAAATAGAGGCTGCGCCGTAAACCTTAATTACGACACAGCCTCATCTTTTTTGTGTCTGCCAACAAAATAGTTTGTATTAAATTGAGAATGCAGTTAAAACTCGATGGTTTGCGTTTGCATCGTGCTGAAATCTATGGTCCAAAGTTTGCCGCAAAGGGGCGCGCCGTAACCGATGAGTACTTGCAGGGCTTGGTGCACTTCCACGCTGCCCACAACGCCGGGCGTGGGGCCAACCACAGCTTTCGGCGGCAGGGGCGCTTGCAGCAAGTCGCGCTCGGAAAAGAGGTCGCGGTAGCTGCGCGGGGAAGCGCCGTAGTGGAACACGGAGACCTGGCCCGTGAGGCCGCAGATGGCGCCATATATATATGGAGTGGCGTGGCGGCTGCAGGCATCGTCAATCAAGAAACGCGTGGCAAAGTTGTCGCAGCCGTCAATCACGGCATCGTAGTCAGCCACCATGTCGGCGTTGTCTTTTGTAAAGCGAGCGACGATGGGCTGTATTTGCACCTCGCCGTTAAGCCGGCGCAAGCGCCGCGCGGCACATTCCGCCTTAGGCTGTCCCACTTCGTCTTCGCCATAGAGCACTTGGCGGTGAAGATTAGAAACGCTTACGACATCATCGTCCACAATCGTGAGGCTGCCTATACCGGCTCCCACGAGATAAAGCGCGATGGGGCTGCCCAGTCCTCCCGCGCCGACTAAAAGCACGCGGGCGCGGCGCAGTTTTTCCTGCCCCTCCGCGCCGATTTCCGGCAGGAGCATCTGCCGGGCATAGCGGTCATTATCTTGCATTATGGCTGTTCATCTTAGGATTGTCGAAACTGCTGTCCCAGTCTTTCCACACGGGTTCGCGTCCCACGCGCCTGAGGGCTTCCTCCACACTGCGCACGCTGCGGCCGTCGCCCACGGAGAATTGCTCCAAGGCTTCGGCGTGCGTGGCATAGCCGCCCGGTTCTGTGTGGCTGCCTGCCGACATGGTGGTCACGCCGAGCGTAGCCATGTGGTTGCGAAAGTCGGCTTTCTCACGCGTGGAATAGGAGATATCCACGTCGTGGTCGAAGATACGCATGGCGAAGGTGAGTTGCGCCAATTCCCTGTCCGTCATCACGCAGTTGGGCTGAAAGCCACCGTTCTCGGCGGGACAGAGGCGGGGAAAGTTCACGCTGTATTTCGTACGCCAGTAGCGGCGTTGCAGGTAGCGCAGGTGCAGGGCCATCATCGTGAGGTCGCTGCGCCATTCCTTTTCCAAACCGATCAGCACGCCCATGCCGATAGAGTGCACGCCCGCTGCGCCCATGCGGTCGAAGCCGTTCACGCGCCACTCGAAGTTCGACTTCATGCCGCGCGGGTGATAAAGTTTGTAGTTCTCGCGGTGATAGGTTTCCTGAAAGCAAATCACGCCGTTCATGCCGTGGCGCGTGAGCGTGCGGTAGTCCTCCTCGGTCAGGGGCATCACCTCGATTTTGAGGTTCGAGAAATAGGGTTTGGCGAGGTCGAGCGCCTTGGCGAGATAGGCCGTGCCGGCTTTGGCGGGGTTTTCGCCCGTCACGAGCAGCAGGTTCTCGAAGGGGCCGAGGCGCTTGATGGCCTCGTACTCGCGCACCATTTCTTCGGGCGTGAGGATTGTGCGCGGCATCTTGTTGGCCACGTGGAAACTGCAATACACGCAGGAATTTGTGCAGGAGTTGGTGAGGTAGAGGGGGATGAACATCGAGACGGTGCGCCCGAAGCGTTCCTCGGTGTAGCGGCGCGAGAGTTGCGCCATGGTTTCGAGGAATGGCTCGGCGGCGGGCGATATCAGCGCCATGAAGTCTTCTACGTCGCAGTGCGATTTTGCCAGAGCGCGGCGCACGTCGTCGGCGGTTTTGGCATGTATGCGCCGCGTGATGTCGTCCCAGTCGTATTTCAGCAGTTCTTCTGAAAACATTTTTTGAAAGAATTTTAGAATGCGGAGACATTATAAAAAGGCGGTGAGCGGCGAACTCGCCTCTGCCTCGAAGTTAAGCGAGGCGGTGCCGAGGCCGGCTTCGTAGGCTTCGCGCCCTGCTTCCACGGCCTTGCGGAAGGCCACGGCCATTGCGCTCGGGTTTCCCGCCACGGCGATAGCGGTGTTGACGAGGCAGGCGCTTGCGCCCATTTCCATTGCCTCCGCCGCATGGCTTGGTGCGCCGATGCCTGCGTCTACGATGACGGGCACGCTGCTCTGTTCGATGATGATGCGCAGGAAGTCGCGCGTACGCAGTCCGAGGTTGCTGCCGATGGGCGAGCCGAGGGGCATAACCGCCGCTGCGCCAGCCTCTTCGAGCCGTTTGCAAAGCGTGGGGTCGGCCTGGCAATATGGCAGAACGATGAACCCTTCCTTAACCAGCATCTCCGTGGCGCGGAGTGTCTCCGTGCTGTCGGGCAGGAGGTAGCGCGGGTCGGGGTGGATTTCGAGTTTGAGCCACGGCGTGCCAAACGCCTCGCGCGACATCTGCGCGGCAAACACAGCCTCTTCGGCATCGCGCACGCCGCTCGTGTTGGGCAGCAACTGAATTTCGGGACGCACCACGTGCGCGAGCATATCGTCGTTGCTGTCGCCCAGTTCTATCCGCTTCATCGCCACTGTCACCATCTCGGTGCCCGAGGCGGCAATGGCGGCTTGCATCTCGGCATTGCTGCGAAACTTGCCCGTACCGAGAAACAGGCGGGACTTGAATGCCCGTCCTGCAATGATTAAATCTGACATATCTGATTATTTATTATGTAGTATACAAGTAAACGAGTTTACAAGGAAATTTTCGTGCAAGCGAGAGCAGAGCCGAACTTGTTCGGGCTATGCCGAGCGCAGCCGAATTTTCGTGCAAGCGAGTGCAATAGAGCTTGCTCATATTGCCGAGCGCAGCCGAAAATCTCAAAAGCAAAAATCACGAAGTGAAACGAGTAAACAAGTAGACGAGTTAAGTCCTCTATCCTCCGCACACGGCGCGCACTACCGTGACGTGCATGCCTTCTGCGAGCGAGAAGGTTTCCCATTCCGTGCGCTTCACTAATTTGCTTTCCACTGCTGCTGCCACGCCAGCTGCGGGCAGGGAGAGGGAAGCCACCAACTCTGCAAGCGTCGTTGCCGACGTTTGCTGCTGCTTGCCGTTCAAAAAGATGTTCATAAGGCTTATCCTTTCACTTTTAATGAGTTAAATCGATGCGTGAAAGAACAAAGGAGCGGGGGTTATGTAGTCAAGGCCAATCGCTAAGAAAAAAGTGGCGTGCGATTGCGGAGTGAGCACAATGCCTACGGCAGTACGAACTGCATCAGGTCGTGAGGGTATAATCTCAGCCCGTCGGCGCAAAGCCTCTGCGGGCACCCCTTTGTTCTAACCTCGGGCAAAGTTACATATTTCATACGGGAAAAGAGTTTTTTCCCTTGACATAATTTTTCTTTGCTGCCTTATAATTTTCGGTTTCAAGGAGAAATTTTTTATTCCAAAGTTTGGAACATATATTCCAAGGTTTGGAATATGTATTCAGAACTTTTGAATATATGTTCAAAAGTTCTGAACAAAAACTTTCAAGCATGTAGGAGGATTTGTTTGCGCAGAAAGGGGAAATTATTAAGGAGCAAATAGAAATTTCCTACGCGATAATTTCTATTTGCTCCTATGTGCGTAATTTTGCAGGTAGAACAAAAATAAATTGCTATGAAGAAAACTACGATTGAAACGCTGACGCGCGAAGACGCGCTGCACCTGATTGGGAAAGAATGGATGCTGGTGACGGCCGGCACGCCCGAAAACTTCAATACGATGACTGCCTCGTGGGGCGGCATTGGCTGGCTGTGGAATAAGCCCGTGGCATTCGTATTTGTCCGCCCGGAACGCCACACGTTCGAGTTTGTGGAACGCGAGGAGCGCTTCACGCTGTCGTTCCTCGGCGAGGAGCATCGCGACATTCTCAACTTCTGCGGCACGAAGTCGGGGCGCGACTGCGATAAAATCGCTGCCACAGGCCTGTGCCCCGTGACGCTCGCGCCCGATGCCGTGGGATTTGAGCAGGCACGGCTCACGCTGCAATGCCGCAAGCTGTTCCGCTCGCCGATGAAGCCTGAAGAATTTCTCGACCCGTCCTGTCTCGAACGCTGGTACAACGACCGCCCCGGTGGTTCGCTCCACGTGATGTATGTGGCGGAGATAGAAGCGGTTTTTGAGCAATAAGGACGTAAGGCGATACGGCCGAGAAGTAAGGATACGATAAAGGGCAGGGTGCGTACCCTGCCCTTTATCGTATGTGCCCCGTCCTGAATGTCGGGGTATGCTTGCCGCGTAAACGGCATTAGGAAAACGCCGCCTCTATTTCTCTGCCATCGCTTTTGTGTAGCAGTCGCGGCAGAGGGGCTCGTATTCGTTTTGCTCGCCGAGCATCACGCGGCGGTCGCCCTCCACTATGCGGTGGCTCACGTATGCCAATGCACCGCAGCGCACGCAGATGGCGTGCACCTTAGTCACTTCCTCCGCCACGGCGCAAAGGGCGGGGATAGGACCGAAAGGCTCGCAGCGGAAGTCCATATCCAAGCCGGCAATGATGACGCGCTTGCCCTGAGCCGCGAGTTGCGTGCAGACGTCTACGAGCGACATATCGAAAAATTGCGCCTCGTCGATGCCTACCACCTCCGCCTCGGTGGCCATGAGGAGCATCGAGGAAGGATTGTCGATGGGTGTAGAAGAAATGGCGTTATGGTCGTGGCTCACCACGTCTTCCTCGGAATAGCGCGTGTCGATAGCGGGCTTGTAAATCTCTACGCGCTGCTTGGCAAACCGCGCCCGCTTCAAGCGGCGGATAAGTTCTTCGGTCTTTCCCGAAAACATGGAGCCGCAAATCACTTCTATGCGGCCGCACCGTTGGGTTTCTTCTCTGTATGGTTGCATGGGATATCTTTTTTCGGGCGAATGCTTACGCCCTTGCTTTTTGCAATGAAAAATGAACGTTTGTGCAAGGCGAGCGCAGAGGCCGACAAACTTGTTTGATCGGACTATGCCGAGCCGCCGCCAAACATCTGTTGAAAATGAAACTAATAATTATTCTCCGATTTTACTTATCGTGTTCTTGATTTGCTCGCCCAAGCCGATGGTATAGCCCTGGGAGGCAAAGACCACGCGGTTGAAGGTGTCGCCTAGCACGATGAGCGGCAGTTCGCTGCCCTGCGCCAGCGTGCCGCCGAAGAGGTCGCGTGCCACTGCGCCGGTGCTGTCGATGCCGAACGAGAGGGTGCTCGGCAGGGCGGTGAACTCGGCGCGGTTTTTCTCAAAGCGTTGCCATTCTTCGTGAGAGGCAAACAGCAGTAAGATGGGGCGGCCCCACGCTTCGAGTTCGCCGCGCAGTTTCTCCAAGTCGTGGAGCACGTGGTTGGTAGGCTCGTGGTTGGCGCGGATAAGTCCCGTCACGAAATAGCCGCGCCCCGTGTGCGCCAGTACGGACTGCTCCTTGCCGGAGGCGAGGTCGAAGTAGCGGTTTTCAGAGTTAAACGAACCAATCACTTGCACCGCCTCCTTGTCCTCGCGCATCACGAGCGGCACTTCCGTCTCGCCGCCGGCGGTCACCGAGAACGCGGCTAAGCGTGCCAGCACGCTGCCGTCGGCGAGGCGCGTACCCGATGTCAGCAGGTAGTCGGCGGCATCGGCCTTCGTGCCCTTGCGGAACGTCTGCGCGGTAGTAGCGTCTTCGGGATAGTTTTGCAGCACGGGCAGCCCGCCGGCGAGGCGGCTAAGCGTGAACTGATAGTAATAGCCGGGATTTTCCATATAGCGGCGCGGCTCATAGGCGAGGCGCAGCGTGCCTTGCGGCGCGGCGGGCGATTGGGCGGCGGCAGCCAGTTGCACCGTCTGCCACGGCAGGTTTTCCTCGTTGCCGGAGGCAAGGAGTTCGGCTGAAGCGAGGTATTGCACCTTGCCCGTCACCTCGTCGATGCGTGCCGGAATGCCCAGCGAGCGAGCCATTGCCACGAAGAGCAAGGCCTTGCCCTTGCGGTCGGTGGTGCCGAATGTGAAAGCCGATGCCGGCGACTCGCAGTAGCCCTGCGGGTTCCAAAGGGTATCGAGGGGCAGGCGGCGCACCTTGTCTGCCATGTCGGCAGGCGCGGCGCGGAAGCGGGCGGCCTCTTTCTTGGAAATATTTTTTGCGAAAAACGAGCGCCACGGCGTGAGCAGTTCGTTGGCGATGCGCGGGCAGGACACATATTTATAATAGAGCGTCTTGGCGGCAGCCGAGAAAGCCTCAGGTGCATCGGGCGCGGCCGTGAGGTGGTCGGCTAAGACGGCGGGCGAGAAGTCGCGCAGGTCTTTGTCTGATAGGGTGCGGAGCGTGGCAATGGTTTTTTGTTCGGGATAGGCGCAAAGGGTTTGTTCCAATGCCTGCCAGTTGCCGCACGCTTTCGCCATCAAGGGGCGCACGGCTGCGAAGTCCAGCCCGTGGCTTTGGCAGAAGGCTGCCGTTTCGGCGGAGTCGGGGAAGGTCTTGACGTAGGCGGTGCGGATAGAATCCTCATGCGCAAGGCGGCGCAGGTTGAGCGCGGCGGCTTCGGGCGACACCTCCGGCACGTTGTTCTTTCCGCGCGGCGGCGTAAGTTTGAACTCTTCTACGAATTGCTCTCCGGCGCGGCGGTTGAGGCGCACTGTGGCGAGCGCGTGCTTTGAGGCCGTCACCTGCGCGAAGCCGTAATGCTCGCCGTCCGTCGCCCAAGCCACGAGGTCGCCCAAGCCCGAGAGGATAGAGGCGCGGCCGCCGGCATCGGTGCGCGTGCGGAACACGGTGTAAAGTTCACCGTAATTATAGAGCTTGAACTCCACGCGCACGCCTGCGGCAGGCTGTCCCGCGCTATCGAGCACCTGCACCGTGGAACGCGCCGTCTCGGCATAGTTGGCGGTGACGTTGATTTCCGTATAGCACGCCGTGCGGGCGATTACGTCTTCCGGCCCGTCGTAGCGGCCGAATACTTTCGTGTGCATCAGCATGCCGCGCGAGGCAGGCTTGTTGAACCAGCCGAGATTAAGCACCGGCTCCGGCTCGCATGCGCCGAGGAAGTACCAGCGTCCGTCCACGTAGACCTCTACCCAGGCGTGGTTGTCGTCGGTATGCGCCCAGCGCGGCGTATATACCTGCCGCGCGGGAATACCCACGGCGCGGAGCGCGGCCACTGTGAAGGTGCTCTCCTCGCCGCAGCGTCCCGTGGCGGTGCGCATAGAGGCGAGCGGCGAGGAAGTGCGGGCATCGGAGGGCTTGTAAGTCACATATTCGTGGCACCAATGGTTCACCTCCAAAGCAGCCTCGCGCATGGCCAGTCCTTGCACACGTGCTTTGAGTTCTTCGTAGCACGCCGTGCGAAACGTGTCGAGGTTTTCATTGTTCACGCGCACGGGCAGCACGAAGTGCCGCCATTCCCTTTCGGGCACGTCCTTGCCCCAGGGCATCTCGCGGCGGGCGCGCAGGGCGCAGGCCGTTTGCGCGGCGTAGTATTCGGGCGCGTAGTCCGTCACGTCGGGGCGCGGCATATAGGCATAAAGGAAGGTGAGCGCACGGCGTTCGTCCTCATTCTTGGCCAAAGCCAAAGCCTGCGCGGCGTGCTTGCAACGGCCTTTGGCATAGCGGGCCTTGAAGTCGGCTTCCGCCTGATGGGCGGCATCGTCGCCCGGCTCCATAGCGGCGGGCGCGGCAAGGCGTTCGGCAAATGCCGTCTGCACGGAAAGCGCAGCGGCTGCGAGCAAAATAATCGGGAGAAATTTCATAGGAATAGAAAGGAAACAGTATAAGTGATGCAAAAATATAAAAAAATATCGGTCTGTCTTGGCAGATAGTTGAAGTTTCCTGTTTCGCCGGCGGTTTTGCTTTACTCCTGAAAAACTCAAAATGGCGTCCGTTTTCTACGAAGAGCAGGCAAGAAGGCAGAAATCTACACGCCGAAACTTGTAAAATAAGGCAATCAAAAAGAATCCATTAGCACATTTACGCCTATAAAACAAGCATTTACAAGAAAACACAAACTAAGAGGGATGCGCCGTGCGGTGCATCCCTCTTAATTGCATATAATATTAATATTGTCTTAGAACTGCTTGATGCCGAGGCTGCGGTCAACGAGTATGCCGTCGATGGCTTTGAGGTTGTACTTGCCAGCCTTCTTTGCCTTAAACTTAATGACGAAGAGATCGCCGTCTTCAAGCGGGGCGTTGTTGCCGCGATTGACGAAGGTGGGGAAGAGTTCCTTTTGGCCGTTGGAGTGCAGGCGGTCGTTGGTAAGATTTACCATCTCCTTCATATTCAGCAGTTCCACGCCCTGATATTCCAGTACGGCGGTGTTGTAAGGCAGGGCGAAGCTGAGGGCGTTGACGCATTTAAGGTTCTTGCCGCTCACGGTGAGGCGCAGTTCGTCGCCTGCCTTGTAACTGGTCTTGCTGGGCGTTACGGCGATCGTGCCTTCTGCCTTGTCGGTCGCCGAGGCATGCGCGCCGCCGTCGAGCTGCGTGGCGACGATCGAGATGTCGTAGGCGTCGATGAGGCCGTTCTTGTTCACGTCGCCCGCGCTGACATATTCAAAGTCGCTGTCCACGGTGCGCAGTCCCGTGTAGTTCATGAACGACGTGAGGTCGTTGTCGTCGATGCGCTTGTCGCGGTTGATGTCGCCCTGCAAAATGCTCTCCGTGCCGGGCACCTTGAACACGTGCATCTCCTGTCCCGAACCGAAGCCGCCCACGGCCTCCGTGATGTGGAGGCGGATGTAGCGTGCCTGCGTCTTGCCGCCGAAGTCGATGGTCTTAATCTTATTGTCGCGCGCCCAAGTAAATTCGGTCGGCTCGCTCCACGTGAGGCGGTCGGTGCTGACGACATACGAGCCTTTGAGCAGTGTGCCGTTGCCCGTGTCTTCGCGCGGCGTGTAGTCGAGGCGTTCGAGCGTGTTCACGGTGCGGAGGTCGAGCGTGAGGTCGAAGGGCGTAGCGTTGGGCTTGTCCCAAGCCGTGTGCCACGAGGAGCGCGGGTCGAAGTCGAAGAGTTTGTCCACTTCGCTACCGCCTTGGTCGGGCGTCGATACTTGTGCGCTGATTTCCTTAACGGCAAATTCGTAGGGATCGCTCTTCGTGGTGACGCTTGCCGCGGTCCAGTCCGAGGCGCCTTCTTTATTCACGGCACGCACCTTGAACCCGTAGGTCGTTTCCGGGCGCAGGTCTTCAAAGACGAGTTTTCCGGCGCGAATGCCCGTATAGCGCATGCCGTTAAATTCTATTTCGTAAAAATCGGCCTTGCCATCGTTCTGCCACGACGGGGCAACCTCGTAAGTCTTCACGTCGTCGTCGGCAAATTGCACCTTGGGCGCGGCGAGCGTGCCCGTCTTGGTGCGCAGGGGGTCGGCTGGCACGAAGACGAAGCCCTTTACGGTGGCGCTAATCTGCTCGGCGGTCACATCGCAGGGCGCAATCTTCACGAGCAACTGTGGGTTTTTCTTGATTGACACCTTGGCAAATTCGCTGCCGGGCGTAGCAAAGCGGTTGAGTTCGGGAGCCGGGTCGTAGTAGCACACGTTTTCCCCTTGCTCATATGCCTCGCGCGTCTTGGCAACTGCAATCTTCACTTTCTTCTTGCCCACCTTGACCTTGACGCTCTTGGGCTGGGCGGTGACGTTGATGCGCAGTTCCGTGGTCTTGTTCTTCACCATGCCGGCGAACTCGCCGATGGCCGGGGCGATGTCCACGGTGAGCAAGTCGCCCTCCGTCTTGGCCTGGACGAGGGTGCGGGAACATTTCTCTTGCAAGTATTCCTGCGTCGTGCCGTCGTCATCGTAGTCGGTGAAAGCCGTTTCGCCATCGGCGTAGATCTCGTAAGCGCGGAAGTCGGCCGGTATTTGCGTGGGATTGTTATTGGGCTTCGTCATGGGGATGATGCTGCCGCTCTTCACGAATACGGGCAGTTTCCACAGCGGTGCGGCGTAATCGTTGAGGATGCAGCCGCCCTCGTAGACGTCGCCATTGTAATAGTCCACCCACTTGCCCTCGGGCAGGTAGATGCCGTGGCGCACGTCGTTGCCCTCCTTGTCGGCGCGGGTCTCCTTGTAGATCGGCGCAA
This sequence comes from Bacteroidales bacterium, assembly GCA_022784065.1. Lineage (GTDB taxonomy): Bacteria > Bacteroidota > Bacteroidia > Bacteroidales > Bacteroidaceae > Alloprevotella. The sequence continues at coordinate 41,812 of JALFUO010000092.1, read as the reverse complement.
CGAGGAAACTCGGGCCGTAGAGGAACTGGTAGCGCGTCTGCGTGCCGAGCGTGTAGGAGTTGGGATAGTCGAGGAACATGGCGCGTATCATCGGCTTGCCGTTCACGGCCTCGCGGGCGATGCTGTAAGTGTAGGGCATCAGTTCCGACTTCATCTTCAGATACCAGCGGTTGATGCTCGTGGCAGGTTCGCCGAGCACTTCGGGATATTTGGGGTTGCTGCCCCAGCCGTCCATGTTGAGTTCCATGGGCGTGAACGTCTTCCACTGGAACTCGCGCACGTTGACAGGCACATTCTTGCCGCCAAAGATACCGTCGACGTCGGACGTGATGTTGGGCTGACCCGAAAGGCCGGAGCCGATAAACGTGGGAATGTGGAAGCGGATATATTCCCAGTCGCCACCTGTCTGGTCGCCGCTCCAAATGCCTGCATAGCGCTGCGTGCCGGCCCAGCCGTCGAGCGAGATGATAAACGGGCGGGCGTTGCTGCCATACTTGGGCATGATTTCGCCCACGTCGGCCACGCCGTTCAGGCCGAAACTATAGCCTGCGCCCACCCAAGCAACGTCTGTTTTAAGCACACGTACGCCGGCGTCGCGCACTTCTTTCACGATGTCTCTCTGCAGCAAGGCTTCGATGCCTTCTTTTGGATAGAGGTCGCTCTGCGTCCAAAGTCCGATTTCCACGCCCTTGCTGCGGGCGTATTCGCCAAACTCTTTCAGGTTCTGTATGTTGCCGTCGAGCGTGGCGGTCTGTCCGTAACCTGCGCCGTAGCCGTCGTTGGGCAAGAACCAGCCAAGGGGCATGTCGTTGGCGAAATAGCGGTCTATCGCGGCGCGGGCGGAGAACTGATAGTTGTTCTTCTCACCATTGAGGCTTTCCTTGATGCCGCCGTTGTCCTTCTGGCTCTCGTTGTAGCGTTTGCCGTCCTCGTAGAGCATGAAACCATTTTCGGCAGGCGTCCAATAGTCGCGGTTGTAGGCGTTGAGGTGTCCTTCGTAGAATCCAAACTTAGGCAGCAGCACGGGATGACCCGTGAGCTGGTAGAAGTCGTTGAGCAGTTCCACGGGACCGTCGTTCACCATAAGGAACACATCGAGGTAGCCCTCGGCGTGCTGCAGTTTCACCTTGCCCGGCTCCGTCTGACCGAAGTCGTAAGTGCCCGGCTTAAACGTGTGCCACATCAGGCCGTAGCCCGCCGTGGACCAGTAGAAGGGCGTGGGCGATGCCACGCCGCCGTCGACCCAGTTGTTGGTGTTTTCGATGGCTATCTTCTGCCCCTTGTGCGAGAAGCGTCCGTTCTGCACGCCGCCGCCGTAGAAATATTCGTTGGTGCGTGCGCCGAAGGTCAATTCAGTCTTGGCTTCGGTGATGTCGGCCGGTGCGAGTTCTTCCACCACAGGTGTTTCTTGTCCCGTTTTGCGCACGCTCATCAGTCCCGTGCGCTTGTCAAACGAGAGCAGCACCTTGGGCGTGCCGATGGTCACGGCCGTAGCCTTTTGGTCGAGCGAGAGGGCTGAGCCGAGGTCGTGGCGGGGCGACTTCACGAGTATTTCGGCGGGCGGCTGTGCCTGCGGGTTGCGCACGGCTCCGCCCGCATCGTCGCGGAAGAGTCGGAAGATGTTGTCGCCGTAAAAGTCCACGAGCAGCGTATGCCCGTCGGCGTAAGTGATTTTAACGGAGGTAGAATTTACCAGTTCGGCTTTCGCAATGGCATCGGCAGCCACGCGTGCGGTCTGCACGGCACCCGGCGCATCAGTCGCGGCAGCGGCACACAGCGCACCGCCTGCGCCCGGCAGCAAAGCAACTGCCAGGGCGATGCAAGCCCTTTTGGTGGACAGGGAAACGTTTTTCATAGTATGTGGAATAAATATATATGTTCTTTAATGTGACAAATTTACGCAAATGATGCGGAAAGCGCACTAATCCAAGGCGGAAAAGTGCGCTTTTATAGATTTTCGGCTGCACTCGGCAATATGAGCAAGCTCTATTGCGCTCGCTTGCACGAAAATTGAAGTAAGCAAATGCGATTTTGCAGTATTCTTCTTTGACAAAAACAATCAAAACCGCTTGTCTGTGTGGGCTATCATTCGCCTTATCCGGAGTAGGGGCGTTCTGCAGAACGCCCGTCGTGTGCGCCACTATGCATCAATCCATAAGGCAATCATTAACCGGGCGTTTTGCAAAACGCCCCTACCAGCCTGTCTGCGCCCAGCCCGCTGCAGAGTACCATTCCGTTTTTTGGAAAAGAGTGTTCAGGTCGCCGTAAGGCGTGAACTTTGCGTTGCGCGTATAGATGTATTGTGGCACGAATAGAGAAACGCCGGAGTAGGTTGCCAAATCGACCTCCTGGTAGGCTGTGTCCGACGGCCCTATCCAATAGCGCGTCGTGGCGGCCTTGCGCACCACGGCCTGTGACAGGGCTGAGAGCACCGGTGTGCGCAGAGCCTCGTCGGGCAACAACGCGGTCAGTGCCTCTGCGGCATCGTAATAGTGCGGGCGATAGTAATATTTGCGCGCATAAGCGTGATAGTTAGTCACTTCCACAAGGTCCGCGCTCGTCTTTCCGGCTGCCATCGATGCGGGCAGGGCAGTCCGCAGGGCGGCTGCCAAGGGCTCGAGGGCGGAGGTGCGGAGGGCGGAAAACACGATGCCGTAGTCGTCGTAATCATTTGCGCGTTCAGGGTCGGTCACATCTGCCAAATAGATATCTACAATGTCCTCGGGCGCGGCGCTAAACAGCCCGTCGCGCATTTGATGCGTATAGTACGCCCCTGCACCGGGAATGGCCATCGGCGAAGCGATTACCAAATCCGTTGACTCGCGCAGGGCATACGCCACCTCGAGGCTCTGCATCAGGCACGCGTCGAAAAAGATATATCGGAAGCGCAAGCCGGCAGCCTTAATGGTTTGCGCGATGGTTTCGACCGCCATCTGCGTGCCGTTGTCCGTCGCCAGAGAATTTTTCCCCGTGTCGATGCCGAAAGAAAGCGGCGTTACCTCCGCGCTCTCCGTAGGCGGCAACCAGCCGTCGGCGTGCGACCACATCGCCAGCCCGTATTCCTCGGCGGGACAATAAGTCTTCATCAATTCCAATGCGGCGGCGAGCGTGGCGGCGGCGGTGGAGTTGGCATCTTCTGCCCAGCGCTTCAGCAGCGCCGGTTTCTTGTAGCCCGCCCGCAGGGCATAGAGGCGCGGAGCGGCTTTGTCGTCAATAAAAAGCATAAGGCTCTGCCCCTCTTTCAGGGCATCTGCGCCTTTCGCTATCTCCAAAGAATCATCGCGATGGTAGTCGTCGTGCCCCAAAGAGTTCTGCGCCGCCATATAAACGAGCACCGTGCGCTGCCCCGGCTCGGCAGGCAAGGGGGGCGCGGCGGGCCCAGGCGTTTCCGCCTCATCCTTATGGCAGGAAGCGGCACACAATATTAATATATATATAGGCAGGAGGCGAAAGATGTTTTTGAGGAGCATACCGATAGGGATTGGGGCAAAATTATCAAAGCCGGCATGAACGGCATCGGCTGCCGTTTGCACTTTCTGCCTGCAAAGTTCTGCATTGCAACCGTAACAAACAAAAAAATGTCGGTCAGAACCGACATTTTTAGAAGAATTTGTCGGTTCTGACCGACAAATTTATGTGATTTCTGTCGATTGTGACCGACAAATTGCTTGCCTTGAAGGCTATCGCCTTATAGTGTTCGGCAAGCCTTTACTTTCCCAGGCTTTTCAGCTTTTCCTGCACCACGGCATCGATGACGGCCACGGCGGTGATGTTCACGATGTCGCGCACAGAGCTTTCAAAGTCGGTGAAGTGTATGGGTTTGTTCAGTCCCATCTGGATAGGGCCTACCACCTCGCCTTCCTCCGACATTTGCTTGATCATCTTGTACGACGCGTTGGCAGCAGTGAGATTGGGGAAGATAAGCGTGTTCACGTCCAGACCTTTCAGGCGCGTGAAGGGATATTTCTCGTCGCGCAGGTCCTTGTTGAGCGCGAAGTTCACCTGCATCTCGCCGTCGATGGCCAGGTCGGGGTAGTTGCGGTGCATACGTTCGATGACGTGCTGCACCTTTGCGGCGCTGCCCTCCGTGTCGGTGCCGAAATTGGAATAGGAGAGCATGGCCACGACCGGCGTGCGGTTGAAGAAGCGCACCGTCGAGGCGGCGAGGCGGGCAATGTCTTCAAGAGCCTCCTCGTTGGGGTGACGGTTGATGAGCGTGTCGGCGATGAAGTAGATGCCTTTCTTGGAATTTACGAGGTGCATCGTGGCGAAGTGGTTATAGCCCTCGCGAATGCCGATTACTTCATTGGCCACCTTAATCGTGTTGGAATATTTTGTGTAAAGACCGGTGATGAAAGCGTCTGCTTCGCCCGTTTCCACCATCATCATGCCGAAATAGTTTCGCTCGTACATCTTGTCGATAGCCTCTTGAAGCGTGTAGCCCTTTCGCTGCATCTTATTCGCAAGAATTTCGGCGTAGCGGCGGCGTCGGTCGGTCTGGTCGTCATTGCGGAGGTTGAGGATTTCGATGCCGCTGAGTTTGAGGTCCATCTCCTCTGCCATGCGGCGTATCTGGTCTTCATTGCCGAGGAGCACGGGGTGGCAGATGCCTTCGGCCTTGGCTTTCACGGCTGCTTCGAGCATCGTGGGGTGGGTGCCTTCGGCAAAGACCACGCGCTTGGGGTTCATGCGTGCCGTGTCGTAGAGGTTCTGGGTGAACTTGCTTTCCTGCCCCATCAGTTCGCGCAGGTGCTGGCGGTAAGCCTTCCAGTCCTCGATGGGCTTGCGTGCCACGCCGCTTTCCATTGCTGCGCGCGCCACGGCCATGGAGACCTCCGTGATGAGGCGCGGGTCCACGGGTTTCGGAATGAAGTAGTCGGGGCCGAAGGTGAAGTTGCGCACGTGGTAGGCGCGGTTCACGATGTCGGGCACGGGGCGGCGTGCGAGGTCGGCTATGGCGCGTGCGGCCGCCATCTTCATTTCCTCGTTAATCGCCGTGGCAGCCGTGTCGAGCGCACCTCGGAAGATGTAGGGGAAACCGATAACGTTGTTGATTTGGTTGGGATAGTCCGTGCGCCCCGTGCTCATCAGCACGTCGGGGCGGGCCTCCATGGCGTCCTCGTAGGAGATCTCGGGCACGGGGTTGGCGAGGGCGAAGATAATCGGGTTGTTAGCCATGGAGCAAACCATCTCCTTGGTGAGCACGTTGCCCTTCGAGAGGCCTACAAACACGTCCGCGCCTGCCACGGCCTCGGCCAGCGTGTGTATGTCGGTGCGCGCGGTGGCAAACTCGCGCTTCTGCTCGTTGAGGTTCTCGCGGTCGGCGGTGATAACGCCCTTGGAGTCGAGCATCACGATGTTCTCGTGCCTGGCGCCGAATGCCACGTAGAGCCGCGTGCACGAAATGGCGGCTGCGCCCGCGCCGTTCACCACGATGCGTGCGTCCTCGATTTTCTTGCCCGCCACGTCGAGCGCGTTGATGAGGCCGGCGGCGGAGATAATGGCTGTGCCGTGCTGGTCGTCGTGCATCACGGGGATGTCGAGTTCTGCTTTCAGGCGGCGTTCTATTTCAAAACATTCAGGGGCTTTGATGTCCTCGAGGTTAATGCCGCCGAAGGTCGGCGCGATGGCTTTCACGGCGGCGATAAACTTCTCGGGATCTTTCTCGTTCACCTCGATGTCGAAGGCATCTACGCCGGCATATATCTTGAAAAGCAGGCTCTTGCCTTCCATCACGGGCTTGCCGCTCACCGCGCCGATGTCGCCGAGGCCGAGCACGGCGGTGCCGTTGGAAATCACGGCCACGAGGTTGCCTTTGTTGGTGTATTTGTAGGCATCGTGCGGGTTTTTCTGAATTTCGAGGCACGGCTCAGCCACGCCGGGCGAGTAGGCGAGCGAAAGGTCGGTTTGGGTGCGATAGGGTTTGGTGGGCACTACTTCAATCTTGCCCGGCTTGCCTTGCGAGTGGTAGAGCAGGGCTGCTTCTTTGGTAATCTTGACCATATAGATATCTAATGTAAAATAGTTTCTGCAGGGCAAAATTACGTATTTTTTGGCACGGGTGCATTTTCTTATAAGATAAAAAACGGCGTTTCAGCAATGTTTAAGATTTGCCTTGATATCTTTGCCTTTTTTCGCGGCGTCGTGTCCCCGCTCGGGAAAAATATTTCGGAGATAATGGCGGCGGCGCGGCGGCGTTTTAGCATTATTAAGTATGATAATGCCATTTTGCAGGGGGAAAGAGCAGGGCGCGTTGTAAAATAATTCATACCTTTGCAGCATGGGAAAACTCTATCTCGTGCCCACGCCCGTGGGCAACCTCGGAGACATCACGCTCCGCGCCCTCGAATTGCTCAAGACCGCCGACCTCGTGCTGGCTGAGGATACGCGCACGACAGGCATGCTGCTCAAGCACTTCGACATCAAGGCGCGGCTGCAGTCGCACCATAAGTTCAACGAGCACCAAACGGCCGAGGCAGTGGCCGAAAGGCTTGCCGCGAGCGATGAAACCGTAGTGCTCGTGTCGGATGCCGGCACGCCGGGCATTAGCGACCCGGGCTTTATGCTGGTCCGCGCTTGCGTGGCGCGCGAGGTCGAGGTGCAATGCCTGCCGGGCGCGACGGCGTTCGTTCCGGCTCTGGTGTCGTCGGGCCTTCCCTGCGAGCGGTTTGCCTTCGAGGGCTTCCTGCCGCAAAAGAAAGGGCGCGCCACGCGCATTGCCGCCCTCGCCGAGGAGCCGCGTACCATGATCATCTACGAGTCGCCCTATCGCGTGGCGAAGACCCTGCGCCAACTGGCCGAAGCCTTCGGCGCCGAACGCCGCTGCGCCGCCTGCCGCGAAATTTCCAAACTGCATGAGGAATGCGTGCGCGGCACGCTGGAAGAGGTGGCGGCACATTTCGAAGCCAACGAACCGCGCGGCGAGTTCGTGCTCATCGTTGAGGGAAGGGGCAAGGCATAGAGGTACACAATATTATATATATAGCAAAACAGAAAACTCTCCATACAATGAAACATCAGATTACACTTTTGTTGCTGGCCGCGTGCGCACTCGCCTTCTCGGCCTGCGACACGAAGAAGCAGAAAGAACAAAGCCAAGAGGCAAGCGCTGCAATTATCGACTCGCTGCAGCAGGTGATTAACCAAACGCAAAACGAATCGAACGACCTCATGGGCATGATTGACCAAATCCAAGACGGCTTCCGCCAAATCAACGAGGCGGAGGGACGCGTGGGCGTGGAGACGACTGAGGGCGGCGCGAACAACAGGCAGGCGATAGTGGAAAACATGAATTTCATCCAGCGCACCCTGCGCCTCAATCGCGAACTGATTGCCAACTTGCAGCAGCAACTGCGCAACAGCAATCAGACCAATGCCAAGATGAAAAGCACCATTGAGGAAATGGTGGCTGGCTTCAACGCGCAACTCGAAGAAAAGACGCAACAAATAGCCGAACTCCGCGTGCAACTCGAAGCCAAGGACATCAAGATTGCCGAGCTCGACGAGCGCGTTGTTTCGCTGAACCAAAACGTAGACGAACTCTCGGCCTCCAATGCCGAAAAGGACAAGAACCTCGCTGCGCAGGACAAGGAACTCAACACGGCGTGGTACGTGTTCGGCACAAAGAAGGAACTCACCGAGCAGAACATCCTCAAACGCGGCGATGTGCTCAAATCCAGCGACTTCAACAAGGACTATTTCACGCAAATCGACCTCCGCGTCACGAAGGTGATACGCCTCTATTCCAAAAGCGCAAAACTCATGACCAATCACCCCGCCGGCTCTTACTCGCTCGACAAGGACGCGCAAGGGCAATACACGCTGCGCGTGCTCGACCCGCAGAAATTCTGGAGCGTGAGCAAGTATCTGGTAATTGTGGTGAAATAAAGAATATCGGGCAATGAAATTATTTAATCTCACATTAGTGTCCATGCTCTTTGCGGGCGCAATCTGCTTTTCCTGTTCCGACGACGGCGAAGCCTCGGACGTATTGCCCTCAACGCCACCCGCCGAAACGAAGCCTTCCGACCCGCCGAAAGACCCAAATGAGCCTGCGCTTCAAGAGATTGACAGCCTCGAGGTGGGGTGCACGGGGCATAAAGGCTTAAAGATATACGGTAAACTCTTCTTTCCCAAAGGCAACGATAAGGCTTTGCCTACCGTAATCCTCTCGCACAGCCATTCGCTCACCCATGAGGCGATGCGCGGCTATGCACGCCTCATTGCCGAGCAAGGTTTCGCCGCCTATTGCTTCGACTTCTGCGGCGGCAGCAGCAGCTCAAAGAGCGAAGGCAGCACCGACGCGATGACGCTGTTCACGGAAAAGGACGATTTGCAAGGCGTGCTCGGGGAAATATCCAGCCGCGCCGACGTCGATGCCTCGCGCGTCTTTTTGCTCGGTTCGAGCCTCGGCGGCGTGGCTTCTGCGCTCGTGGCTGAGGACAATCCCGCAAAGGTGGCGGGGCTTATACTCTTTTACCCCGCGTTCAACATCGGCGAACTCATCAGCCAAATCTCTGGCAGCATGGGTTCATGGGGCGGCATGGGCGGCATGAACTTCATGGACAACGCTTTCGTGCAGACATTAGTCGGCTACGATATTTATGAGCACATCGGCACTTATCCTGGCGACGTGCTTATCCTGCAAGGCACAAAGGATGTGATAGTGACGCAGGCCTCTATCGAGAAAGCCGCAGGCCGCTATACGCATTGCACGGTAAAGATGATACAAGGCGCCAACCACGGCTTTAATGCCGCCAACCTCGGCAGCATGGGCGCGATGATGGGCGGCACGGCCAATTACGACGAGGTCGTGATGCCGTATGTCTATAACTATCTTTCCGAACATACTGCGGCGGCAAAATAATCCATTGGCCGCATGTGAGATAATATAAAAGAATGTTCTCCAAAGAAATCAACTTCGACCGCTTTGTGCGCGGCTTGCTCGTGCTGGCTCTAATAGTCGGCGCGGGCTGGCTGATAAATTATCTGAGCGCCGCGCTTATTCCGTTCTTTGTGGCGTGGGTCATAGCCTATCTGCTCTTTCCCATCGTAAACTTCCTGCAGGTGAAGTGCCGGTTGAAGAACAGGCTGCTCTCCATCATCGTCACCCTCATGCTCGTGGGCGGCGTGCTGGGCGGTTTGCTTTATCTTACCGTGCCGCCCATGATGAACGAGTGCGCCCACTTGAAGAACGTGGCCATCGCCTACATTGAGAGAGGGGCGCAGCATACCTCCGTGCCGCCAGCGGTCGAGCGGTTCGTGCAGCAGCACATCAATGAACTTAACATAGAGAAACTCCTGAGAGAAGACGACCTCATTAACGCCGTTAAGACCACGCTGCCCAAGGTGTGGAACGTGCTGTGGTCAACGGCGGGCATGGTGCTCAATATCATCGGCTCGCTCATCGGCGTGCTCTACCTCTTCTTCATGCTCATGGACTACGAGCTCTATGCCGAAGGCTGGGCTAAGTTCGTGCCCAAGCGCCGCCGCGCCTTTGCCCGCCAGCTTGTGGGCGACATTGAGCGCGGCATGAGCGGCTACTTCCGCGGGCAGGCCCTAATCGCATTGAGCAACTGCGTGATGTTCACCATCGGATTTCTCATCATCGGCTTCCCCCTGCCCGTTGCCCTCGGCTGCTTCATCGGCATCATCAGCTTCGTGCCTTACTTGCAGGTCGTGGGCATCTTGCCCGCCACGGTGCTCGCGCTGCTCAAGACGGCCGAGACGGGCGCCAACTTTTGGTGGCTCATTTGCGGCGTGCTGCTGGTGTATATCGTGGTCCAGATATTGCAGGACACGATTTTCACGCCCAAGATTATGGGAAAAATCATGGGGCTCCCGCCCGCCATTATCCTTTTCTCCCTCTCCGTTTGGGGCTTCGCGCTCGGCATAGTCGGGCTGATTATCGCCCTGCCCGTCACCACGCTGATTGTATCTTATTATAAGAGGTACGTGGTGGGCGAAGAGGAGACAGGCTCAATTACCCCGGAACTTCCGGATGCTCCGGAATATCCGAGCACCCCGCAAACACCATAAAACTCAAAAAGACTATATTCAGATGAAATTTTCTTTTATGAAATCGGCAGCCTCAGCCTTTGCCGCTTTTTTGTTCGCCGGTGCCGCGCCGTTGCAGGCGCAGCAGGCGCATACCCACGACCATGAAACTTGCAGCGTAATCTATCCCACGGGCCAGGACTCCGTGGCCTTGCAGCGCATAATGGCAGGCGCCACTTACCATCGGCGGCAGGCAGTAGCCGCAGAGGGTAAGGCTGCCGAGCCCGCCAAACCTATTTTCAACAGCGGCGAAGTCTATCGCTTCCGCGTCGCGCTGCTTATGACGCCCGAGGTGCTCGGCGACTTCGCCAACGGCGACCCCGCCACCGTGCGTGCTTGGTGGGATAGGGTAGAAGCCGAACTCAATCAGTATTACCGCAACGACGTGGGCATCGAACTGGTGCTTGTGAAAGACGACCGCCTCATCATGCACGAGAACACCACGGAATATCCTATTCGCAATACGTCGGGCTCGCTGGTCAGCGAGAGCGGCACGCCTATCATCAACGCCCTCATCGGTGAGTTCAGTTACGACATCGGGCTGATGATTACCAACGGCACGGGCAGCCTTGCCGGGCAGGCCGCTCTTGGTGGAGCGGCATCGCGCTATCAGAAGGCGCGCGGATTTGCCCGTCCCATCATCACCACCATTGCCCATGAAATGGGCCATCTCTTCGGCGCGAAGCACACGCACTATATTTCCGACGGCGATTTCGTAGAGCCCGGAAGCGGACGCAGCATTATGAGCTACGGTTCGCCGCGCGACTTCTTCGCTATCAGCAGCATCGCCGCCATGCGCCGCACACTGCGTGCCCTCAATGTGTATCTCACGCCAGACTGCGACCCCGAAAAGGCGGACTATTCGCGAAATAGCGACACGAAAGGCACGAACCTTGCCTACGCCTACCTTGAAGAGGGCGACCAGCCCGAGATCGACGGCAACCGCCTGCCCGAGGAGTACGTGGTCACCGCTGGCTCGAACTTCCAGTTCCATATCCCCCTGAAATCTACCACCGACCAACCGATCTATTTCGTAGCCCACGGCATGGACATCGCCCTCGATGGAGGCGCCAATGCCCTGCAGCCGCATTACAAGCCCACCGTGTCGGAGGCGCAGATGTTTCAGCCTTACTACGACACGCCGACAGCCGTGGCCGATGATGCCGTGAACCCTTACGTGCCTTATTCCGATGCCTCCCGAGTGGGCTTATACAAGTTCGGCGTTGCCGTGCGACAAAACTCGCTCTACGACAGCCGCTACATTAACCTGCGCATCGTGGAAGGCGAGCCGTTTACAGCCAACATCACAAAACCGGCCAATTTTATTTCTTACAAATGGGGCGTGGAATATACCTTGACATGGTCGCCGCTCACCGAGGTGTACGGGCCGAATAGCCGCGTGCGCATCAGCCTTTCCACCGACTTCGGCCAAACATTCCCCTATATCCTTGCCGACAACCTGCCCAACACGGGCACTTGGTCGGGTGCATTCCCATTCATCACCATAGGCAAGACCCCTTATCGCGATTATCCGCAAGAAGTTAACGGTGGAGCGTTCAAGGTGGAAATATTAGGCGAAGCCCCTTATGCCGTGATGCCCGTGATGCCCTACTACAAGAACGGCAGCGAAACCATTTACAGCGGCGGTTTCACCCTCGACCAGTCCACGGCCCGCTATCTCTTTAAGGAAAAATCTACTGGCAACGACGCGCCCGAACCTTACGTGCGTCTCGCCTCTGCCGCCGACTTGCCAGCCGCCGCGCCCGAACTGATAGCCTATCGCTCCACGAACGCCTCTACTACCTACGCCACAACCTATAAGCAGGTGGAAGAGGGCCGTATCGTGCGCCGCACGTGGACGGCCACCGTCAGCGGCACGCCCTATACCTATACCCAAATCTTCGAACTGCCCGAAACGCAGCAGCCGAATGCTGCACTGCAAAAGGCCGTGCGCGATGCGGCTGCCGAAACTGCCGAACTCGTGCGCCATGAGGGCGAACCGGGCTACCCGTTGCCCACGCTGCCCGCCTATAAGGCATTGGTGAAGCAATATGCCAAGGTGTGCGATGCCGCCGGCTTCTTGAAGCCCGATTACGATACGGCCGACGGCGAGGCGCTCGTGGCCGCCATCGAAACTTTGCGCAACTGCGCCGATGACGAAATCGTTTACCCCGAAGAGGGACGCTACCTCTTGCGCAGTTATCAGGCATTGCCTGCCTCCACACCATATTATTATTATAAGCGCACCGCCGACGGCGAGTACGTCACCGAGACTTGGCTCGCCGCGCCCGCCGAAGCCACCGCCTTGCAACTGACACACGGCGAGGGATGCTTCTATCTGAAAGACGCGGACGGCAACCTGCCGTACCTCGGCGGTATGACCAACAGCATGTATACCGACTTCGTGCTGCGGCGCGGCTTCACGTGGGGCAGTTTCACGCTCCTCAGCCACACGCTCCAGCAAGCCATGCTCAGCCGCAGCGGCAACACGTTCTCGCTCAACCACCAATATAAGGACGACCCCAAGGGCTATCTCTGCAACAATAATCTGGGCATGATTGTGTCCACCGATTTCCAGTTCGTGCCCGTTATCGAGGCCGCCACGCAGCCGCGCCCCGCGACTTTCTACCGCCTGCGCTCCCGTGCCACCGGCAGATTTGTCACCCTGCCCGAGGGACAGGCCACAGGTACGGCCTTGCAGCTGGCGCTCACCCCTAACGAGAACAACGTGCTGATGCGCGACGGTGACAAACTCCTGGCTTATGCCACGGGGCTTTATCTCAACGGCACGCAGCACGCACCCCTCGCGCAATCGGGGGCATATACCTTCCAGCCTCACCCCAGAGAACCCGGCGCGTATGCCTTGCAGGCAGGCGGAAGCTATTTAAGCAGCAATGGCTCAGCCTTCTCCACGGCCGCCTTTGCCGATGGAGAAAAGACGGCGTGGGAACTTGTGCCCGTTGCACTCTTGCCCGTCAGCGTTTCGGCCGCCGGCTACGCCACGCTCTACTCGCCTGCCATGCTTTTGGCGGACGACGGGCTTAAAGCCTACGTGGGCGCATTCAATTCTGCCGAAAACAAATTCAGTCTCACGAATGTCGGCGAAATTATCCCCGCCGAACAGGGCATTGTTATAAAGGCAGAAGAAGGTTTGCACCTGCTTGCCGTGACAGATTTGGCGAGTGCCTTGACGAGCGACTTTACTGGAAATTTCGCCACCGTTGAGGCTCTGCCTAATATCTACACCCTGCAAAACGGCGCAGAGGGCGTGGGGCTTTACCCCTTTGCCAATAATAGCGAAGGGAATGTCGACGGCCTGCGGCTCAAAGGATTTAAGGCTTATTGGCAGCCCTCGGGCATCACGCCCGCCGCAGCCTATGCGCTTGACTTTGACGACGTGACCACAGGCATTGCCGCCGCGCCTGCAGCAAATTCTGCCGCAAATGGCACGCTCTACGACCTCAGCGGCCGCCGCGTGAACCGTCCCGTGCGCGGCATTTATATCAAAGGAGGCAGAAAAATCGTATATTAGTAGTTCAGAAAGGTGCGAAAAGTGCATATATCGTAAGAAAAACGTAAGTAAATAGTTGGGAATACAAGAAAAAGTGTAATTTTGCGCCGTCCTATAAGGACTGTGAAGAATCAACCTTAATAGCAAACCCATAAAAACATAGACGACATTATGTATTGGACTTTGGAATTGGCATCGAAACTCGAAGATGCGCCTTGGCCTGCATCGAAAGAAGAACTTATCGACTACGCCATGCGCTCCGGCGCACCGATGGAAGTAGTGGAGAACCTCCAAGAACTTGAAGACGAGGGCGAAATCTACGAAACCATCGAGGACGTTTGGCCCGACTATCCCACAAAGGAAGACTTCCTCTTCAACGAAGACGAATATTAAGCCTATTGGCAAGATTTTTTGCAAACAGCGGCGGACATGCACATACATGTCCGCCGCTGTTGCTTTGTTTTGCTTTCTGTGGATTTCCCTATTTGCCTTCGAGGCAGATGCACAGGCGCAAGAGGCCCACGGTGGCGGTCTCGCCGCAGGTGCGGCGCAGGCGGAGCAGCGGCTGGTCGATACTGGCCCACACGCCGCCGCTCCCGATGAGTCTGCCCGTTTCTTCGTCGGCTTGCTGCTCGGCAATGTAGCCCAGCACGTAGGCAGGCTGGGCGGCGCATCTGCAATGCGCCGCCCAGGCCCACGCTTTCCACGTCGGTCTGGAATACCTTTTTTGTGATTTTCTGCGCAGACGCTGGGTGCGCTATCCCTATACGTGGGTATTAAGGGGCGGGAAACTTTTTTCTTTCTTGCTGATGTTTTTCCCTATCTGCCTGAAAGTTTTTACTATCCTATAAGATAGTTTTTGTTACAAACTTTGTAACACGTATTACAAAGTTTGTAACATATATTAGAAAGTTTGTAACGGCCGTTACAAACTTTGTAACAAACTTTTTCTTAGCAGATAGTGAAAAATAGCTCGGAGAAAGGAAAAAATAGCTCGGGGAAAGGAATAATTTTCAAGGGGATAGTTTGAAGGGTGAGGCACTTCATACAAAAAGCTAACTAAATCAGCCTCCCCGCAAGGGAGTGAATGTTTTCTCATTAAAACAAAATGTTTCTCGCTAAACCAAAAACCATTTGTCATTAAAGAAAATATATCTCATTTAAGGTAAATCTACATTTCGTCACGGGCGAAAATCTGCCTTCGCGGGCAAAATGCGCCTGACATTGGTGACAGACGTTTCGGACCCCCGAAAGCATAAACGACATAACAAAGCAAGCATTAACTCAAACACTAAATATTTATTATAGGCTTAAATCTGCAAACCGTATATTGCAAATGGGGGGGGGTAAATTTTAAAAATACATAACGACTTATAGTTTGCAAAATATTGTAGAGTATTAAAATGTAAAAGATGGTAATTTTGTAAACTCTAATAGCAGATAAATCCTTTCCCTATACACCATCAAAATATAAGGATGACCAAGAAAACGTTTCGCCGCGCCGCGCTCTGCGGCTTTGTCACGCTCTTGCTGGCGGGCTGCCACGTGCCGCAAAATATATCCTACTTCCAAGATGCCGCCGCGCTCAACAATATGGCGGTGAGCGGCGTCGATCAGTTCAAGCTACGCCCGGAAGACAAAATCAACATTGTGGTAAACTGCCAGAACCCCATGCTCGAGCAGCAGTTCACGCTGACCACGCGGGGCAACGTGGCGCAAACGCTCGGCGCGGCCGTTGCGCCCGTCACCGCCTCGGGCGGCAGTTACGGTTCAAACCAGCCCATCGCTTACACCGTGGACAGTCAGGGCACGATTGACTTTCCGGTCCTCGGCAGGCTCTCAGTGGCCGGCAAGACCCGTAAGGAAGTGGCGCAGTACATACAGGAACGCCTCGTGGCGCGGAACCTCGTGGAAGATCCCATAGTGACGGTGGAATATCTCAACATCGGCGTCAACGTGCTCGGCGAGGTGAACAAGGCGGGGCGCATCAACGTGACCAAAGACCACTTCACCATTCTCGACGCCATAGCCGGCGCGGGCGACCTCACCATCAACGGCCGCCGAGAGAACGTGATGGTGTGCCGGCAGGTGGACGGCGTAAATCAGGTGTACTACGTGGACCTCACCAACATGCAGAGCTTGCTGCTTTCGCCCGCCTATTACTTGCAGCAGAATGACCTCGTCTACGTGTCGCCCAACAACAAGCGCAAGCGCGAGGCGGTATCCGTGGGCAACACCTTTGCCACGCCCGCCATCTGGATTTCCATCGCCTCGCTCCTCACCACCATCGCCGCGTTGCTGATAAAATAATCCCTTTGAAAATAGACAAAAACCATAAAAACCGCTTGCATCGTTTGAAGCCCAAGGGCACGCCGCCGGTCTTAATGCCGAGCCTGTGAGCCTAATCGGCTCACGCTCGTCCTTAATCCCCGCGGCTGCGGTCGGTTCCCGCCCGCTTCAAACGCCGCAAGCAAAAAACAGAAAAAAGTGGACGATTGCTTTTTGCAGTAAATAGTAAAGAAAAGTGCTTTACTTTTTTCTGTTTTTTGCTTGTCCTGTGTGGGCGGGCGGGAACCGACCGCAGCCTTAGCGGAGAAAGCACGAGGCGAAAGCTTGCTTTCAGACTCGTGCTTTCTCAGATAAGGCAAGCGACAGCCCACACAGGTCAAGCGGTTTTGAATGTTTTTGTCATATTCAGCCAACGATATAAATATTGATTAGAAATAATTAGCGCATGAACGCAAAAGATACACGCCGACACGGCACAGAAGATTTCGTAACGCTCACCGACCTGTGGCGCATCTGCAAGGCCAACCGCCGCTGGTTCGTGCTCTCCCTCTGCCTCTGTCTCGGCATTGCCTTCTACTACCTCTTCACCACGCCGCCCCTCTATATGCGTGAGGCGGCTGTGCTTGTGAAGCAGGAGCAGATGGGCAAGAGCGCGGTGAAAACACCGTCGGAAGAAGACTTTAACAACATCGGCCTCGTGCAGCAGAGCACCAACGTGGCCAACGTGCAGCGCGAACTCACCTCCCTGCGCGTGCTGACGGAAGTGTGCCGCCGCCTCTTCCCCAAAGAGTGCACCACTGATGCCGATGCCCTGCGCAAGGCCGAGGGCATTCGCGGGAGGCTTAAAGCAAAGATAGAAAACGACAAGTCCACCATCGTAAACATCACCTACACAGACCCCTCGCCCGTCACGGCCGAGCGCGTGCTGGGCATGGCGGTGCAGGTGTACAACGAGCAATGGGTGGCCGACAAAAACCTGGTCACGGCCAACGCCTCGCGCTTCATTCAAGACCGCCTCACGCTCTTGGAAAAGGAACTGGGTAACGTGGACGACAGCATCTCCGCCTTTAAGATGCGCAACAACATCACCAGTCTCGAGCAGGTGAGCGATATCTATCTGCAACAGCAAAGCCAGTCGGACGCAGAGATACTGCGCCTAACCAACCAAAAGTCGATGGCGGAATATATCCTCGGCATCCTCCGCGACAAGTCTACGCGCAACCAGCTCCTGCCCACCAACTCAGGCATCAACAACGTGGTGGCGGAAACGCAAATCAACCTCTACAATACGATGCTCATGCAGCTCAAGAGCAACCTCTACGGCACGTCGGCGCAAAATCCGCTCATCATCAAGCAGGAGGCAGAGTTGGAAGACGTGCGGGGGAATATTTTCGCCACCATCACCAACCAAATCAAGACCATAGACATTCAGTTGCAAGCCCTGCAAGGCTACAACGGAGAGGCAAGCAGCAAACTCTCCTCCAACCCCGAGCAGGCCAAGCATCTCGTGTCGGTGGAGCGCGAGCAAAAGGTGAAGGAAAGCCTCTACCTCTATCTGCTGCAAAAGAAAGAGGAGAACGAAATCAACCAAACCTACACCTCGCTCAACACGCAGGTCATCGACATGCCCCACGGCAGCGACCTGCCCACGTCGCCCAACACGCGCATGGTGCTGCTTGTGGCAGTGCTCATGGGGTTTGTGATACCCGTGGCAGTGCTCTTTGTGAAGGAAAGCATGAATACCACCGTGCGCGACCGCTACGACATAGAGCACCGCTCCACGCTCCCGCTCATCGGCGAAGTGCCCCTCTACGACTTCTCGCCCAAGGGCATGTGGCAAAAGTTGCGCTCCGCCCTGCGGCACGTGCATAGGCATCACAGAACAAAAGACATCATCGTGGTGAAGACCGATAGCCAAAACCTCATCAACGAGGCTTTCCGCATTATCCGCACCAACCTCGAATTTATGACCGGCAAGGGACACGGCGGCAATGTCTACATCGTCACCTCCGGCAACCCCAGTTCGGGCAAGACGTTCGTATCGGTGAACCTTGCCGTGGCCATGGCGATTAAGGAGCACAAGGTACTGCTCATCGACGGTGACCTGCGCCACGCCTCCGCCACCCGCAGCTTCCACTCCAAGTCGGCAGGACTTGCAGACTATCTCGGTGAGCGCCACGACAATATAGACGAACTCATCGTAGAGTCGCAAGCCTATCCCAACCTGTACGTCCTGCCTGTGGGCACGATACCGCCCAACCCCACGGAACTGCTCTCGGGCGACCGCCTCTCCCGGCTCATTGCCGAGGTGCGCCATCGGTACGACTTCGTGCTGATTGACTGCCCGCCCACAACCACGCTCGCCGACGTGGATATTATTGAGCGCCACGCCGACCGCACGCTCTTCATCGTCCGTGCCGGCCTCTTCCTGCGCAAGCGTATTCCCGACCTCGAGGCTGACGCTGCCAACGGGAATTACAAGCATCTCTCCGTTATCCTCAATGCGTCCGACATGGGCAATCGCTACGGCTACCGTTACGGCAAGAGGTATGGGAGATACGGGAGGTCGTATTATTAAAACATAACCTATCGGTTTACTTAGTTGTAGAATTTGACAAAAACCGTAAAAACCGCTTGCTTCGTTTGAAGCCCGAGGGCACGCGCCAGTAGGGGCGTTTTGCAAATGGCGTGCAAACGAGCGCAATCAAGTTAACTTGAATTGCCGAGTGCAGCCGACATTATTTAAAACGCCCGGTAATCGGTTGTCTGCATTAGTCGAGCCTTTCGGCGCACACGGCGGGCGTTCTGCAGAACGCCCCTACTCCGATAAGGCGAGCCGTAAGGCCACACAGGACAAGCGGTTTTGAATGTTTTTGTCAAATCCAATCAACCTTAAAAATATATAAGCATATCCCACCTACCATGACCACAGCCAACCGACGCATCGCGAAGAACACGGGCTACATGTACGTGCGGCTTTTCACCATGACGGTGATAGGCCTCTACACCTCGCGCCTTGTGCTCGAGGTGCTCGGCGTGTCAGACTTCGGGCTCTTTGCCGTAGTGGGCGGCGTGCTGGCCATGTTCACTTTCATCAGCGGCTCGCTGTCGAAAGCTACGGCTCGGTTTCTCAACACCGAGATGGGCAGCCCCGGGGGCAATCCCAATGCCACGTTCAACATCTGCCTGTTGCTGCACATCGCCCTCGCGCTCATCGTGGCCCTCTTGGCAGAAACCATCGGCCTGTGGTACATCGAGAACAAACTCAACGTGGCAGACGGGAAAATGGACGATGCCCTTATCGTCTTCCACATTTCCATCGCCACCGCCTGCCTCGGCATCGTCAACAGCCCCTACCAAAGCCTCTTCAGCGCCCATGAGCGCTTCGGCTTTCTCACCGCGCTCGACATCGCCAACAGTTTTGTGCGCCTTGGCTGCATCTTGCTGCTCGCGCTTTACGACGGTCCCTATGCCCTGCGCCTCTACGCCGTGATTTACAGCCTCACGACGGTCAACACGTTTGCCGTCTACCACCTCTATGCCCGCAAGCAGTGGCGCGACACCGTGCGGCTGCGTTATGTGAGCGGCTGGCAGCGATACCGCGAGGTGCTTGTCTTTAACAATTGGAACATGCTCGCCACAATGGCCTACATGGCGCGTACCTCGGGCGCGGACCTGCTCATCAACGCCTTCTTCAACACGGCGGTCAACGGCGCTTTTGCCATCAGCAAAACGGTGAATACCTACGTGGCAGACTTCTCCACGAAATTCGACGGGGCTTCCGCGCCGCAAATCATACAGGCGTACGCCGCAGGCGACAAGCCGCGCTACACCTACCTCTGCAACAAGCTCGGACGCTTCACGATATTGCTCTTCGAACTGCTCTGCTTCCCCATGCTCATCGAACTGGGCTATCTGCTGCACCTGTGGCTGGGGCAAGTGCCCGACGGCGCGGTGGAGTTCACGTTCTACAACATCATCATCGGCGGCGTATCCGTCACCTGCGGCGGCATCTACAACCTCGTCAATGCCTCCGGGCGCATCAAGTGGTTCAAGATAGAGATTTCCGCGCTGATGCTGGTATGCCTGCCCGTGGGCTACGTGCTGTATAGCCTCGGCTACCCGCCCGTGTCGCTCCTCGTGCTCTTCATCATTGCCGATGCGCTGGCGCGGGTCATCAAACTGATTCTGCTGCGCCGCCTCTTGGGTTTCGACTCTTGGCAGTATGTCCGCGAGGCGTATGTTCGCCCCGGCATCATCGCCCTCGTCATGGGGGCCGTGCTTTGGGCGTACGCGCAGCTCGGCATCAACGCTCCCTTGCACCGCCTCTGCGGCATCGCCCTCTGCTTCCTGCTCACCGCCGCCCTCATCTGGGCAATCGGACTGACCCGAAACGAGCGCAGGAAAATTTTGAAGAACGTTTGTGCAAGGTGAGCGCAGAGCCGAACTTGTTCGGGCTATGCCGAGCCGCAGCCAAAGGTGCATGTAAATGAAGATAATATAGACATCAATCATAATTATTGAATTATAGTAGGTATATAAAAAGATAACGCTCCATGAAAGTCCTCCACATAGCACTCTCCGACCGAGGCGGCGCAGGCGCAGGCATGCTCAACCAGCATCTCGCCCTCCTGGCCCAAGGCATCGACAGCAAGGTGCTCGTGGCACTCAAGCGTACCGACTTGGACACTGTGTTCCAAACCGAGCCCAACCAATACATGTGGGGGACGAGCAGCGCGGCGATGTTTCTGCAAAAGGCGGCACGCCGCTTCGGCATCTGCCTGAACAGGTACGACAGATACAGAAGGACGCTCTACAAGATACGCAGCAAGCACTGGGTGCACTACTCCATGCCCGTCACGCCCTACGACCTTTCAGAGCACCCGCTGGTGCAGGAGGCCGACGTGATCAACCTCCACTTTGTGGCAGACTTCCTCGACTACGAAAGTTTCTTCCGAAACGTGCGCAAGCCCATAGTCTGGACGATGAGAGACGAGAACCCCGGCTTGGGCGGCTTCCATTATACTTCCGACAAGGAAGAGTTCTATCCCTATTTTGCCGAAATAGAAGACGATTTTGCCGCCATTAAGAAACGCGCCGTGGCGGAGTGCGAACGGTTGCACATCGTGGCGCTCTCCAACAATATGCGCGGCTATTGCACGCAAAGCGCGTGCTTCGCCGGCCGCCCTGTGACGGTTATCCCCAACGCCATCAACGCCGACGACTTCCGCCCCTATTGCCGCAACGAAGCACGCAAATATCTGGGCATCGGCGAGAACGATGCCGTCATAGCGTTTGTGAGTTGCGCCATCGGCGACGAGCGCAAAGGATTTGCCGACCTTGCACTTGCCGTGCAGCGTTTGCAGGCCAAGACCTCCGTGCCGCTTAACGTGCTCTGCGTGGGAACCAACGATTACAGCGGTCCGCTGCCTCGGGGCTGCCGCTTCTTCGGGCATATCACCACGGTGGACCAACTGTCGTCCGTTTACTCCGCCGCCGATGTCTTTGCCGCCCCGTCCTATCAGGAATCCTTTGGCAAGACCGTGGTAGAAGCCCTTTGCTGCGGCACGCCCGTGGTAAGCACGCCCGTAGGCATTGCTCCCGAAATCATCAATGAGCGCAACGGCGCGCTTTGCCGCGTGGGCGACATCGACGACCTCGCCCGCGCCCTGCGGCACGTTCTGGGGCGCACCTACGACAAGGAGGCCATCCGGCAAGAAGCCTGCTCCGCTTTCCGACCCGCTGCCGTGGCAGAGAAATATATAAAGTTGTATCAGGAAATAATACAGTAAATATGCCGAACCCGCAGCCCAAAATATCCGTCATCACCGTCACGTACAACTGCGCCGCCCTTGTGGAAAGGACGATGCAAAACGTGCTGCGGCAGACGTACCGAAATCTCGAGTACATCGTGATCGACGGCGGCAGCACCGACGGCACCGCAGGCATCATAGCCCGCTATGCCGACCGCCTCGCCTACACCGTGTCGGAGCCCGACCGAGGCATCTACCACGCCATGAACAAAGGCGTGCAGGTCGCAACGGGCGACTGGGTGCTGTTCAGGAACGCCGGCGACTATTTCTTCAACGACCGCGTGGTGGCAGATGTGTTTGCCCATTACGCCGACCGCGGCGAGGACGTGATAGAGGGCGGCACGCGCTGCTTCGTGGCAGATGCCTACCGCGACAAGGCCGCCGCCGTGCCGACAGGCAATGTGTGGCGCGACGCCAACCTTTCGCACCCCTCCGCCTTTATCCGCCGCGAGGCACTGCTCGGCAATCCCTATCCCGAAGATTTGAAGATTGCCGCCGACTATTATTTCTTCCAGAAAATGCTGCTCGGCGGTGGCCGGTGCGCCGCTTACCCCGGCATCGTGTCGCTCTTCGAGTGTGAGCAGGGCGTGTCGAACAGCAGCCTGAGCCGCGCCTGGCAGGAACGCTTGCAGATACTGCGTCGCCTCGGTGCGCCGGAGGAGGAAATGCGCCGCGCCCGCGCCACAGTGCGCCGCATGCGCCTTTCCGAAACAATAGCCTCGTGGTTCAACCGCTTTGCCCCCTTCGCCCGCTGTTTGCGCAAGCGCAAATTCAGGGGCTGGACCAAGCAAGCGGCAGATATAACGCTTAAAGAAGTATGAAGGTCTCAATCATAATCCCCGTCTATAATGCCGAACGCACGCTCGAGCGTTGCGTCAACTCCGTGCTGCGGCAGACCTATCGCGACGTTGAGGCAGTGCTGGTGGACGATGCTTCGGCCGACGGCTCGCGCGATATGCTGCGCATTTACGAAAAGAGCAATCCGCGCATTAGAATAGTGGAGCACGAGCGCAACCGGGGGCTGATGCTCACGCGCCGCGACGGTTGCCGGGCGGCGACGGGCGACTGCATTATGTTTCTCGATGCCGATGATGAGTTGCCCCTTGATGCCGTGCAGCGGCTCATAGAGGCGCGGGGCGAAGCCGATATCGTGTGCGGAAATATCTTGAAAAAGAGATCAAACGGCAGGGAGGAATTGATAGCCAACCAGCCGCTCGACACTATGCTCCACACGCAGATTTACGACCATCTGCTCACCGAGCGGCTGAAACACAGTCTCTGCGGCAAACTCTACAACGCAGAGTTGTTTCGCTCGCCAGACCTCAAATACTACGACGGGCTTACCATCAGCGAAGACGGTTGCCTGTTCTATCAACTCGTGCAACTGGCCCGCCATCTGCGGACGATTGATGCCACGGTGTATCATTACATTGAGAATCAGCAGTCCGCCACTCACGCCACCTATACCCTGAAAGAAGCAGAAAGCATCATTATCTCAAACAAAGCGATGACCGAATGCTGTATGCCCTACATAGAGCGGCAAAGGCAGGCGTTGCGCCGCTGCAACTTCAAGATGATGTGCCTCTACGCCGAGCGCGTGCCCGCTGCCGAGGTGACCCGCCTGCTCAAAAAGCATGGCATGGACCGCTTCATTGCTTCGTGGGCGAACTTCCGCGCTTTGGACTTCGCGCAGCAGTGGTTCTTTGTGAAAAGATATATATATGTAAGACTCCCAAAACAGTGCCGCTGAAACTTTCGACATATTGCCTGCTGTTTGTGCCATTTTTCCTGCTCTTCTACTCCGAGCCGGTAAATATGGGCGGCATGCCCGTGTCGCAGCTGTGGAAGTTGCCCCTGGCAGGCTATATGCTCTATATCGTGTTCCAGTATCGCAGCAAGCCTGCGCCCCTGTGGACGCAGACACAATACTGGATTTCGTTTAAGAGCCTCTTCAACGCTGGCACGGTGACCGACCTCATCACCAATGTGCAGGCGAGCATCAAGTTCCTCTTCCTCCCCCTGCTGTTCAGTTTCGTGCAAACGCAGATTAAGGCAAAGGAAACCTTGGAGAAGACCCTGCTCACGCTGTGCCAATACTTCGTGCTGACGAATATCCCCATCTTTCTCGGCTTGCCGATGCTCAGTTCGGGGCATGACTACGGCACTTTCGTGGCTTACTCCGGCATCTTTCAAAATCAGCACGCCATGTCGGTGATTATGGGCATTTGCATCGCCGTTATCCTGCACTTCTTCAAGATGGGGCGGTTTGAAACACGCTCGGAAAAGGTTTACAACGTCTTTGTCCTGGCCATCGCCGCCTATGCCATGTACTTGGGCTTTGCCCGCACGGGCTGGCTGATGTGCCTCTTGGCCATCTTCGTACTCTTTTGGCCGAAAGATGCGACTGTGCGCCAGTGGTTTGGCATTATAGGCATTAGTGCTGTACTCGTTAGCGGTGTTACGTACATGATGCTCACGAACGAGATGTTCCGCGACCGCATTATGGGCAACAATCTGCAAACCCACGAGAAGGTGAATATAGACTCGGGACGCAGCGAATACTCGGCAGCCGCCCTCGAACGCTATGCCAACGGTACGCTCTTGGAACAAATCATTGGCATGTCCACGCAAGACGAGATGGACTACATCCTGCTCAAGACACGCAACCGCGTGGGAGCGCACAATGGCTTTGTGGATATGCTGGCACGCAACGGCATCGTCGGCCTGCTGCTTATGTTTCTGATGCTCATCGCGCTCTTCGCGTTTATCCGCAGGCGCAAGCAGTGCCCCACGTACCGCCTCGCCCTCGCGCTTTGGCTGATGAATTTTTCATTTCAGGTGACGCAAGGCGGCTCGATGTTCCACACCGACTTGCTCTACGCCCTCACCTTTTGCCTGCTTGAAGAAGAATATATTGCATAAATAATAAGAAAAATGTTGCCGCTTAAAGACTACATAAGGCTGGCAGTTTGCCGCCTCCGCTACCTCTATCAGACGCGCTGGCTCAAAATGGATATCCACCCCACGGCACTCGTCTCTTTCGGCAGCCGCCTCGACAAGGTGAACCCGCGCGGCATTCATATTGGCGAGGAAAGTTACATCGCCTCCGGTGCACGCATCCTCTCGCACGATTATTGCCTCCGTCGCCACGCGGACACGCGCATCGGCAAGCGTTGCTTCATCGGCGCGGACGCTTTGGTGCTCTGCGGTGTGACGATTGGCGACAACGTAATAGTAGGAGCGGGGAGCGTAGTTACCAGAAATACCCCCCCCAATTCTATCGTGGCGGGCAATCCCGCGCGGATAATCCGTGAGGGCATACAGACCGCGAAATACGGGCAACTGGTTCAGTAGCGCTATATATATAATATTGTATAGAGAAATAATATATGAAACTCCTCATCGTAGCACCATCATCACAGTTAACGGGTGGCGTGGCGTTCCACTACAAAGGCCTGCAACCGCATTGGGCCTCCGAGGTGCGCTATGCTCGCTACGGGAAGCGGCCGCGCGTTCCCGCCGCGCTTTGCCTGCTGCCCGATTTGCTGGTCTACGTGTGGCTGTTGCTGACCTACCGCCCCGACGTTGTGGTTGTCAATCCATCGTTACGCCCCTACCAGCTTGTGCGTGACGGCGCGTATCTTCTTTTGGCGCGCACCTTTTGCTGCAAGGTTGCGGCGTGGTTTCACGGCTGGGACGGCAAGTTTGCCGAGCGTTGCATTGCTTCGCCGGGTATGGTGCGCTGGGTGTTTGGCAAATGCTCGCTCATCTACGTGCTTTGCAGCGACTTCCGCGAGCAGTTGCGGGCCATGGGAATCAGCGTGCCCGTGCTGTTGAGTTCCACGGTGGTGGATGATAGCCTTTTGGAGGGTTATGATAATGGCAGGCGCAGTGGAGCACTGAAAAATATCCTTTATCTCGCCCGCATCGACCGTGCCAAAGGCATCTTCCAAGCAATCGACGCTTTCGCCCTTGCAAGGAAAAAAATCTCCCACCTCACGCTCACCATTTGCGGCAGTAGCGAAGATGCGGCGGCAGTGGAGGAAGTGAAAACTTATGTGCAGAAAATCGGTTTGAGCAACTGCGTGGCGTTTAAAGGCGCGGTCTACGGCGAGTGCAAGCGGCAGGCCTACGCAGCCGGCGACCTTTACCTCCTGCCTTCCTTTGGCGAAGGTATGGCGACCTCCGTGCTTGAAGCCCTCGCATTCGGCCTGCCCGTCATCAGCACGCCCTACGGCGGCATCAAAGACTTTTTCGCCGACGGCGAGATGGGATTTCTCATCGCTTCGCACCGTCCCGAAGATATTGCCGCCAAGATAGAATGGCTGGCGGCGCATCCCGAAGATTGCCTCCGCATGAGCAGCAACAATAGCGCGTATGCCGCGCAGCATTTCTTGGCATCTAAGGTGGCGGCAAAGTTTGAGAGCGACCTCCGCGAGCATTGCCTTGCAGTGCAGATGCCGAGGATTGTTTCGGTCTACCCTTATTTCGGCAACGCCGGCGGGGCACAGAACGTGACGATGCAGTTGGCTAAGCAGTTGAACGCTGGAACGCCCATCGTGCTTGCCGAAACGCCCTGCTCACAAGTTCCGGCGCAATACGCCGATGGGGCGCAGTTTGAGCAATTCGGTTATCGTTCTGTGAAACGCCTTTCCGACAAACGCACCGTCTTTATTTCGCACCACCGCAAAACGACTTTGCAACTCCTCCTGCTGCAACTTTTGCTGCTGCGGCGGATAAAAGTGATACACGTGGCGCACAGCGTGTTCGACAACCTGCGCTGGCTCGCCCTTTTCCCCAAGCACGTGGTGGCGGTGTCGGAGACCGTGAGGCGCAACCTGATAGAGTATTTCCGCGTGCCCGGGCAAAATGTCCGCGTCATCTACAACGGCATCCCCGACCGCCCCGCCCCCGCAGCGCAGTCCCGTCGCGGCGAGGAGATAAAGGTGCTCCATGTAGGCAAAGTGTGTGCTTTGAAGCGTCAGGTTGCTTTGGCGGAAGCCTTGCGCGGACGGCTGCCGCAGCATGTGCAGTTGCATTTTGCCGGCGACGGGCCTGATGCCGACCGGCTCAAAGCAGCCATCGGCACGGACGGGCAGATGAAATATCTGGGCTATGTGCCTGCCGATGACCTTTGGACGCGTTACGACTACGTGCTGCTCTTTTCCGAAAAGGAAGGATTGCCACTCACGCTCATCGAGGCCTGCCGCGCGGGGCTGCCGATGATTACGAACGATATCCCCTCCGCGCTCGAAATCAACGAACACGGCCGCACGGGGTTTGTTTTCAGCAATATCTCCGCCCTTGCCGCCGGCATCGCCCGCCTGCCTCGTCCCGGCGATGAGGCTTATGCCGCCCTCTCGAAAGCGGCGCGGGAGAAATTTGAGCGGCAGTTTCGCGAGGAACACATGATAGCGCAATATAAGGACGTAATCAAAACAGTTTGCAACTATGGATAAGATAAACTTGAAAGGAATTGAGGTATACCCTTTCGCCTCTGCGGAGCAAATCATTGACTTTGCCTTGCGCCGTCCCGGCATACTCGTGGCCGTCAATGCCGAGAAGGTGCTCAACGCCACGCCGCAGTTGCGCAGTCTCATCAACCGCAACATCGGCTACTGCGACGGCATCGGTCCTGTGCTTGCCCTGCGCCGTATGGGCTGCAAGCATGTGGCGAAAGTGGCGGGTTGCGAATTGTGGCTGCACATCGTGCGCCGTTGCCACAGTAACAAAAGTTTCTATCTTGTGGGCGGTGCGCAGGAAGTCATCGATGCCACCGTGGCTCGCTTGCGGAAAGATTTCCCAGGTATCAATATAGCGGGCTATCGCAACGGCTTCCTATCTTCCCAAGCCGAGGAAGAGGCCCTGATTGCCGACATTGCCGAAAAGAAGCCCGACTTCGTGTTTGTGGCGATGGGCTCGCCGCGGCAGGAATTGCTGATGGAAAAGATGCAGAAGCGTCACAATGCAGTTTATCAGGGACTTGGCGGTAGTTTTGACGTTTACACCGGCCGCGTGAAGCGTGCCCCTGAGGCGTGGGTGCGCTGCAATGCCGAGTGGCTCTATCGCCTGCTGCACCAGCCCGCACGCATCAAGCGCCAGTTGCCGCTCGTGAAATTTGCTTATTGGATTGCTGCCAAGAAATTTTGAGAATAGTTTTTAAGGAGATGAAGAATATGTATGCACGGTATTTCAAAAGATGGTTTGACATCTTTCTGGCCTTGATGTCGCTCTTTGTGCTGTTTATTCCCTTGTCGGTTATTGCACTGATCACAAAGATAGACACTCCGGGGCCCGCTTTCTTTTTACAAGAGCGCTTCGGCAGG
This sequence comes from Bacteroidales bacterium, assembly GCA_022784065.1. GTDB lineage: Bacteria > Bacteroidota > Bacteroidia > Bacteroidales > Bacteroidaceae > Alloprevotella. The sequence goes on along the minus strand of JALFUO010000092.1, from coordinate 13,817 downwards.
GGGCGCAGGCCTTTCAAAATCGTAAAGTTCCGCTCCATGCCTGTCACTATCCCGAAGAATCTGCCCACCAGCGCCATTACTGACCCGATGCTCACAAGGTGGGAACGGTGGTTGAGGAAGACCTCGATTGACGAATTGCCGCAAATTTGGAACATATTGAAAGGCGACATGAGTTTCGTAGGCCCCCGCCCCGTGATAACGAGGGAAACTGACCTGATAGACGAGCGTGAGAAATACGGCGCCAACGATGTGCTTCCCGGGCTTACGGGCTGGGCGCAGATCAACGGTCGCGATGAACTGGATATTGTTACCAAGGCACGCTTCGACGGTGAATATGCTGCCAACATCAGTTTCTCTTTCGACGTGTTCTGTCTGTTCAAAACCGCTTGGAAAGTAATTGCTCAGCATGATATAAAACATTGAAACCTTATTAATATATATATTGTATGGTAAACGTTATCGGATTAGGATATATCGGCCTGCCCACGGCTTTGATGCTTGCAGCGCACGGCGTTGAGGTGGTAGGCACAGATTTGAACGAGACATTGGTCGGTAAACTTGCCGCTGGCGAATTGACCTTTGAGGAAAAGGGACTGGACAGCCTCTTTGAAGATGCCCGCGCAGGGGGAATCCGTTTTTCCACGGAATACCAGCGCGCAGAGGTGTATATAGTCTCCGTACCCACGCCTTACGACAAGCACACAAAGAAGGCCGACGCTTCTTATGTCGTGGCTGCTGTGAAGACTTTGCTGAAAGTCGCGCCGAAAGACGCGATTGCGGTGATAGAGTCTACTATTTCGCCTGGTACGATCGACCGCGAAATCCGTCCGCTCCTCGACGGCGCATCGCTTCACTTGGCGCACGCCCCCGAAAGGATTATCCCGGGCAATATGATCTACGAATTGCTCCATAACAACCGCACCATCGGTGCTGACAGCCCCGAGCAGGGCGAGAAGATACGCCAGTTGTACGCCTCTTTCTGTAAGGGCGAAATCACGCTTACCGATATCCGCTCGGCGGAGATGACGAAAGTGGTGGAAAACGCCTACCGTGCCGTGAACATCGCCTTTGCCAACGAACTTTCCCGCATTTGCCGTCACGACGGGCTGGACGTGTTCAATATTATCAATATCTGCAACAAGCACCCCCGCGTCAACATCTTAAATCCCGGCCCTGGCGTGGGCGGCCACTGCATCTCTGTCGACCCGTGGTTCCTTGTGGGCGATTATCCCCAGTTGACCAAGGTGATTGGCGCGTGCATGTTCACCAACGACAGCCAGCCGCTCTTCGTTTTGCGGCGCATACGCGAGGTGATGGCCGAGAACGGCATTACGGATCCGCGCCGCGTGGGACTTTACGGCATAACCTATAAAGAGAATGTCGATGACTACCGCGAGTCGCCTACGTTGCAGTTGCTCGAAGCCCAAGAGCATTGCCTCGGTGCTCCGCTCAAATGCTACGACCCTTACCTTGAGCACCGAGCCGTGGTGGAGAGCCAAGTCACAGACTTCGACGAGTTCTTGAAAGATACGGACTTGGTGGTGCTTATGGTGAAGCACGACCATATCACCAAGAACTGGCACAGGCTCGAAGGCAAGGCCGTGCTCGATTGCCATAACTTCTGTCCCCTCGCTGATAAGGTTTATCGTCTTTAAGAAGTATATGCCGTTTAGAAAAAAGATAATGCTCGTTTTCGGCACGCGCCCCGAGGCCATCAAGATGGCTCCGCTCGTCCTTGCGTTGCAGGCAGCGCCTGCGCGCTTCCGCCCCGTGGTTTGCGTCACGGGTCAGCACCGCGAGATGCTCGACGGCGTGCTGCGCTTCTTCGGTATCCGCCCCGACTACGACCTGAACATCATGAAAGACGGGCAGACTTTGGAAGACGTGACCACGCGTGTGCTCCTCGGAATGCGCGAAGTCCTGGAGCAGGAGCGTCCCGACATCGTGTTGGTGCATGGAGATACCACCACTTCTATGGCTGCCGCCCTCGCCGCCTTTTACAGGCAAATCCCCGTGGGGCATGTTGAGGCGGGATTGCGTACATATAATATATATAGTCCGTGGCCGGAAGAAATGAACCGGCAAATCACGGCGCGTATCTCCGCCTGGCATTTCGCGCCCACGGAGCAAAGCCGCAGTCACCTCCTTTCAGAGGGCATCAGCCCCGACAAAATTTTCGTGACGGGCAACACCGTGATTGATGCCTTGCAACTCGCCGTGCAGCGCGTGGGCACAGTGCCGTCAGAAACGGGCGCAGGCCGCATGGTGCTGATTACGGGGCATCGCCGCGAGAACTTCGGCAAGGGTTTCGCCCACGCATTCCACGCCATCAAGGTCTTGCTGCAAAAATACCCCGACGTGACGTTTGTCTATCCCGTCCACCCCAATCCCAACGTGCGCCAGACCTTGCATGCTGTCTTTGGCGATGCCGCGCAATACCCCAACCTGCGGCTGATGCCGCCGCCCGACTATCCCGACTTCGTGCGCCTCATGGCCAGTTGTACGCTTGTGCTCACCGACAGCGGCGGCATTCAGGAAGAAGCCCCGTCTTTGGGCAAGCCCGTGCTGGTGATGCGTGACACCTCCGAACGTCCAGAAGCCATTGCAGCAGGCACGGCGCGGCTGGTTGGTACCGATAGCGAGCGCATCATTAGCGAGGTTTCCGTGCTTTTGGATAATCCCGAGGCCTACCGCCGAATGAGCCGCGCCGTCAATCCCTATGGCGACGGCAAGGCATGTGCCCGCATCATTGCGGCATTGCATTGATTATTGAGGCGATAGCCTTTGATAGAGAACCTAAGGGATTTAGTAAACAAGTAAACGAGTAAACAAGTAAACAAGAAAAGTCACTCCTGTAAAATAAAATTAGCACGACAATTCCGTCTCGTTTACTCGTCTACTCGTAAACTCGTCTACTTTCAACCTAAACCGATATGAATATATTGAAGCATATCTTATTTTTCTGCTTTTCCCTCTTCGGCCTCTCCCTTTTTGCCGAAGAAGCGGCCGATACAACGGACACGCGGCTTAAAGACCCGCTTTATTTCCAGTTGTACGGCGGCATCAATAAGTCAGCCAATGAAAATTTGCCTTGGTCGGAGTTTACGCGCTACCCTTGGTCGGGCGGCGTGTTCCTTGGTATCGGTAAGGAGGTGCGTCCCCTTTGGGGCTGGCGTGCGGCCTTTCGTTTCAATCACAATAAGAGCCGCAACGTGCCGCGTTGCGAGAACAGCGACGTTTGGGGCTGGCACAGTTTGGAACTGTTTGGCGATGCCACTTTCGACCTTTCCGACGCTTTTCGCAAGCGCAAGCCGCGCCAGCAGCGGCCGCGTTTCAATTTGAAACTCTTTGCGGGTATCGGCGGTGCTTATACTTTTGGCTTCCCCGAGGACGTGCCTCTTTCTTACACCGTGCCATATTCCAAGAACAGTTCTGTGTGCTTCGGTTTCCGCGCCGGGCTTATGGCAACCTATGCCTTGACGGAGCGTTGGCATATCGGCGCAGAACTGAGCCAGAACTTCTTTATCGACCGCTTCAACGGCGTGAAGGACGGCTCGCTGCTCGATGCGCGTAGCAACCTCAAAGTAGGTTTTACCTGCATGCTCGCGCCGCGCCGCAAGAAGCACCCCGTGCCTGTCGCCCCCGTGGTCTACGACACCCGCCTGCGCACCATTCCCGCCCTGCCGCTGATGATGCCGAAGCCCGAGACCGACAAGGTGCGCCGCCTTGCAGGCCGCGCCTTCCTCGACTTCCCCGTGAACGAAACGGCGATTTATCCCGATTACCGCCGCAACCCCGACGAACTGCGCCGCATCAACAACACTATCGACAGCGCCCTCTTCGACAAGACCATTCAGGTGCGCAGCATCTCGCTCCACGGCTATGCCTCGCCCGAAAGCCCGTATGCCAACAACACGCGCCTCGCCAAGGGCCGCACGGCAGCCTTGATGGGGTATATCCAAAATAAATATGGCCTGCCCGCCGCCGTGTTCCACACGGACTTCACGCCCGAGGACTGGCAGAACCTGCGCACCTTCATTGCCGACGGCGACCGCCGCCGGGTGAAGGGCGACATTTGGTACGAGAGCGCGGCCATTCTCGAAACGCCCGCCGCGCCCGACATCGTGCTCCGCCACCGCGAAGAACTGCTTGCGATTATCGACCGCGCCATGGATCCGGATGAGAAAGAATCGCTGCTCAAGCAAGTGGGTGGCGGCGAGCCCTACAAGTGGCTGCTCAAGCACGTTTACCCGGGTCTCCGCCACACGGACTATATCATTGAATACGCGGTGCGCGACTATTCCGATGCCGATGCGCGAAAACTCATTTACACCCACCCCGAGGCGTTGAGCCATATGGAAATGTATCGCGTGGCGCAAGGCTATGAAACAGGTTCCGACGACTGGCGCGACGCGCTGCTGATTGCCGCTGCGCGTTTCCTCGAAGATCCGCAGGCCAACTATAATGCAGCCTGCGCCTGCATTCAGGCGCGGCGCTTGCAAGATGCCCGCAAGTATCTGCAAAAGGCAGGCACGGGCGAGCAGACGCAATATCTCAAAAATGTTATCGATGCCATGGAGGGTAAAGTGAAATGGACATTAGGAAAAGACAATTATCTCGAGATTTTGAAATGAAGAACATAGTAAAACAAACCTTCTTAAAAGTGCGATTTCTCGCCAAGCCAAAGCGAATAAATTCTCTTTGGTCTTTTGGCTTAACGAAATCGTTCGTTTGCCTGCTTGCCTTGCTTGGCGGCGCAAGCCTCACGGGGTGCGGTTCAGATGAGACTTACAGCGAATACGAACGCACGCAGGCCTCGTTCGCCGCCTCGCTCGGCGGCGACATCAGCACCCTGCAATGGTGGAAAACGGCGGTGGAACTGAAAGTAAGGGTCACGGCCGACGCTCCTGTGAAACTTTGGGTGCTTTCTGCCGAAAAGGAAGGCACGCTTTACGGTTATGCGGCCTTCGAACAGAGCGGCGAGGCAGTGTTCACCGTGCCGCAAACGGGCGACCGCACCGTCTATATCGTGGCCGATTATAACCGCGAACTGCACACCTCCACCGTGCTGCTTTCGGGCAAACTGTCCGAAGAAGTCAGTCTTTACTACACCTCCGACTCGTCCGCCGATGCGTTCTCCGCCGCCGGGCCGCTGGCAGCGGGCTTGCCCGCCGCGCGTGCCACGGACCGCTCGTCGCTTTTCGGCGCGAGCATTTCAGGCAATGCCTACCATTTTCAACTCAGCCCGGAGCACATGACCGACTTCCGCTACATGATGGGTAAGATGGTGCAGGAAGGGAGCAATGCAAGGGACGTGCTGGGGCTGAACTGTAACTACGAATTAGAGTCGAACGGCCCGTTCGAGATTACGATGCTGGCAGGCAACTGTCTCTCCTCAACCTCGCACATTCTTGGCTATTACTATCACACGGCGGGCACTTACGACGATATCAAGTACGTTGACCTCACCGAGACAGAAATTTACGATTATATCGACAACCTTGCCAAGGTGCAGTATCAGGTAGATGCCACCGCCGCCGCCCGCGACGGTTTGGAGGTAGGGCAGTGGTATGATGCCAATTTCGATATGTACGACCTCTATGACCGCACGTCGCCCACCGTGGCCCGTCGGGGCGACAACGCCTACAATGCCATGGCGGTCATTCAGCGATATTCGGGCGGCGCGAACGGCAATGTCACGACCGTGCGCGGCGCAACCTTTACGGTAGATGTGCCAAAGGGCATGCACGTTGGTTTCTACGACCGTTGGGAAGTGTTCCCCGCGCCCGAGCAATACGACCGCCTCGTTGCGCAGGGCGTGAAGCCTTACACGTCCCGCGCCGAATTCAAGGGCACGAGTTTTTCGGCGGAAGACCTGAACCTGATAAATCCCGACGGCAACTTTCGCAGTTTCATCGAAAACCGTCCCTATACGATGTGGATGGGCATGGAGAACGACTGCCGTGGCAACGACCTCGACTGCAACGACGTGATGTTTTGCGTCACCACGAAGATGGATATTTATAAGCCCACTATCGTGGAGCCTGACTTCCGCGACAAGATAAGTTTCAACAACCGCCTCACGTGGACGCTTGCTTTCGAGGACGTGGCACGCGGTGCGGATTTCGACTTCAACGATGCCGTGATTCGCCTTAAGCCCGACTACGAGCAGGAAACTTGCCGCGTGTGGGTGATGGCTGCCGGCTGCACCGAGCGTATGTACTTGCACTACAACGGCCCGTCGGGCGACGTGAACCTTGGCGAGATTCACCAACTCCTTGGCGGCACGCCCGAGAAAACTATCAATACGGCCAACACCCTCGCGGGCGTTGCCTTTGCCGAGGTGGCCAATGTGGCTTGGCCGAAGGAATATAATATGAACAACGATGCCCAGCGTTTCTACATCGAGGTGCAGCGCGGCGATTGCACCGACTGTTCCGATGTAATCACGCTTGCCGACAAGCCTGGCGTGATGCCCGAGGCGCTCCTCGTGGCGGGCGATTGGCATTGGCCGATGGAGGGCACGCACATCTTCTCTGCCTACCGCGTCTTCCCGCTTTGGGCAAAGGATTGCACCAAACTTAACTATTGGAACTGGTACACGTCGAGCCAGTACGGCAAAGTCGTGACGTATTGATAACAACAGCCCCAGCGGTTATACGTGCGCATACAAGTATGATAAAAACCGATAAAAACAATTTGTTCTGTGTGAAGCCTAACGGCTACGCCTGTGCGCATAATGCCAGAGCCTGTAAGCCTTGCGGCTTCCGCCTCTTGCATTATGTGCGCAGGCTGCGGTCGGTTCCCGCCCGCTTCACACAGAACAAGGAAAAACCATTAAAAACACACGTCCAATGCAAACGTTTCGAGTGTCAACTGCAAAAGGTCATGTCTCACGGGTTTTTCATGGTTTTTCCCTTGCTGCGGGTGAAGCGGCCGGTTACGGCCGTAGCCGCAGGGATTAAAGGCGAGACGAAAGCCGGAAGGCTTTCAGGCTCGACGTTAAGACCGGCGGCGAACCCGATAGGGCTTCACCCGCAGCAAGTGTTTTAATTGGTTTTTATCCTAAAGACATCTCTGAATAATCCATCTAAACATCAACAATCTCTTTATTAATTCCAAAAATCCAAACAAAAATGAAACAGAAAATGTTCATCAAGCACCTCTGCTTCGCACAAGCGTTCTCTGTGGCATTGCTCGCCGGGCTTTGCTCGTGTAGCGAGGACAAAGGACTTGAAGTGCCTCAAAATCCCACGGCTGGCGGCGGCCCGCTGTGGCTGAGCGGCGATGCCGACCCCGATCAAACGTGGATGACCTCCGTGTCTATGCAGGTTGACCTCTCGGTAAACGGGCAGGGCACCGTCACGGCGCAAACGATTGGCGATGCCACGCCTGTTGTGCTCGGTCAGAAGCAGGTGCACGGCAAGGACGTGCTGCTGCTCGACGTGCCGCAAGGCCTTGGCAGCAGTTTCGGCCTTGTTTACGACGATGGCAGCGCGTCGAAGCAGTATCGCCGCGTGAAACTTACGGGCGACCTGCGCCAACTTGAAAGCGTCACGTTCGACGGTTCTGCCTCGCAGGCCTTCGGCCGACATAAAGCCCCTGTCTCGCGCGCCGCCACCAACTCCGCGCTCTATGGAAACAGCGTCATGGAGGACGTGGGCTATATGAATTTCGGCTCTTGGGCGTGGGACGACATTGCCCTTGCGCTCGTCGAGGACCAAGATGCCAGCAAGTCGCATACTTCTCTCATTGACTATGAAATCCATGCGCGCGGCGAGAAAGATGCGGGCGGCGAGTACCATGCCGATGAGGGGTTTTACATCTCGTTTATCTACGGCCACACGGGCACTACCGCCACGCGCGTCCTTGGCTATTACACCCGTTCCGCCGACACTTACAGCGACATCGAGTATCACGACATCTCCGAAGTCATCTCGCTCGACTATCTCAACGGCAAGGCAAAAGTGCAATACCAACTCGATGGCAATACCTCCGTGTGGTATGATGCCAACTTCGACTATAAGGACGGTGATGGCCTGCCCAGCAGTTCTCGCCCCTCCGCAGCCGATCCCAAGCGCCGGGGCGACGATGCCTTCAACACGCTTCTCGTCAATAAGGCCTACGGCGACCGCATCACCGCCGTGCGCGGTCTGAGTTACAAGATTGAAGTTCCGAAGGGCAAGAAGTTTGGTTTCTATCTCCGCACCAACGGTTCGCTTAGCCCCGACCAGCGCAACCGCCTCCTCAAACTCGGCGTGCCCGAAGACCGGTTGCCGTCCACGCAAATCAACTTCTCCTTCGCGCCGATGAACAACCTCGGCAAGCACCGCAGCGCCTTTGCCGTTTACGACAACTTCTCTTTTATGGGTCTTGACGACTCGCCCAACAACGGCGGCGACCTCGATTGCAACGACGTGACCTTTGTGCTTTCCAACCTGAAAGGCGAAAAGTATCGCCCCGAGTTCACAGAGGAAACCATTGCAAGTTCGAAAAACCAGGGGACTATTGAGAAGCACCCCGAATACATCAAGCCCGATAAACCTGAGGGCGAAGAGGGCGAAGCGAAACTGCAAGATTGGACGCTGGGCTTCGAGAATGCAGGCACGGCCGTCGACTTCGACTTCAACGACGTAGTGCTTAAAGTGACGCCCGACACGAAAAACCACACCGTCTCCGTTTGGCTCCTCGCCACGGGCGCAGAGCGCAACACGCGCATCTACTATGGCGACACCTATCTCGGCGAGGCGCACGAGGCATTCGACGTTAATCCGGGTAATATGGTGAACACGGTGGAAGAGGGTTTGCATCGCTCTCCCGTGCTTCTTGCCGACAACCTCCCTTGGCCCAGCGGCTACACCATGGATACGCATCGCCACCTCTTTACGATTAAGGTGACAGAGGACGATGGAACGGAGACCACGATTAACAGCAACATCATGCTTGGCGATCAGCGCGACATACCGCAAGTGCTTTGCGTGGCTGGCGATTGGGATTGGTCTTTGGAGCGGGTAAATGTTGAAACATCTTATCCCTTGCTCGGCAGTTGGGGGCGCAATGTCCACAAATCCGAATTTTGGAACTGGTATTCCCAGCCCAGTCACGGCCATGTGTTTAAGAAGAAAAAATAAGCAGCATTGATCGCGGAAAAACATGCCGCCCCGGTTGCATTGGCAACCGGGGCGGCATTCGTTTATTTGTTTCCGAGGCAGATACACAGGCGCAACGCGCCGATCAATGCCGTTTCGCCGCAGGTGCGCACTACGTGGAGCGCGGGTTGCAGTTGCGCCCATTGGCAGAGGGGCAGGGAAGAGGTGATTTCAAGGTCGGTCTCGTGGCCGTCGGCGTAGATGGCGCGGCTCACGCCGATGCCCAGCGTGCCGCCCCGCCGCGTCAGTCCGTCGAGCAGCAGTCCGGCAGCCCAGTGTCCGCGTGCCGCGTTGAGCCTGCCTATCCGTGTGCCGCCCGTGGCGAAGAGCGCGAGCGTGGTGCGGCGCAGGCGGAGCAGCGGCTGGTCGATGCTGGCCCACACGCTGCCGCCCCCGATGAGTTTGCCCGTTTCTTCGTCGGCTTGCCGCCCGGCAATGTAGCCCACCACGTAGGCAGGCTGAAAGGCGCAGTCGCTCTCGCCGTCCGTCCCCTTGCGGCGCGGCAGCCAGTCGGGGCTGAACGTCACGCTGCCCATTGCGGCGAAGCCGTCGCTCTTGGGGCAGAAGCGAAACTGGCGGCTGAGGCGGTCGGAGGCCGTGCCGTTGTAGATGCTCTGCCTGATAAGCCAGCGGTCCGACGGGGCTATTTCGGCGTGTATGCCGAGGGCGGCTTCGGGATATACGCCGATGGCGAAATTGTCGCCCGCCTGCGGCAGGCAACCGTAGGAAGCCCCCGTGAAGAGCGCGGCGCAGTCGGTGTTGAAATAGTCTTCGTCGGCCTGCCGCAGCCCGAAATACACAAAGCCTTTAATCTTCTTGTCCCACCCATGGCGCAGCCCGAGATGGATGAGGCGGAAGGCGCGGCTTTCGGCGTTGATGTTGCTGAAGTCCTGCAAGTCGTCCGCCACGGCGTGCCCGAGGTGTCCCGTTGCGAGTGCGCCAATCTCGGCGCAGCCGCCGCGCCAGGTGCCCACGTCCATGCCTGCTGAGAGCAGGTTGGCCCACCCCGCGCGTCCGTCCTTCAGGTTCCATTGCCCCTCGCTCATGGCGTCGGCGTGCCAGTGTATGCGCCGCGTGCAAACGCTGTCGGCATCTTGCGCGGCGGCGGGGGAGGGGAGGGTAAGCAGGAAAAGGGGGAAAATGATTTTACGGAAATGCATAGTTTAGTTTTTGTGTTGAAATGTGTTTGCATATAAACTGTTTTTGGAATGAGACAAAATCAATAAAAACCGCTTGTCCTGTGTGGGCCTGCGGCTCGCCTTATCCGATTAAGCCCAGCCTAAAAGTCTGTCGACTTTTGTCTGTTGCTTAATCCGCTAAGGCTGCGGTCGGTTCCCGCCCGCCCACACAGGACAAGCAAAAAACAGAAAAAAGTAAAGCATTGCTTCTTTGCTTTTACAATGAAAAAGTAAATATCCACTTTTTTCTGTTTTTTGCTTGCGTCGTTTGAAGCGGGCGGGCACCGACCGCAGCCGCAGGTATTAAGGGCGAGCGAAAGCCGAGAGGCTTTCAGGCTCGGCGTTAAGACCGGCGGCGTAGCCCTTGGGCTTCAAATGAGGCAAGCGGTTTTGTATGTTTTTGTCTTTACCCTTTTGATTCGTTCATTTTCGCTTTTATCCAAATATTACATAAGTTCCCCACGTCGCCAGATAGGCTATGATTGTGGTGTATGCCGCGGCAAAGAGGGCGTAGCGCCAGCGTCCGCTCTCGCTGCGCACGGCGGCGATGGTCGCCATGCAAGGGAAATAGAGCAGGGCAAAGACCATATAGGCCAGAGCGGCGGCAGGCGTTGTGGCAGTTTGCAGCGCGGCGGCGAGGCGCGTTTGCGAGGCATCGCCGGCATTGTCGGCCTCGGCGTCTTCCTCGGGACATTCGTAAAGCACCCCGAGTGTGCTCACCATGAGTTCCTTTGCGCCCGTACCGGCCAGGATGCCCACGTCCATGCGCCAGTCGAAGCCCAGCGGACTAAACACGGGTTCCATGGCGTGCCCTATGTGCCCCAGATAGGACTGCTCCTGCTGCTGCGCCTCCGTAAGTTGCTCTCCGCCGCGCGGGAAGTAGCCGAGCAGCCACACGGCGATGCTCGCCACGAGAATGATGCCGCCCATCTTGCGGAGGTATTGCCGTCCCTTCTCCCACGTGTGGCGCAAAACGCTCGCCGCCTGCGGCGCACGGTAGGGCGGGATTTCCATCACGAACGAACTGTCCGCGCCGCGCCGATAGCAACGGTTGAGCACGGCGGCTGCGGCAAAGGCTATGGCGATGCCGAGGGCGTAGAGCAGGCACATCACGTAGACCGCCTTATCGGGGAAGAACGCACCGCAGAGTATCACGTAGACCGGCAGCCTCGCCGAGCACGACATGAAGGGCAGCACCAGCATTGTGAGCAGCCGCGCCTTGCGGTTCTCTATCGTGCGCGTGGCCATCACGGCCGGCACGTTGCAGCCGAAGCCCATGAGCATCGGAATGAACGACTTGCCGTGCAGCCCCACGCGGCTGAGCAAGGGGTCGGCCAGCATGGCGGCGCGGGCCAGGTAGCCCGAGTCTTCGAGCAGGGTGATGCAGAGGTAGAGGATGAGAATATTGGGCAGGAACACGATGACGCTCCCCACGCCGCCCAGCACGCCGCTGACCAGCAGGTCGCGCAGGAAGCCGTCGGGCAGTGTGCTTTCCACCCACTCGGTCAGCAGGCCCACGCCGCTGTCAATCCAATCCATGGGATACTGTCCCAGTTCGAAGGTGAGCCAGAAGGCGCAAAACATCAGCGCGGCATACACGAGGTAGGCGTGCAAGCCGTGCGCCGTGAGGCGGTCGAGCAGCCGCGTGGCACGGTCGGTGCGTCCCTCGTTGCGCTGATAGATGCCCGCCACGATTTTCGAGATGCTGTGGTAACGGGCGGTATTGATAGTTTTCACGTCGCGCGGTTCGTTCTCTCCGGCCTGTGCGGCTACCGGCTCGCAGGTGCACTCGGCGCGCTCGATGGCTGCCCGGAGGGCTTCCGTGATGCCCTGTCCCGTGCGTGCAATGGTGGTCACGCAGGGCACGCCGAGCCTTTCGCGCAGTTTTGGCAGGTCGAGGCGGCTGCCGCTTTGCGTGAATTCGTCGTACATGTTGAGCACGCACACCACGGGTTTGCCCATCGTGCGCAACTGCATGGTGAGCAGCAGGTTGCGCTCGAGGTTGTTCACGTCGATCACGTTGAGCACCACGTCCACCTTGCCTTTCGCCAACTCGTGCATCACGTATGCCTCGTCGGGGCTGAAAGAGTGGAGCGAGTAAGTGCCGGGCAGGTCGATGACGCGCAGTTTGCGGCCGTCGAGTTCGGTATGTCCTTCCACGCTCGTCACGGTCACGCCGGCATAGTTGCCCGTGCGTTCGTGTCCGCCGCAGGCGGCGTTGAAGAAGGCCGTTTTGCCGCAGTTGGGGTTGCCCACGAGGGCGATGGTCAGCGCGTCTTCGCAACTGTCCTTATGCTGATGCGTGCCGCCGCATGAGGGGCAGCCCACGGCGCAAGCCGCTACGTGCGGCTCTGCTGCGGGCAACTCGGGTGCGGCAGGAGCGGCGGCCGGTGCCTCTGCCTCGTCGGCGGGCGGTTCGGGCGATGCGCTTACGAGTGCTGCCTCGCTGCGCCGCAGCGAAACCATCTGGCCCAGCACCCTAAACACGATGGGTGAGCCGAGCGGCGAGGCATACAGCCTCTCCACGCGCTGCCCGCGCACGAGTCCCATCTCTTCGAGGCGCATCTGCAATGCGCCGCCCACGCCCACGCTTTCCACGTAGGCCACATCTTTATTTTTTAAGTCTGAAAGTGTCATTGTGCAATGCATAATTTTTCGAGTGCAAAATTACTACTAAGGCAGCAAGCCTGAAATACCTTTTTTTTGTGATTTTCTGCGCAGGCGCAGGGCGCGGTATCCCTAAACGTGGGTATTATGGGGCGGAAAAGGGGGCCTGTCCTGTGGCGTAGCACTACGCCACAGGACAGGCTATATAGCCACAGGCGCAGCGGCGGCATTTCCTCCTTGAAATTTTTTTTCTTTCTTGCTGATATTTTTTCCTAAGTGCCTCAAAGTTTTTCCTATCCCATAAGATGTTTTTTGTTACAAACTTTGTAACACGCGTTACAAAGTTTGTAACATGTGTTAGAAAGTTTGTAACATATATTACAAAGTTTGTAATAAACTTTTTTAAGCAGATAGTAAAAAATATCTGCTTGACAGTAAAAAATATCTCCGTGAAAGTAAAAAGTTTCACGGAGATATAATTTCATTGAAAGGGGAGTGGGGGCATGTCCTCGGGCGTAGTGCCTTCCAGGCACATCGTCCTCACATAGCCTAACCGGGCACTGCGTACCCGGTTACCGTCGCTACGCTCCGTAGTGCCTTCCAGGCACTTAATACTCCCAAGAAATGAAAACTATACATAAGCATCAAGTGCCTGGCAGGCATTGCAGAGATGTAGCGATAGGCGCAGTCATGTGCTTGCATAAGTGTCAAGTGCCTGGAAGGCACTACGGAGCGTAGCGACGGTAACACTAAGTTTGCAGACGAAAGCGAGCGTAGCGAGCTTTCAGAGCAAACACGATAATAAAATTTGGAGAAGCCGAGGTTAAATCCTTACTTTTGTCGTATTAAAGAAAGGATTAACCGTCCGCCATGGTAAATTAAT
>JALFUO010000083.1 GCA_022784065.1 Bacteroidales bacterium | reverse complement strand
GCTTATATCGCGGATTTTACCGCTCGAGAATCGAATGTTTTGGGAAAAACATCAGAAATCGGTCGCCTGAAAAATATCCAAACCTCTGTGGCTAAAAAAATAGAGGCTGCGCCGTAAACCTTAATTACGACACAGCCTCCTACTCCGATAAGGCGAGCGATAGCCCACACAGGACAAGCGGTTTTGATTGTTTTTTTCATTCAACCAAAACGTTATTTAGATACGATTTATATCGACTCCAAGAAGCGGACGAGGGCTTTGCGGTCGGCCGTGGGCAATGCCCAGAACTTCTGCGCCGACTTGTAGGAGTCGCTCTTGGGACTGTGGCCGTGCCACATGATGGCTTCTTCGTACGACGAGGCTCGGAGGTCGTGCATCTTATCGTCGCGGCCGGTGCAGATGGTTTGCAAGCCCTTGCCCCAAAGCGGGGTGGTGCGGCAGGCATTGGCACGCATTCCGCCGCCAAGCAGGTCGAGGTTGTGCTTCAAGAAGTCCGTGTAGGGCCAGACGGTTTGATTGGCAAGTTTTTCAGCCAGTTGCTTTCCCGCTTCGCCTTCGAGCCTGGGAATGCGGCGCATCGCGTCGGCGGCATTGCCCGTGGTCCACGACGGGCGGTGGCAAGCCTGGCAGCCCAACTCGTAAAACACTTCTCTGCCGCGCTGCACTTCGGGCTGGTCGAGGTTGCGGGCAGCGGGAATGGCGAGGCCTCTGTGCCAAACCATGAAAGCCTGATAGTCGTCATTGTCCATTTCGGCTTCCAAGGAGTTTGTCGCGCCCGGAGCCACGTCGAAGCCGTCGACGGGCAGCCCCATTTCTTCCATCTTGGCCACCCACTCTTTGGTGGCATAGAGATAGCGGCGGTCGGAGCGGTTCACGTTGGTGATGTTCCAAATGGCGTTGGCGCCGGGCCCGTTGCCGAGCCAGGCACGCGTGTTGCCATAGGTCCAGCGTCCGAGATAGGCGTTGCCGTCTTCCTCGACAATCGTGTTGAGCGGCAGGGGCACGCAATAGCCCCGCGCCACCTCGCGCTCATACTGCACGCGAATGGAATCGTCGGGTATGGCATCGAGCAGTCCCGTGCCGGGAATGCCGATAGTGCCCTCGATGTTGCAGTTGACCACCTCGGGCAGGTTGTCTTGCAGGAGGATTTTGCTCTTGTCGACGGTCACCACGGGATAGCGCAGCACGTAAGTCTCGCCATCGGGGAACGTGTTGCCATGCTCATCGGTCGCGGTGCGCCACTCAATGGTCAGCCCGCTCTCGTCGAACGGGGCTTTGTAGGGTTCCACGGCCCGCGTTTGCAACATGCCCGTAAACTGCGGCAGCGGTTTCCAATTCTCATCGCAAAGCGTAAGGAGATAGCCGTTGCCGTCCTCGAAGGAGTTGAATTTATCCACTCGGTAGGAGCGCCCGTAACCCGGGTGACAGGCAATGCAAGAGGTGCGGATATACACAGGGCCGAGACCGGAATAAGACGTTTCGGAACTGTGTCCGCTCACAAAGTTTGCCTCAAACATACGTTCGCCGCGCTTGAACTGCGAGAGCAACCCGAGTTCTTCAACGGCGGGCATCGGCTGCTCGAAAGCAAGGCTGGTGCGGTCGAACGCCGTGCCGGCCTCGCCGCCGCTGTAAGTTTCAATCTTCACCCACTCGGGCGTATAGGTTTCGCCGCTGCCATCTGTTGCGGGCAACGTGGTCGCAGCGTCGGAAATCTCCTCATCGTCGGAGCAGGCGGCGAGCACTGCGCCGCAAAGGGCGATGAGGCAAAGGGGAAATATGTGATTAAAGTGTTTCATGATAATATAGATATATTTTTTAGTAGACGAGTTTACAAGGAAATTTTCGTGCAAGCGAGCGCAGAGCCGAACTTGTTCGGGCTATGCCGAGTGCAGCCGAAAATCTCAAAGAAAACAAGTAGACGAGACAGAAATGTATTTTAGTAGACGAGTTTGCTTGTTTACAAATTATTTTACATGAGTAACTTGTCTCGTTTACTTGTTTACTCGTTTACTCGTAT
Organism: Bacteroidales bacterium; assembly: GCA_022784065.1. GTDB lineage: Bacteria > Bacteroidota > Bacteroidia > Bacteroidales > Bacteroidaceae > Alloprevotella. Next base: position 46,216 of record JALFUO010000083.1, on the reverse strand, counting down.
ACTTGTTTACTAAAAACGTTTTTATTCATAATAATATCCTTGCGCAGCAACGAGGGCATCAGTGAGGTCTGCCAAGGCTGCTTGCGCCTTGACCACGTTGGGGTCTTGCTTGGCCGCGCTGCCTCGCTGCTCGATGAGCGTGCGGTAACTGCCGTAAGCGGCGCGTATGCCTTCGAGGGCGGTGATGGCCGTTTCGATGTTGGTCATAATCGTGTTGTCGGTGGCCATGCTCTTAGCCTGCACGAGATGGCGCACGGAGAGGGCCGCGCCGCCGTTGGCGGTGTAGGCCATGCGCACGCCGCGGAGGTTGTTCTCGAAGTCATCGAGCGAGTTCCAGCTGTACCAGCTTTCTACCTCCAAGACGCTGTTCTTGGCAATGGGGTCTTCCATCTTCGTGTTGCCCACCTCGTCGGTGATGTCGGACATGCCGCCGAGGATTTCGCTGACAGCCACCGAGAAGCCCGAGTAAATGCTACCCTGCTGACCCGTGCGGAGCATAAACTGCCCGTAGTTTTTGGAGATGCCGTAATCATCGGCAATGCGATTGTAGATTTCGGCTTCGCGGCCTTTCAATCCTTCTGCACCTGCCCAGCCCGCTTTGAGGCGCGCGCAATCCTCTGCCAGCACAAGGGCCGTGGCTTGCAGGTAGGCATACTCCTCATCCGAGATTTTAGCCACTGCCTTGGGGTTGCCGTTTTCAAAAATAACATACTCGGCGGCATGGAAGCCCATGAGCGAGTTGCCGTAGTTGCTGCGCAGCAGGTCGGCACGCGCCTCCGGCCCGTCGGTAACGCTCGAGAACGTGTTGGAGGCGAGCAGGCGGGCCAGCTGCGTGTTGTCGAGTGGCCAGGAGTCCATGTGTGGGTCAATCTGGCTCTCTGTGGCTGTGCCGAAGAGGAAGGCCTCGCTGAACTCCCACTGCTCGCGTGCGCTGCGCCAAGCCTCACAGGCGGCGTTCACATTGTCCTGCGTGCGAGCGGCGAGCAGTACGTTCACCTTGTCGTAGAAATCAATCGAGGCATTCAGGAGCGCGGAATAAGTGCTGATTACCACTTGGTTCACGTAATAGTCGAGCAAGCCATACTGGCTTTCAGTGAGCAAAGGGTTTTGCGAAGACATCGCCTCGCCGCTCGCACTCGCACTGGCGGCAGCGGTTTCTTCTTCATCGTCAGAGCAGGCAGCGAAGCCCAGCAAAAGCAGGCAGAGCACTGCGGGGAAAAGGATTTTTTTCATAAGCGTAGTTGATTAAAAGGTTGTGTAGTAAACAAGTAGACAAGTAAACGAGTAAACGAGACAGATATGTTTTGCTAATATTATTAATGAGTAACATGTCTTGTTTACTAGTCTACTCGTTAACTCGTCTACTAAGCATAAAAATTATAATTTGAACAATCCGATGTAAGTGATGCCGAGCGAGAAGGTTTGCTCGTTGTTGTAAGGTGCATGGAGGAGGCGGTTGGAATATTCCGCCTTAATGGTGATTTGCGGAATGGGGCGGTAGTTGATGCCGCAGGAGAGGATGCGGCGGTTGTAGTAGCGCAAGTCGGGAATATTCTGCTCCGTTTTCCACATCGTGTCGTAGAAGCCATAGTGGCCGAAGAGGTAGAGATTTTGCACGCCGCGCAGCTTGCGGATCTGCGAGAAAAGGTCGTAGCCCGCCTCAATGGAATAGGCCATCACGTCGGAGGCGATGTTGGTCTGCGGGCAACCCGAGTTTTTGGGATAGTTGCGGTTGACGGTCGAAATCTTCTGCGAGTCCCACAGGTGCCCGTAGTCGAAGTTGCCGCGCACTATCCAGTTGTGCGCCTGATAAGTGAAGTCGAACGCACCGATCGCCACGCGCCCTTTCGCCAAGCCGTATCGCTCGTATTTCGTGGCGTTGCGCGTGGAGCCGCCGTAGTAGCCGCTCACGGCCATGCGCAGTCCCGGCACGGAGTAGTTGTCCACGCGGAAGGCGCCGGCATACTGAGTGCTGCGCCCGAACTCGAAGGCGTTTTTATGGCCGTCCTTAATCCAGTTGGAATCGTCGAACTTATCTGCCTGAAGCCCTTGCACGCAGAGCACTTCATAGCGCCAATGCTTCGTGCGGCCCCAGAAACTGATGCCCGTTTGGTGCCAGGTGCAGGGCATGATGCTGGCCTCCTCTTCGGGGCGGTAGACGGTGAAGAACTTGTCAGGCTCGTGGTGGTTGTTCAGCCCGCCCACGGGAACGATAATATGGCCGGCGCGGATATTGGCGGCGGGGCAGAACGTCTTTTCTATCCAAAACTGTTCGAGTTCAACCTCGCCGCCCTGCTCGAGTTCGGTTTCAATCTCGCCGCCCTCGTTGTTCTCGATTTCCATGGCAGAGCCAGTGCCGCCGTGCTCATATTCCAGTTCGGCGTTCATGCGCCAGCCCTTGCCGAAGTTGTAGCCAATCATGAAGGTGACGTGGGGCAGGTCGAACTCGCCGCGGCTCTTGCAGTTCTTGAATTTCTCCGGCTCGATGTAGCGCGTATACTGGTCGCTGTAAAAATAGCGGCTGGTCACCGCCTCGCCGTAGCCGCCCAGCACGAGACCTTTCTTCTCCTCCGCCTTGGGCAGCAATTCTGTGCTTTCTTTTTTCTCTTTCTTTGCTTGCTTGACGCGCACGCTGTCGGCCGCCTCCTGCGCCTCGGCGGGCGAAACAGCGAGGCTGCCTGAAAGGAGCAGCAAGCAATAAAGTGCTTTTTTATTCATATTGATCCGTAAAATTTTTCGGGTGCAAAGTTCGCCGTTTCGCCGTGCGGGGGCAATCGCCAAAAAATAGGATTTTCAGAGGCACGCCGCTCTGCCGCCCAGCGCCGCATACCCCGGCGCGGCGACAAAATACCCTGTTTTGGGGATACCATATTATATATATAGGGTGTAATTTTGCAGGCGAATATTTTATTATAAGTAAACGAGTAGACGAGCAAACGAGTTGGGCGGGCTGTAAGCCCAATTGTTGCGCCTAGCCCAGGGCAACACCCTGGGAACTGATTTATCCCCTAATTTCCCCGTGACACAAAAGACTTACAAAGCAGGCGACCGCATGTGCGACGTTATCAGCAGCGAGTTCCATCTGCTGCAGACCATGTGCCGCTTCGGCATCTCCCTCGGCTGCGGCGAGCGCACCGTGGAGGAGGTGTGCAACGAGGCGGGCGTGGACACCGCCACCTTCCTTGCCGTGGCCAACTACATACATACCGACGGCAACGCCGCCGCCATGAATCTGGAAAACGTTTCGGTGCAGTGCCTCACCGACTACCTGGAACGGGCACACAATTATTTCCTCTCATTCCAGCTCCCCGCCATTAGGCGCAAACTGCTCGAAGCCATCAACTGCGCCGAAAACCGCGACGTGGCCTTTCTTATCCTTAAATTTTTCGATGAATATATCGGCGACGTGCGCCGGCACATGCAATACGAAAACAAGCACGTGTTCACCTATGTGCGCAGCCTCCTCGGCGGCACGCGGCAGCAGGGTTTTGAGATAGCGCATTTCGAGAAAAGCCATCTCGGCGTGGACAAGAAATTGCAGGAACTCAAAAACATCATCATCAAATACTACACATCGCCCACCACCCCCGAGCAGCTCAATATGGTGCTCTTCGACATCTTCGAATGTGAGGCCGACCTACGCACGCATTGCCATCTCGAAGACGACCTCTTCGTGCCCGCCGTCAAGATATTGGAACTGACGGCCGAGCAAAGCGCGGGCAAAGACGGCGAAGAGGGCGACGGCGCGGGCACGGCGGGCCAGCTTTCGGAGCGCGAGTGCGAAATAGTGCGCTGCGTGGTGCGCGGCATGGCCAACAAGCAAATCGCCGAACAGCTCTTCATCTCGCTCAACACGGTGCTCACCCACCGCAAGAATATTTCGCGAAAACTCAACATCCACTCCGTGGCCGGCCTCACCATCTACGCCATTGCCGCAGGCCTCGTCAGCCTCGAAGAGGCGGGGATAAAATAAAACGCCGCCCGCCCGCACTCTCTCTGCCTATTAAAAAAAACGCGGGGAAAAGTTTCTTATATGAAAGAAATACGTAACTTTGCCTCGCATTGCCGCCGCCAACCGATGCAAAACGGCTCTTTGCGGACAATGCAATAGACAGACAACACAGCATTAACAATCTAAAAAAACAAAAGACAATGGCTTACGTTATCAGCGACGACTGCATCGCATGCGGTACCTGCATCGACGAATGTCCCTCCGGCGCAATCTCCGAAGGCGAAAAGTATTCAATCGACCCCAACGTGTGCGTAGACTGCGGCACATGTGCAGATGTATGCCCCTCTGGCGCAATTTCTCCGGGCGCATAATCAGTTGGGTAAAATCAAGCAAAGCATCGGGGTGTTCTATTTTGCATAGAACACCCTTTTTTAGATACAATATCTCTATGGAAATCCTTATCAAAGACTTAAACGGCATACGCGAGGCGGCCGCCGAATTTGTGAAGCTGATGAACGGGCGCAGCGTTTTCGCCTTCTACGGACAAATGGGCGCGGGCAAGACCACCTTTATCAAAGCCGTATGCGCCGAACTGGGCATTGCCGACACGGTCAATTCGCCCACCTTCTCCATCGTCAACGAATACCGCTCCGACAGCACGGGCGCACTCGTGTACCACTTCGACTTCTACCGCATCAAAAAATTAGAGGAGGTCTACGACATGGGCTATGAAGACTACTTCTATTCCGGCGCGCCCTGCTTCATCGAATGGCCTGAACTCATCGAAGAACTGCTGCCCGAGGACACGGTGCGCGTGGAAATCATCGAACAGCCCGACCACTCGCGAGTGGTTAGGGCGGACTAAGCATCTTGTTTTCGGGCAGGCACTCCCCCCAAGGAAATCTTTTACAAATATCAACAAGCAACGGACACCTCCAGTCGTTGGAGATGTCCGTTGCTGTATAAAAATAAGACAAACGCCCTATGCTAATTCTTCCATCGTCTTCTCGGGCGCATCAAGCTGTTTAAGCACAAGTTCGCGATAGAACACGGCTTCCAAAGCGACAGAACTGCAAATAGTAGCAACAATCAAGAAAAGCATCAAGATAAAGGTCACGAAATTAACATCAATCGCATCTGCTATTGCAGCGAAAATAAAGAATGAAGCAAACACCAAGATGCAGTAAGCAAATGTGATGAGAAACATCTTGAACTTATAGCCCATCGTGAGGCGGTTGCTGACGGAGAGGCACTCTGCCCAATTCATATTCTTGTCGAGCAAGAGATAAACTGCCATTGACCAACTCATCGAAAGCACGATAGCCGGCACAAACATAAAGCACATGGCAATTAAAATGCCCGAAGCCATAATCGAATTAAGTATGAAATACTCTCCCATCTGGTGGCGATAGTTTGAGTCGAAGATAGAAAGCGGATTGATTACTTCGCCGCGGCTCAGCTTGATAGGCAGAGTGGTAATGGCAATAGTAGTGCCCACATTGAGATAGGGAATCCAAATGGTTACCAGCCAAAGCACAACCGCTCCAAGGATAGAAGGCACGTTTTTCACTCCGATAGCCACAGCGTCGGCAATAGTCTTTGCGAAATTAAGTTTGTCGTTCATAGTGTTTGATATATTTAGTTTAGGGGTTAAAAAAAATCACATAATCTTATGCAAAAATAAACTAATTATTCAATGGCAGCAAAGAAATGCGGCATAAATAAGACGCGAGGCATATTATTCTGCAACAATACTGAATTATTTCACGCAACAGCGAAGCGTTTTTTAGTCCTTTCCTTATATTACGCCGCCTAAAATAAAATAATTATTGTATCTTTGCTGCGCATACAAATGCCTTTTATTCATCTTTTAACTTTATATCTAATTTACTATGAAGAGAATTTTCTTTTTCCTCATCGCGCTGATTTCCGCCTTTGCGGCAAATGCGCAGACAGGACAGCCCGAGTTCTCCACCACCGCCAGCCCGAAATGGTACAGCGTGGAGTTTAAGACCGGCGGCCACTATCTCAAGGACCCCGGTAGCGGCAGCCAGCTCATCACCGCCACGCAGGCAGACGAGGCCGCACAGCAGTGGCAGTTCATCGGCACTGCCTCGAGTTTCAAAATGCGCAGCAAGCTCGGCAACTATGTGGGCTTCAGCAGCAGCTATTTCACCTCAGCCACCGAAAGCAGCGCCGTGACGCTTAAATTTGTCGCAGGCGCCACCTCCGGCACGTGGGAAATCCAGCGCAGCGGTTCCTCGCAGTGCATGAACCAATGGGGTGGTACGGGTGTCGGCGCAAAGCTCGGCGAATGGAACGCAGGCGACCCCAACAACCCGATGTATTTCAACGAAGTGGAAACCGCGTACCTCGAACCCGTGTTCAGCACCGACGGCAACGAGACGTATTTCATGATTCAGTTTGCCAAAAACGGCAACGACATGGCTTCGCTCGGCACGGGCAACCAAGCCCGCGTGGCTGCGCCCAGCACCGCCTCCACGCACCTTTGGAAATTCGTGGGCAATGCTTCCAATTTCCAAATCGTGTGCAAGGACGGCAACTATATCAACGTCAAGAGCAACCAAACGGCCACGAACGGACAGAAGGGCGACTTGCTCGTGATGAGCACCACGCCCGACGCCTCGGGCTTCAGCATCGTCCCCACGACCAACAGCACCTATGCCGGTGCTTATGAAATCAAGACGAACGGCTCTTTCTCGCACAAATATTTCAACCAATGGGGCGGCGCAGATGCCGGCAACTCTATCGGCCTCTGGGACGCGGGCGACGAAAACAACCCGCTCTTCCTCGTAGATGCTTCGCAGGTGACGATTGTTGACCCCTACCCCGTGGAAGGCATCGCCTCGCTCACGCCCGAGCACCAGCTCACGCTCTGGTACAAGCAGCCCGCCAGCAGCATGAACGTTTCCGACCAGTGGATGGAATACTCCCTGCCTATCGGCAACGGACAATTCGGCGCCTGCCTCTTCGGCGGCATCGCCAAGGACGAAATACAGTTTAACGAAAAAACGCTTTGGAGCGGCAAGAACACCGACAACGGCACTGAATACGGCGACTACGAAAACTTCGGCAGCGTCTTCGTGGAAGACCTCAGCGGCGCGTTCGGCGCAGACAAGGCCGTGAAGGACTACTATCGCTACCTCGACCTCGAAAACGCCACAGCCGGCGTGAAGTTCAAGAGCACCGACAAGACAGTGAATTACTCGCGCGAATATATTGCCTCCAACCCCGACGGTGTGGTTGCCATGCGCTACAAGGCCGACCAGCCCGGCAAGATGTCGCTGCGCGTCACGCTCGCTCCCGGTAAGCCCGGCATACGCGCCACGGCTGCGTACGACGGCGCTTACGCCACCTTCTCCGGCGCACTCGAAACCGTTTCTTACAACGCCCGCGTGAAGGTTGTGCCCACAGGCGGCACGATGTCCACCACCTCTAAGGGCATCGTTGTTGAAAATGCCGACGAAGTGCTCATCATCCTCGGCGGCGCCACGGACTTCGACGCCTACGCCGCCAGCTACGTGTCGAACACCGCAGGCCTCGACAGCAAGGTGAAAGGCACGGTAGACGCTGCCGCCGGCAAGTCGTGGAGCGAACTCTACACGCGCCACGTGACCGACTATAAGAGCTACTTCGACCGCTGTTCCTTCCAGCTCGAAGGCGCAGAGAACATCTACCCCACCGACGTGCTCATCGATACCTACCGCAACCGCAGCACGGGCCGCGAAAACTATGCGCTCTTCATCGAGCAGCTCTATTTCGCCTATGGCCGCTACCTCGAAATCTCCAGCTCGCGCGGCGTGGACCTCCCCTCCAACTTGCAGGGTATCTGGAACAACAGCAGCGAACCCGCATGGAACGCCGATATCCACTCCAACATCAACGTCCAGATGAACTACTGGCCCGCCGAAACCACCAACCTGAGCGAAATGCACGTGCCTTTCCTCAACTATATCATCAATATGGCCACCAACCACAACGAGTGGAAGACTTACGCCCAGGCTGCCGGACAGAGCGAAGGCTGGACCTGCTACACGGAAAACAACATCTTCGGCGGCGTGGGCAGCTTCATGCACAACTACGTGATTGCCAATGCCTGGTACTGCACGCACCTCTGGCAGCACTATCGCTACACGCTCGACCGCGAGTTCCTCAAAAAGGCCTTCCCCGCCATGTGGAGCGCAAGCCGCTTCTGGGTGCTCCGCCTCAAAAAGGCCGCCGACGGCACTTACGAATGTCCCAACGAATACTCGCCCGAGCACGGTCCTGGTTCTGAAAACGGCGTGGCACACGCACAGCAGCTCGTATGGGAACTCTTCGACAACACTTTGCAGGCTGCCGCTATCCTCGGTTCCGATGCCGGCGTTTCATCTTCCGACCTCGCCACGCTGCAAGACCGCTTCGACAACCTCGACAAAGGCCTCGCCACCGAAACCTACAACGGCGGCTGGGGCACGACGGCCATCGCCAACGGCTCTAAGCTCCTGCGCGAATGGAAATACAGCGCCTACTCTGCCGGACAGAACGGCCACCGACACATGTCGCACCTCATGTGCCTCTACCCCTACGGCCAGGTAACGCCCGAAAGCGAGTTCTTCACCCCCGCCATCAACTCCATGAAACTGCGCGGCGATGCCTCCACAGGCTGGTCGATGGGTTGGAAAATCAACCTCTGGGCACGAGCCCTCGACGGCGACCACGCCCACGACATCCTCGAGCTCGCCCTCACGCACTACAAGTCCAGCAGCACGGGCGGCGGCGTTTACTACAACCTCTTCGACTCCCACTCGCCCTTCCAGATCGATGGCAACTTCGGCGCCTGCGCCGGCATCGGCGAAATGATCATGCAGAGCGTCAGCGGCAAGGTGCGCCTCCTCCCCGCCCTGCCCAACGTATGGCGCACGGGTAAGATGACGGGTATGAAAGCCGTGGGCGACTTCACCGTCGACGTGGCTTGGGCAGATGGCATCGGCACCTACGCCGAAATCACCTCCAACCAAGGCCAGCCGCTCACGATCAACTACCCCTACATCAACGGCAAGAAGATTTACCTCAACGGCAAGCTCACCTCCAACTTCACCGTTGTTAGCGCAAACGAAATCTCCATGTCCACCTCTGCGGGCGACAAGGTGTTCGTATCGCTCGACGGCGTAAGCGCACCGACCCCCACTGGCATCGTCCCTTTTCCCGCCGCAGCCGAGATGAGCGTATCGCTCCTCGGCCGCACGCTAAGCGTAACGGGCAAAGACGTTAAAAGCATCCGCGTGTACGATGCCGCAGGCCGCACCATTCAGAAAACGCGCCGCAGCACGCTCAACCTCAGCGCCGCAGCCGCAGGCACGGTGCTCGTGGAAGTGACGGCTGCCGATGGCACGGTCAGCACGCAGAAGTACGTTCTCAAATAGTTTTTTGAGAGAGAAACATACAATATATATATACAACTCCCGGGCGCATCAGCCGATGCTCTCGGGAGTTTGTATGTAAAAAAGCCACTTATGTATATGCGCGCGCATTGCCTTAACCGCATGGCTCAATTACATTTTCCAGGCGTTTATATTAAGAATATTGCGACTTTCTCCCTATAAAATTGCTTATTATAAAAATTTGCTATAAATTTGTTGCTTCATTTTGCGATAATTGAAATTTCTTACCTTTATTATTTTTTCTATGAAAAACATGCGACTAATTTTAGCCGGGACATTATTGTTCCTATCGGGTTTCTCGTCAGCCGTGGCGCAGACCACCTTGACGGGCTATCGTCCGACAGAACGCGTGACCGCCTTGGAGGACGGTGCCACGTACATGATTTACAACACTGCCTTCAACGGCACAGAAGACCGCACAGGCTTTATCAGCAGCGCCTCCAGCGGCTTCGGACACACGGGGGATGCCCACCCGAAACCCTCGGCGTTCAGCACCATGTCGAACACCTATCTTTGGAAGGTGACGAAAGGCAGCGCCGACCACAGTTATTACTTTCAGTCGGTGGCAACGGACAAATATGCCAGCGCCACAGGCACATACACCGACGCCGCGCAAAACCTGATCTACGTGCAGGATTGGAGCACGTCTTCTTGCCCGAAACCTACTGGCACAACTTTCAAATCCGAAAACCACGATGGCACCACCACCCTCGCCAGCGGTTTGACGGCAGGTAGCGGCGTGTGGACGATTTGCGGCACATCGGTCTCTTCAAACGGGCAATCGCAAGGCAGCGGCGACTGCTGGAACGGCAACCCGGCCACTTGGGCAAGATGGGGCGTGTCGCATCCGTTTGCTTTCTACAAAGTTGAAACCACTTCCGTGGAACTCGCAGCCAACATTCCCGCACCGGGAAAGACCTATTATATCTATTGCGACAACGACACCCGCCAGTATTTCTACAACGACAACGGCACGCTGAAAGTAAGCAACGGCATCACTAAAAATGCAGAGCTTTATAAGTTCACCTGCACTTCGTTTGACGGCACTTACCATCAGCTGCAAAACGTAAGCAGCGGCAAATACTTCGGTTTCAAGGCCTTCTCGGACGCAGGCTACAACTTGACCATTTCAGACGGCGTGCCCTCGGGCACTGCCACGCATATCTATTGCAATGCGGCCTCAAAATATCTCGTGATGAAGAATGATGGGTCGTTTGACCAGGCAGGAGACGCCAATTATGAGAAAGGCAGCTCAATCTATTCCGCCAATTACATTTTCGTACCCGTAGAAAATGTGCCCGTTTTGGAAGTAGGCGGCAACCCGCTTGCAGAAGCAACCACCACGTGGAACGGCAAAACGCAAACCGTCCCCGCCGCATTTGCTCTGACCGACGACGAGAGCATCACCGCGCCGACCCTCAGCATCAGCCTGAGCAATGCCGCTTATAACTTCGACGGCTTCGTGGATTCCGGCAGCAACAACGTGGGCACGACGGTAGATGTAAGTAGCCTTAGCGGCACCGTTTCGTACACGGCCGTGCTCACGCCGAATATTTTCTCTGAAAACTATGGCGACAAATGGATTCGCGTAAGGAACTCGCGCAGCAATGCCTATGGCTTCGCGCTGCTTAGCGACACGCCGGCAGCCGGTCAGAACATCGACACGGAAATCATCGACGCTGCTTCTGAGAACAACCTGTGGTGCTTCGTAGGCACACCCGACAATTTCAAGATGTACAGCAAGAAGTCCGCTTCACTGGTGATTGCCCACGACGGCACGCCCGCCAACGACGAGGCAGTGGTTTTCGCCGAAGAATCGACTGAAAGCACTGCGCAATCATGGGCGTTGAAAGACTATACAAGCGATGCCTCCGTAGCGGGATATTCCATCATTCCCGCCGGCGACACCCGGAACATTGGCCTTAACCCCCATGGAGGCGTAGGCAATGTGCTGAAATTCTACGGCAACGGCGACGGCGGCAACCGCTGGTACTTTGAGGTGATTGACACGGAAAAATTCCTGACGCAGAACATCACGGTGAACGGCACAGCCTTCGAGGGCAACACCGTTGCCAACCTGACATACACGGTGAACGGCACTAATTCCGTGGCCGCAATTACTGGTTCGCAAAGCAGTAAAGCCTATCTGCCTGTCGGCGCAACCATAAGCTTCAGTTCTTATACGTACCGTGGCTTCGACCTTACTACCTGCACCCTCAACGGCGCAGCCTACGATGGCAGCGAGTTTACGCTTGAAGCCGCAGGCGAAACCGCGCTCAATCTCGTCTATACGGCCAACGATGATCGTATGCTCTTCAAAACGCCCGATGCCAACGGCAAGCCTTATCGTATCCCCGCTATCGCCACTGCCCTTAACGGCGACATCATTGCCATCGCCGACAACCGCCCCAGCGGCAACGACGTGGGCTACGGAGAAGTAGACCTCAAAGCCCGCATCTCCAAAGACAACGGCGCAACGTGGGGTACGGAATTCTTCCTCGCCAACGGTACGGGCATCGAGGCTACATCCGTAGCCTTCGACTACGCCTTTGGCGATGCCGCCATTGTGGCCGACCGCGAGAGCAACAAGGTGCTCGTGCTCGCCGTTTGCGGCAAGACGGTTTGCTGGGACGGCAATTACACCCTCGGCTCCAACAGCAACCCGAACCGCGTGGCAAAAGTCGTGGGCACATACAATGAAACGTCTAACGAATGGGAATGGACCGCGCCTGTGGAAGTGACCGATAAGTTCTATCCCCTGTTCGTGAAAGACGGGACAAACGTCACCGTGGCTTCGCTCTTCGTGGGTTCGGGACGCATCATGCAGAGCCGCGTGGTGAAGAAGGCCGGCGGTTACTACCGCCTCTATGCCGCCCTTTGGACGAAGAACGGAGGCAACCGCGTGGTCTACTCTGACGACTTCGGCGAAAACTGGAATATCCTCGGCACCGTGGACGACCGTCCCGCGGCGAGTGGCGATGAGCCGAAGTGCGAAGAACTGCCCGACGGCACCGTAATCCTCAGCAGCCGCAAGGGAAGCGGACGCTACTTCAACCTCTTCACGTATGCCGACGACACCTACACCACCGGCACTTGGGGCACGGCTGTATCCAGCAACAATGTATCCGGCGGCCTCACCACTGGCGACAGCGGCACGAACGGCGAAATATTCTGCCTCACCGATGTGCTCAACAAAACGACGGGCGCAAAAGAGACCGTGATGCTACAATCTGTTCCGAAAGGCACAGGCCGCAAAAACGTTTCCATCTGGTATAAGGTAATCGATTCTTCCACGCAAACGCCCACCTCTATCGCTACTGGCTGGACGCTGGGCAAGCAGGTGAGCTTCCGCAACTCCGCCTACTCCACAATGACCTTACAGCAGGACAACCGCATCGGCTTCCTGCTTGAAGAAGAGCCGGGCGGCTACTGCATCATCTACACGCCTCTCTCCATCGAAGACGTGACGGGCGGAGCATATACCGTTTACAACGATGCGAACCGCGTGGAAGTGGCTGTCAACACTTTGGTAGAGCCGGCCTTGGCAAAGACGGGCGTGGGTTATCCCGCCCTCGGAGGCAGCAGCCGCGCAACCCTTGAAACTGCCGTGGCCACGGCCAGAACCGGCACGGGCGACATCGAAACCCGCCTCTCCGACCTTTCTTCGGCCGTCACGACATATAAGGCCTCAACTTCTGACATACAGATGCCGGAGAGCGGCAAGGCATATACCATTGCCAACATCAACTGGAACGGCGTAAAGCGCTATATGCAATACGCCGAAACCGGCATCACGTTTGGAACGACTGATGCCAATGCTGCCACACCGTTTATTTGCCGCGAACTTTCAGCAGGGAAATACACTTTCGTCTGCAATGCAGGGAAATATCTTGTTTGGAAAGGCAACAGCGCCGGTGCAAACGGATCCAAGGGATATGTTGACGCATTTAATTACGAAGAGACGGTTGGAACCAATAATTATACGGACTGGACGCAAATCACGATTGAGAAGATGATGGCTGGCGGCAATGTCAATGCCGCGAAGACACAGGCAGATCTATTCGGATATATGGTATTCAAAGGACGAAGAGGCGATGCCCTCAACTATACCGTAATTAAGACCGATGGCAGTTATGATAAAGCCAGTGCTCCTTTCTTCAACGCCGATTATTCATCTGTAATCGTGTTCGAAGAAGTGGACTATCCCAACAATGTCAAACTGAATGCCATTAGCGCAGGCGATGCCCTGATTAAAGGCATTGAAACGGGAAAGACGATCGGTACGTTCAGCGCACCGTTTGCCACGCTGATCCCCGAAGGCGTAACGGCCTACGCCGCTACGCTCCTTGAAGGGGGCGACGGCGCGAAAATGACGGCCGTAACGGAAGCCGCCCTCCCTGCAAACCAAGGCGTTGTGCTTGTCGGCAATGCCGAAAACCTGCAGGCACTGATGGTGCCCGCTGCGAGCGAAACGACTGCCGACCTTTCGGCCAACGTTATGGGTAATTCGGCAGGCGCAACCTATGCTCTGACCACCGGCGACTATATCCTCGGGCGCGGTGCACAAGGCATCGGTTTCTATCAGGGCACGGGCACGCTGCCGATGAACAAGGCTTATCTGCCCACACCGTCCTCTGGTGTCAACGGATTTAAGCTCGTGTTCGGCGACGTTACCACGGATATCCAGTCTGTCAGGGAAGGCAGCGCAGACGACCTGAATGCCAGCGCCCCTGTTTACGACCTGACAGGACGCCGCGTCGCCAACATGCAGAAAGGCGGCATCTATATCCGTGGCGGCCGCAAATTCTTTGTAAAATAAAGTTTTCACACCCATTACAAACAGAATATATATATATATATGAAACGCAAATATCAGAGCCCTCATCTGCTCATAGCACATCTCGAACCTGCCTCCCTGCTTGCCCTAAGCGAGATAGACAAAGGAACGGGCGAACTGCCGGGCAGCGAAGCCATGACAAACAAAGAACGTCCCTATTGGGAAGACTCTAACGACGACAACGCTTGGGAATAAGTCGTTATCACTCATGCATCGACGACTCGTTTACTTGTAAACTCGTCTACCAGTAAACAATGATTATATGAAGAGCCGGGAGGACGCGCATGTCTTCCCGGCTCTTCTATATTCCTTATACGCTTTTACGTCCTTAAAAATGCGACTTCCCACACTTTTAAGGACATAAAAATGCGAAATTCCACATTTTTCAGGACGAAAGTGTCCCCATTGAAGTGAAAGCGGAAGAAAATCTGAAATCGAAAAGCCTCGCCGCTTTCGTGGCCCGCTACCCATCGCTCAAAGCCCTGCGTTTCTCCATGTCTGATTATCGCGAGCAGGACTGGATGACCAACGTGCCGCTCTATGCCATTGGCGGATTATATGACAAATAGAAAGGGCATCACGCGTTTCACGTGGCAGCCTGTCGGTAAAAAGCCTCAATACGTCTACAAAAGATACGCCTGAAATAGCAGATAGTTGCCTATTAGGGAATAAAACTGTAACTTTGTGCGCAGAAAGTAGGGGCGTTCAGCAGAACGCCCGCCGTGTGTGCCGCATGGCTCAACTAATGCCGTCAATCATTTGCATAATGTCGGCTGCACTCGGCATATCCAGAACGAGTTCTGCTCTGCGCTCGTTTGCACGACATTTTTCCAGGCGTTTTGCAAAACGCCCCTACCCGCCTTGATATTTATCAACCAAAATACATTTTTTCTCCATGAAACGTTTTCTTAAATTATGGCTGTGCCTGGTGTTCGCGGCGGCGATGCAGGCAACGGCGCAGACGGATAAGCCCGTGATGCATAGCTATGCCTTCGACGACGGCGGCATTCTCACCGGCATGTCGGACAACGGACTTTGGGCCGTGGCTTCTGCCACCAATTCTTCCAACACGCTGATCCTTGAAAACCCGCGCCTCTTGGGCGTGGATAGCGGCACGGAGTTGCTGCTGTCCGAAGGTTACGAAGAGGGCAAAAGCCTCAACTGCGGTGCCAACGATGTGACGAACGACGGCAACGTCGTGGTCGGCCGTTTCGGCGGTCTGCCTGCCGTGTGGCGGCGCACTGGTGAGACCTCGGGCGCATGGACGCAGCTGCCCGTCCCCGACGGGTACGACGGCGGCATGGTGAATGCCGTTACCCCCGACGGCAAGTACGCCGTGGGCGTGGCCACCACAAGCACCAACATTCTGCTTGAGAAAGAAGTGCTGTGGGACTTGGCCTCAAACGCCATACTTCCCACGCCGGGACTGCCTGCCAAGGACGCGGCGCACCTCGACCAAGGCCAGAGCCGCTTTACGGCCATCTCTGCCGACGGCCGCTACGTGCTGGGCTGCAAGTCGTTCAGCTACCTCCCCACCGATACCGACCTCGGCGGCTGCTGCTACTACGTGTACGACCGCGACCAATCTGCCTACAAAATCATCGGCTTCACCGAGGCCGCCACAGGCCGCTGGTCGCCCCACGCCCCGGGGCTTTTCTACCTCTCCATCGTAAAAATGTCCAACGACGGCAGCCGCGTGAGCGGCGCGGCGCACATCGTGAAAGAACTCGCGGAGAGCGAATACCCCTCTGAATATGAGGCGCCGTTTGTCTATGACGTTGAAAACGATAGTTTCACGCTCTTCGACACCGATGAGGACAACGGCATCGGGGCTTGGTGTGCCACCAACGCGGGGCAGCTCTTAGGCGCGGCGCCCTTTGCCAACCCTTATCGCGAGTGGACGGTGAAGAAGGGCAACTACTGGGTGAGCTTCCAGCAAATCCTCGCGCAGAAATATGATTTCGATTTCCTGAAAAACACCACCTACGCCAACACCGGCACACCCATAGCCATCTCCGACGACGGCTGCCGCATCTGCGTCTTTGCCGGCGCAGGCGAATCGTACATCGTGACGCTGCCCGAAAGCATCTCCGCAGCCGCCGAGGGCATCAACCTGCTCCACGCCTGGACTTCCGACCCTGCGGGCGGCGTGGCCGTTGCCAAGTTGCAGAAAATCACCGTCACCTTCGACCGCAACGTTTCCGTCCTCGGCGCGGCCAATGCCGTGGAGCTGCGCGACGAGGCGGGCGCAAAAGTCTACTCCTCCGTATCGTTTAAGGCCGACAACCCCTCCAAGAGCGTCACGATACAGTTCCGCAAAGGCAATTTCGAAGCGGACAAGACCTACACACTCCACATTCCCGCCGGCACGATTTGCATTGCCGGCGATGCCGAGCGTACCAACGACGACATCGACATTCCCTTCCTCGGACGCGCCGATACGCCCGTGACCCTCACGTCCAGCTCGCCGCAGGACGGGGCTTCCGTGCTTCGCATCGACACCGACATAAATCCCCTCATCCTCACCTTCGACACGCAGGTGAAAACCGATGAGAGCACGACTGCCAAAGTATATCGCGAAGGCGAGGCTGAAGCTTACCAAAAACTCTACATCGCCGCCAAGGACAATCAAGTACTCCTCTACCCCATCGCCCCCTTGCAGCTCTATAAGGGCGTGCGCTACCGCATCGGCATTCCGCAAGGCGCCGTGACCGATGTGACCGGCAACAATCCCTCCGACAGCATCACGCTCCACTTCAACGGACTTTATGAGCGCGAGATTTCGCTCGACGACCGCACGCTCTTCAACGAGGATTTCTCTAACGGCTTCGTCGGTTTCATGCTTTGGGAGGGCGACCACCTCACCCCCACCTCCGCCATGAAGGCTTGGGGATTCGCCGATGCCGACAACTATCCGTGGAGCCTTGTGCGCGACGATGAAGAAAGCACCGACCTCGCCGCCGGCACGCACTCCATGTATACCACCGCCGGCGCAAGCGACGACTGGATGGTGAGCAACCAAATTTATATCCCCGACAGCCTCTGCGTGCTCCAATTCCAGTCGCAGAGTTATCTCGCCGCCGCCAACGACGTGCTGAAAGTCATAGTGTGGCCCTGCGAGGAGGAATACACCTCGCTCACCGCCTCTATCATCAATCGCATACGCACCGAGGGCACCGTGGTTTACGACAAGCGGCAAAGCCCCGGCGCTACGGCCGAGACCATGGCGGGCGAATGGACCGACAATTCCATAAACCTGAAAGATTTTGCCGGAAAGAGCATCTACATCGCCTTTGTAAACAACAACGAAGGGCAAAGCGCGATATTTGTAGACAATATTGTCGTGGAGCACGACGCGTCGTTTATCGTCACAATCGATAGCGACGATATTGTCACCGCCAAAGAAAGCATTGCGATTAAGGGACGCATCTCCACCTTTGACCCCGCCGCCTCTTACGAAGGCCTGAGCCTCACGCTCCGCAATGCCGACGGCACCGCCGTGAGCACCGTCGACATGCCCGAAGCCACGCTTGCCCCGGGCGATGCGCAGGCGTTCGCCTTCCCCGACGAGTTGCCGCTCACTGTGGGCGAGGAGAATTTTTACACGATAGATATCCGCCTCGGCGAGGCTGCCGGCGCGGTGCGCAAGTCGGTGAAAAACCTCTCGTTCTCGCCCGTCAAGCGCGTGGTGCTCGAAGAACTCACGGGGCAAAACTGTGTGAACTGCCCGCTCGGCATTCTTGCCATCGAGAAAATCCGCAGCATCTACGGCAGCCTCTTCATTCCCGTGAGCATTCACGCCTACGATGGCGATGCCCTCGGCGAAGCCTTCCGGGGTTACAGCGACTTCCTCGGCCTCAGCGCCGCTCCCTCAGGCAAAGTGCATCGCAGCAACACGATATCATCGCCCATGTATTCGGCCAACAGCCGCGATTTCGAGTTTTCCAACCCCGACAACCCCGTTTGGCTCGACCTCGTGCAGTCAGAACTTGCCCTACCCGCCGAGGCAGAGGTGAACATCAGCCCCGCCCTAAGCGAGGACGGGCAGACGGTCGTAGTACCCTGCACGGTGCGCTATGCGCTCAATGCCGACCGCCTCAACCTCAGCCTGCTGCTCGTGCTCGTGGAGGACAATGTGAAGGGTTACCAGCAGAGCAAGTTCCAGACGGACACCGACCCCGACCTCGGCGCGTGGGCTTCGGGCGGCATCTACGCCAAGTCCACCGTCTATCCGTACTATCATGAGGACGTGGTGCGCGGCATAGCGGGCAACTCCTATCTCGGCACCGCCGGCCTGTTGCCCTCCGCCATTGAGAGCGGCACGCCCCACACCGCCACGCTCTCCACCGCCCTGCCCGGCACTGTGAGCGACGTGCAGAATCTTAAAGCCATCGTGATGCTCTTCGATGCCGATACGGGCAGCCTCATCAACGCCGCATCGGCACACATGGGCGAATCTACTGACATTCACAGCATCGCCGCAGGCGACGGCAATGCCGCTGCCCCGCGTGCCGTACCCGTTAAGGGCGGTGTGCTCGTCACCACTTCCGTCCCTGCCGCCGTCAGTGTCTACTCCCCCGACGGCCGCCTCATCGGTCGCGCCTCCGGCACGGGTCAGTTCCGCATCTCTACCGCCGGTTACCAAGGCATCGCCCTCGTGCGCATCGCCGCAGAGAATGGCGTGACCGCCGAAAAGATGATTGTGGAATAAAATCATTTACCTGTTGGTTGAATTAAACAAAAACATTCAAAACCGCTTGTCCTGTCTGGGCTTCGCTTGCCTTAGCAGATGAAGCCCCATTCTGAAAGTCTGTCGACTTTCGTCTGGTACTTCATCTGCTCAGGCAGCGGTCGTTTCTCGACCGCCCCACACAGGACAAGCAAAAAACAGAAAAAAGTAAAGCATTTTCTTTACTTTTACAATAAAAAGCAATCGTCCACTTTTTCCTGTTTTTTGCTTGCGGCGTTTGAAGCGGGCGGAAACCGACCGCAGCCGCAGGGATTAAGGGCGAGCGTGAGCCGTGAGGCTCACAGGCTCGGCGTTAAGACCGGCGGCGTGCCCTTGGGCTTCAAACAAAGCAAGCGGTTTTTATGGTTTTTGTCTCAATAGACATTGGCTAAATCCTATTCAAATTCATATCATGAACAAAATCTTTACCCTCCTCCTCACGTTCCTCGCATTCCACTGCTCCCTCAAAGCAGCCACCATCGACTGGGGCGAAGTCACGCCCGGCACCGCCTACCAAATGACCGACATCGGTTACTACCAAGGCTGGTTCACCGCCACAGAGAGCGGCACGATTACCGCGCACTGCACCTCCTCCGACATTCCTCGCCCCTTCTCCGATGCCGACTTCAACGAACCCATTGAGGTAAACTACTATTACCAGAACGGGGCAAACTACGATTTCACCGTCACCGCCGGCACCACCTATTATTTCTCCGCCTTCGTGCTCAACCCCGGCACGTTCTCCTTCAACTACGCCTCCTCCGCCACGCTGCAACTCATCTCCGCCACGCCCGAGGCAGGCACCGTGTTCAACGCCGGCCAGCATAGCGGCGTGACGCTCGCCTTCAACCGTCCCATAGCCGTGAGCGGCGCAAGCATCATCGTCGGCGGCGAAGAAAAAGCCGTTGCCGCCAACGTGCTCGAAACCTACGCCACCGCCGAAATCCGCGATGCCCTCATGGCCTTCTACGACAAAGGCACGCTCCGCGAGGGCGACAGCTTCACCTTCCGCCTCACGGGCGTACATGCCGCAGCCGACGAGGCCAATCTCTACAGCACGGACGGCACAGTCGAGGTGAACTACGTTGCCGGCACGCGCCCCATCACGCTCACCGCCACCGAGGGCATCGAGGGCGCATCATTCCTCTCCTACTGGCGCAAGGCCGATGAAAGCGGCATCATCAAGCTCCGCTTCTCCGGCGCGCTCCAACCCATCGACACGCCGCAGCGCGAGGCCGAAACTACCTGTGAACTGTCGTATGGCGACCCCGATGCGGGCGACGGCGAAATCTATCGCGAAACGCTCCACTACACGCTCTCTGCCGAGAATGAAATCATGGTAGACCTGCGAGACCACTTGCGCCGCCCCATCGACATGGTGACCTCCGGCAAGGACTACGGCACGATGTCGCTCAAAATCATGGGCGTACGCGATGCCTCCGGGCAATATGCCTACACCGATGCCATCGGCAGCCTCGGTTCGTTTGCCTACGCTATGCCCTACCGCGAAGTGAAACTGTCGCTCGCCGCCGAGTTCACGCCCGCTCCCGGCGCATCGCTCACGGGGGCAACGGTGGTTGAATTATGGGTAACGGACTATGCCGCCCTTGCCTTCACGGGCATACTCCTCTCCTACACCGACGGCGAAGGCACGCATACCGCGCTGCTCACCGACTACACAGCCACACCCGATGAAAACTTCGACGGCGCCTGCGCCCTCACCTTCACCATACCCGCCGAACTCGCCGCCAAACCCAACCTGAACGTTTCGCTCGCCGAACTTGAAACCGCCGACGGGCTGGACCACGCCGCCGAACTCGCCGCCACATACAACACCGTTCCAAGCGGCATCTCCACCCTGCCAGCCGCCGATGAGGCGCACCGCGCCACCGCTCCCGTCTACGACCTCACGGGCCGCCGCCACGCCTCCTCCGCCGCACTGCCCCGCGGCATCTACATCGGCGGCGACGGCAAAAAAATCTTAAAATAACATACGCACTGATATATCATGTTTTATGCCCCCTGCGCAAGTCGGCGCAGAGGGCATATATTTTTAAGCGCTGCCCGCCCAATTCTCCCCTGCACCCCTTGTCTGCATTTACAAAACGCTGGAAATTGCGTTTTATCTACAAAAATCGTCTGATTGTCTTAGAATGTCGGACTCCCTGCCCATCCGCTCCGCAGTTTAAGGCAGATGATTTTTACTAAGCCCTTGAAAAATTTTCCTAAGTCCGTGATAGTTTTCACTATCTGCGCAGAGAAAGTTTATTACAAACTTTGTAATGCTTATTACAAAGTTTGTAATACGTGTTAGCAAGTTTGTAATACATGTTACAAAGTTTGTAACAAAAACTATCCTATATGGAAGGAAAAAATATCAAGCAGAAAAGAAAAATTATCTGCTTGAAAGGAAAAATTATCACGGAGATGCTCGCGGCGGTCACGCGAGACAGACATGAGCAATGTTACACGTCCAACCCGTCACTAATGACGGGTTTAGAGGACGAGAGGCAAGTATTTCCTGCTTTACCAGATTATCAACAAACTGCTTCACTACAATCCCCAGCGTGCTGAGGCAGATAGTGAAAAGATAACTCCGCTGACTGATAAGGAATTGGAAATCTTGATAAAGAAGAATTTATAAGGCGAAAACTCCAAATTTTCATTTTAGAAGTTGGTTGGCCGCTTTATCATGTATTTCTTCCCCATTCGAAAAAAAGTTACCCCGATTTTTGAAATTTTTCCTTTTTGTTTCTATATTAGCGATGCGAAATGGAAATCGTAGATAATAACAATATGAAAACCTCGCGATGTAGAGGCAATCGCAATCTTATACTATGGCAAATATTTGGAACTTAAAAATCAAAGTGGTAGATGCGCAGGATGCGGAAAAGATGAAGGAATGCGTGCGCGAACTTAGTAAGGAATATACTTTAGTGCCTACGTCCGATAATCCAGATGACGGATGGTATCATGCAGGTTTGGAGTATGGCGACGACTTCGTGTGCTACACCGATGGTATTGTAGAGCGCTTGGATCAATTCACCGAACTTGCAGACAAGCTGGCTGCGCAATACCCCGAGATGCCACTGCTCTTCACTTCGTTTAACACCGACAACCAGGGTTTATATAGATATGAGTCGAAGGACGGCGAGTTTGTCCGCATCAGTCCGCTGAAGGTGTCGCTCCACACGAACGATGCCAAAGATTTCAATAAACTTTTGGCGTGCGCCGAACCTTTACTTGCAGCACAGGGAATTAACGCTGATGTATACACCGCCACTCAGGAAATCACCTGGGGATACAGCGAAGAGAATGAATCACAGGTGTGTGATGCCCTCATTGCCAAGATGAGCGAACAGATGCCCGACATACAGGTAGTGTGCATGAAGCACGACGTGGACAGTCCTGAATTTAGCGGTTTGCAATATTGCATCATGGGCAAGGGCGAAGGTGAGTGGAAAGAAATTACGGGTGCGACTTTTGACATCGCTTATGCCATTTGGTATGCAGGTCTCGATTCGGCGTTGGGGCTCACCGTTTACGATGCCTTTACCAATCCCGAGAGATGCGTAAAAGCGATGCTCGAAGCCGTTCGTAAGGGGGATTCGCAAGGTGATGACTACCTCAACTACAGCGTGAAGGATATAATATTCCAAGAACAAAAGTTCCTTCATCTCTTGCAACCCGAGGATAAGCAATGGTTGCTCGATTTGGACCGCACCGAAGCCAACTGCATCGTGCTGGCTGGTATGTATCACAGTTGGCACACATGGGAAGACTCTTTCACCGACTCTGATACGGGCGAGACGGTAACAGTTGAACGCCACGAAATTCTTACCACTCCTTTGTTTGAAAGTCATGAAGGCGAGGCTGAAGCATTGTTGGAAAAAGTGTGCAATGACAGCGATACATGTCGCGAGATAAAAGACATCGTCTGGACATTGAGTACCTACACGCCACTGAACTATACACGCCTGTTGGTTGACAATGTCGAAAACCTTTACGATGATGACCGCCTTTGGGCATACAAGGAGATAGGCGACCTGTACCGTTGGGGAAAAGAGGAATTCGGTTTCTTCATCGACAAGCAGAAGGCTAAGGAGTATTACGACAAGGCTGGTGTTACCGACGAGAATCCGCTTGAGGACACTGATAAGCATGACAATCCCGACCCTTGCACTTACATATTACACAGTGAGAGGTGAGATAACTCCATTGAAGGAACTTACAGAGAAAATCGCAAACAAATATGGCGACACAGAGAATGAATTAGGTTGGTACGTTCCGATGAATATCTTTATGTACTACCTTGTGAGGACAGACCCAAAACGATATGATTACTGTGGCAATCTTCTAAGTGCTGAAGAAAAAGATGGTGCACTGCTGCTTATGATTGAAACCGAACGTGGTCAGAACGCATTTGCCTATGCCTTGAAAGCAAAGTTCCCGGAGCTCGAGGTGGAAATTGAAGAAGTTCTTTATGAAGATGATACGTTCATATAAATGCACCTTTTCTTGACATTTTCGGCTGCGCTCGGCATAGCCCGAACAAGTTCGGCTCTGCACTCGCTTGCACGAAAATTGGCTGCGGCTCGGCATAATCCAAGTAAACTTGGCTTCTGCTCTCGCCTTGCACAAACGTTCATATAAATGCACCTTTGGCTGCGGCTCGGCATAATCCAAGTAAACTTGGCTTCTGCTCTCGCCTTGCACAAACGTTCTTTTCAATCGGTTCAAGAACGATGTTGATAAATTAAAGTGGGTAAACAGAATCATCAAGGTTAACAATCGGGACAACACACGCTATTTTGTCGGACTTGAACAAGGAAAATGGATCAATCGCAACCAGAAACCTGTGTCAAAGAGCGAGGCTTCTTTTTTGATTTTCAAGGCATATTGTGAAAAGAACCCCAACGCTTCCCTTGACATACAACACCTCAGGGACGCTTTCCCGGGAGAAATTAACTCTTACTATTACAACCGTTTTCTGAATCATCTATTCTACAACTTTGAAGAAGAAATAACAGTAGATGTTCAAGGTAGTAAGCATTTCGGCGTTGTCCTTTGTCGAGAAAACGATGATTGGGATTTCTATTGGGATGATGACCATGTGCTGCCCAATGTGAAAGGAGAAGTGCGTTGTGTCAAGATGTGGCGCAAAAGCGACTTTGACAAACTGCTGAAGAAGGCTCACGAAGATGGCATTATTGTTGAACCAGCCTAAATGAAAATCAACTTAGTAACGCTAAAAAATAACTTGGGACTTTTTATATTAATTCAAGTTTCGCAAGTGCTCAACTTGTTAGGTTATAACATTTACCAGGCGATGCAATACAACCTGTACACAAAAAAAGCGGAGGCGCACCTTTTCGGGTACGCCTCCGTTTGGTATTGAGGTTTCAAGAAGGAAAGGTTATTCTTTATCTTCTTTCTCCTTATTGATCTTTTCGTAGTCTTCGATATCGCCTACAACGATACGGCTGAACTCGCGCAAGCCGGTACCGGCAGGAATGAGGTGACCGCAGATGACGTTCTCCTTCATTCCTTCGAGGTAGTCGGTCTTACCGCTGATGGCAGCTTCGTTGAGCACCTTGGTGGTCTCTTGGAAGGAGGCGGCTGACATGAAGCTCTTGGTCTGCAAGGCGGCACGCGTGATACCCTGGAGTATCTGCGTGGAGGTGGCAGCCACGGCATCGCGTGCCTCTACGAGGCGCTGGTCGCGACGCTTGAGCTGGGAGTTCTCATCGCGTAACTTGCGGGCCGTTACAATCATACCGGGTTTCATCGTGGTGCTGTCGCCAGCATCGGTCACGACTTTCTTGCCCCAGATGCGGTCGTTCTCTTCGGCAAAGTCGAGCTTGTCGACAATCTGCTGCTCGAGGAAGCGCGTGTCGCCGGGGTCGTTAATCTGAACCTTGCGCATCATCTGGCGCACGATAACCTCGAAGTGCTTATCGTTGATCTTCACACCCTGCAAGCGGTACACGTCCTGAACT
Organism: Bacteroidales bacterium; assembly: GCA_022784065.1. Lineage (GTDB taxonomy): Bacteria > Bacteroidota > Bacteroidia > Bacteroidales > Bacteroidaceae > Alloprevotella. Next base: position 21,255 of record JALFUO010000083.1, on the reverse strand, counting down.
TCGTTGACGATGTATTCCTGCACTGCGGTAGGACCTTGGATAGCGAGGATATCGGAGGGCGTGATGCTGCCGTCGGAAAGCGGCGTGCCGGCACGCACGTAGTCGTTCTCCTGAACGAGGATTTGCTTGGAGAGGGGCACGAGATACTTCTTCTGCTCGCCGAGCTTGGAGGTGACAACCACTTCGCGGTTGCCGCGCTTGATGTCGCCCATCGTGATTTCGCCGTCGATTTCGGAAACCACTGCGGGGTTGCTCGGGTTGCGCGCTTCGAAGAGTTCGGTGACACGGGGCAGACCGCCCGTGATGTCGCCTGCCTTACCTACGGCACGCGGTATCTTGATGAGCACGTCGCCGGCATTGAGCTTCTGACCGTCTTCTACAACGATGTGGCCGCCGATGGGGAAGTTGTAGGTGCGAATCAGCTCGCCGTTCTCGCTCATAACGTGGGCGGAAGGCACGCGGCCTTTCTCGCGGCTCTCGATGACGATGCGCTCGCGCAAGCCGGTGGCTTCGTCTTCCTCTACGCGGAAGGTTACGCCTTCTTCTACATCTTCAAACTGGATAACACCGGGCGTTTCGGTTACGATGACGGCATTGAAGGGGTCCCACTTGGCAATGAGCGTGCCTTTTGCAACCGTCTGCCCGTCGGAAACGAAGAGCTGCGAGCCGTAGGGCACGTTCTGCGTGGAGAGGACGATGTCGGTGTGCTCGTCAACGAAGCGTGCCTCTGCCAAACGGCCTACTACGACCTTGCCTGCCGTGCCGTCTTCGGCAACGGTGTCGACGGTGCGGAGTTCCTCGAATTCTACGCGGCAGTCGCTCTTGGCAACGATCGTAGCATTGGCTGCGGCGTTACTGGCGATACCGCCGGCGTGGAACGTACGGAGCGTAAGCTGCGTACCCGGCTCACCGATAGACTGCGCCGCGATAACGCCGACGGCTTCGCCTTTCTGCACCATGCGGCTGGTGGCAAGGTTGCGGCCGTAGCACTTCATGCAGACGCCGTGCTTGCTTTCGCAGGTGAGGACGGAGCGGATTTCTACGCTTTCGATGGGCGATGCCTCGATTTCGGCGGCAATGGGTTCAGTAATCTCTTCGCCGGCGGCAACGATGAGCTTGCCAGTGGCGGGGTGGATAATGTCGTGAACGGAAACGCGGCCGAGAATACGCTCGCCGAGGGAGGAAATGATTTCGTCGCCGTCTTTGAGGGCGGAGCAGACGAGACCGCGCAGCGTGCCGCAGTCTTCCTCGGTGATGATGACATCGTGGGAAACGTCTACGAGACGGCGGGTGAGGTAACCGGCGTCGGCCGTCTTCAATGCGGTATCGGCAAGACCCTTACGGGCACCGTGCGTAGAGATAAAGTACTCGAGCACGGACATGCCTTCCTTAAAGTTAGAAAGAATCGGGTTTTCAATAATCTGCGCGCCTTCGGCTCCGGCTTTCTGAGGCTTGGCCATAAGACCACGCATACCAGCAAGCTGGGCAATCTGGTCGGCGCTACCGCGGGCACCCGAGTCGAGCATCATGAACACGGCGTTGAAACCTTGGTCGGCTTCGGTCATCTGCTTCATGAGGGTCTTCTTCAAGTCAGTATTTACGTGCGTCCAGGTATCGATTACCTGATTGTAACGCTCGTTGTCGGTGATGAAACCCATGTTGTAGTTCATCGTGATTTGGTCGATTTCCTCGTTACCGCGCTTCACGATGTCTGCCTTTTCGGCAGGAATGATAATATCGTCGAGGTTGAACGACAAACCGCCTTCGTAGGCCTTGCGGTAACCGAGGTTCTTGATACCGTCGAGGAACTCGCAGGCGCGGGCCATACCCACGGTCTTGATGACGCGGGAAATGATGTCGCGCAGGGACTTCTTGGAGATAATGGTATTGACATAACCTACTTCGACGGGGATAATCTCGTTGACAATAACGCGACCCACAGAGGTCTCGACGAGGTGCTTATAGATGTTGCCTTCCTCATCTACATCATCAACCATCACCTTAACGGGGGCATGCACGTCTACGCGGCGCTCGTTGAAGGCGATGATGGCTTCTTCGGCACCGTAGAAGGTGAGGCCGGAGCCTTTCGCGCCGGGACGGAGCTTGGTGATGTAGTAAAGACCGAGCACCATATCCTGCGAGGGCACGGTGATAGGCGCACCGTTGGCGGGGTTGAGGATGTTGTGGCTCTGAAGCATAAGCATCTGAGCCTCGAGAATGGCTTCGTTGCTGAGGGGAAGGTGAACGGCCATCTGGTCACCGTCGAAGTCGGCGTTGAACGCGGTACATGCCAGCGGGTGGAGCTGAATGGCCTTGCCCTCAATCATCTTGGGCTGGAAAGCCTGAATACCGAGGCGGTGAAGCGTCGGGGCACGGTTGAGGAGCACGGGGTGGCCCTTCATGACGTGTTCGAGGATATCCCAAATCACGGACTCGCGGCGGTCTACAATCTTCTTCGCGCTCTTGACGGTCTTGACAATGCCGCGCTCGATGAGCTTACGGATAATGAACGGCTTGTAAAGCTCGGCTGCCATGAGTTTGGGCAGACCGCATTCGCCCATTTTCAGTTCAGGACCTACGACGATAACGGAACGGGCGGAATAGTCCACGCGCTTACCGAGGAGGTTCTGACGGAAACGGCCCTGCTTACCTTTCAGAGAGTCGGAAAGGGATTTGAGGGGGCGGTTGCTGTCGCTCTTCACGGCGCTGCTCTTGCGGGAGTTGTCGAAGAGGCTGTCGACGGCTTCCTGAAGCATACGCTTTTCGTTACGCAGAATGACTTCGGGAGCCTTGATTTCCAACAGTCTCTTCAAGCGGTTGTTGCGAATGAGCACGCGGCGATAGAGGTCGTTGAGGTCGGAAGTGGCGAAACGGCCGCCATCGAGGGGCACGAGGGGACGCAGTTCGGGCGGCGTGACGGGAATGACTTTCATGATCATCCACTCGGGACGGTTGCGGTCCTTGCTGGCGCGGAACGACTCTACGACCTGCAAGCGCTTCAACGCCTCGGTCTTGCGCTGCACGGAGGAGTCGGAGTTGGCACGGGCGCGAAGCTCATAGGAGAGGTCGTCGAGATTGAGGCGCGTGAGGAGGTCGTAGACGGCCTCTGCACCCATCTTTGCAATAAACTTGTTGGGGTCGGTATCTTCAAGATACTGGTTGTCCTTGGGCAGACGCTTGAGGATTTCGAGGTATTCGTCCTCCGTGAGCAGGTCGTTCACGGCAAACTCGTCGCCGAGCACGCCGGGCTGGATCACCACGTAGCGCTCATAATAAATAATGGAGTCGAGTTTCTTGGTGGGGATGCCAAGGAGGTAGCCCATCTTGTTGGGCAGGGAACGGAAATACCAGATGTGTGCCACGGGCACGACGAGCTGGATGTGCCCGGCACGCTCGCGACGCACTTTCTTCTCCGTGACCTCTACGCCGCATCGGTCGCAGACGATGCCCTTGTAGCGAATGCGCTTGTACTTGCCGCAGTGGCACTCATAGTCCTTGGTAGGACCGAAGATGCGCTCGCAGAAGAGGCCGTCGCGCTCGGGCTTGTAGGTGCGGTAGTTGATGGTTTCGGGTTTCAGCACCTCACCGTAAGAATTGGACTGGATTTCCTCGGGCGAGGCCAGACCAATGGTAATCTTGGTGAAGTTGCTCTTTATCTTGTTTTCTCTTTTGAATGCCATAATCTGATGTATGAATTGTAAGTGTAAAGAGATTTTCGGTATGCTCCTAAGAAACGGAATTTTCTAAAAAAATGCCTTAATCGAGCGATACGCTCAAACCTAAGCCGCGAAGTTCGTGAAGCAATACGTTGAGCGATTCGGGAATGCCGGGAGTGGGCATCGGTTCGCCCTTAACGATGGCTTCGTAGGCCTTGGAGCGGCCAACGACATCGTCGGACTTGATCGTAAGGATTTCTTGGAGCACATGAGATGCGCCGAACGCCTCGATGGCCCAGACTTCCATTTCACCGAAACGCTGGCCGCCGAACTGGGCTTTACCGCCGAGAGGCTGCTGCGTGATGAGCGAGTACGGGCCAATGGAACGGGCGTGCATCTTGTCCTCAACCATGTGGCCGAGCTTAAGCATGTAAGTAACGCCCACGGTGGCCTTCTGGTCGAAAGGTTCGCCCGTGCCGCCGTCGTAGAGCTGCGTGGAGCAATAACGGGGCAGGCCTGCCTTGTCGGTCCATTCGCAGAGGTCGTCGAGCTTCGCGCCGTCGAAGATAGGCGTGGCGAACTTGACGCCGAGCTTGCGGCCGGCTGCGCCGAGAACGGCTTCGAAAATCTGACCGAGGTTCATACGCGAAGGCACGCCGAGCGGGTTGAGCACGATGTCGACGGGCGTACCGTCGGCCAAGAACGGCATGTCTTCCTGACGCACAATCTTGGAAACGATACCCTTGTTACCGTGGCGGCCGGCCATCTTGTCGCCCACGCCGATCTTGCGCTTCTTGGCAACATATACCTTAGCCATCTGAATGATGCCGGAGGGAAGTTCGTCGCCAATGGTGATGGCAAACTTCTGACGCTTCAAGACGGCATCCATCTGATTATATTTCTTCAAATAATTGATGACAAGCTGACGAATGAGGGTGTTGGTGTGCTCGTCGTCGGTCCAGTTGTGGAGTTCGACGGCTGTGTAGTCGAGCTGCGCCAAGAGCACCTTGGTGAACTCTGCGCCCTTTGCAATCACCTCTGCACCGATATTGTCCTTCACGCCGAGGGCTTTCTTGCCCTTGGTGAGGGTCACGAGTTTCTCGAGCATGAGGGCTTTGAGCTTGCCGGTTTCCTTTTCAAAATCTTCATCAATCTTCTGCAACTTCACCTTGTCGGCTGCCTTAGACGAGCGCGTCTTGATGGCACGGGAGAAGAGGTTGGTCTTGATGATGACACCCGAGAGGGAGGGATTTGCCTTCAAAGAGGCATCTTTCACATCGCCTGCCTTGTCGCCGAAAATAGCGCGGAGCAACTTCTCTTCGGGAGTGGGGTCGCTTTCGCCCTTAGGCGTAATCTTACCAATCATGATGTCGCCGGGCTTCACGCGGGCACCGATACGGATAATACCGCGCTCGTCGAGGTCCTTGGTGGCATCTTCGCTCACGTTGGGGATATCGTTGGTAAGTTCTTCCATACCGCGCTTCGTTTCGCGCACCTCGAGGGAGAACTCATCCACATGGACAGAGGTGAGGATATCCTCACGCACCATGCGCTCGTTGAGCACGATAGCGTCCTCATAGTTGTAACCCTTCCAAGGCATGTAAGCCACGAGGAGGTTGCGGCCGAGTGCGAGTTCGCCGTTTTCAGTAGCATAACCCTCGGTGAGGATATCGCCCTTCTTGACGCGCTGGCCTTTCTCGCAAATAGGACGAAGGTCAATGGTCATATTCTGGTTGGTACGGCGGAACTTGGGAATATCGTAAACCTTCTCAGCAGGCTCGAAGCTTACGAACTCTTCGTCCTCCGTGCGGTCGTAAAGAATGCGGATTGTAGTAGCATCTACGAACTCAATCACGCCATCGCCCTCGGCGGTAATCATCGTGCGGGAATCTTCGCAGACCTGCTTTTCGATACCGGTGCCGACAATCGGAGCCTCGGAGTGGATAAGGGGCACTGCCTGGCGCATCATGTTCGATCCCATCAATGCGCGGTGAGCATCGTCGTGCTCCAAGAAGGGAATGAGCGAAGCGGCGATAGAGGCAATCTGCTGCGGCGCAACGTCCATAAGTTCCACTTCAGAGGGCGGCACAACGGGATAGTCAGCATCCTGGCGGCATTTTACTTTATCGCGAATGAAGGAGCCATCGGGACGCAGGGGCGCATTGCCCTGACCGATGATCTTGCCTTCTTCTTCTTCGGCCGAGAGATAAACAACGTCTTCGTTCTTGAGGTCTACCATCGAATTGGCTACCTTGCGGTAAGGCGTTTCGATGAAGCCGAGGTCGTTGATCTTAGCATATACGCAGAGTGAAGAAATAAGACCGATGTTAGGACCTTCAGGCGACTCAATCGGACAGAGGCGGCCGTAGTGGGTATAGTGTACGTCGCGCACCTCGAAACCTGCACGCTCGCGGGACAGACCGCCAGGACCGAGGGCAGAGAGGCGGCGCTTGTGCGTTACTTCTGCCAAGGGGTTGGTCTGGTCCATGAACTGCGACAGGGCGTTCGTGCCGAAGAAGGAGTTGATGACGCTCGAAATGGTTTTGGCGTTAATCAGGTCGGTCGGCGTGAACACTTCGTTATCGCGGACGTTCATGCGCTCGCGGATCGTGCGGCTCATGCGTGCCAAACCAATGGCGAACTGGTTGGAGAGCTGCTCGCCCACAGTGCGGACGCGACGGTTACTGAGGTGGTCGATATCGTCCACCGTTGCCTTGCTGTTAATCAGTTCGATGAGATATTTGATAATCTCAATAATATCTTCGTGCGTGAGCACGCGAACGTCCATATCGGTAGACAGGTTGAGCTTGCGGTTGATGCGGTAGCGTCCCACTTCGCCCAAGTCGTAACGCTTTTCAGAGAAGAAAAGGTTGTTGATGACATCGCGCGCGCTGGCATCGTCGGCGGGGTCGGCATTGCGGAGCTGACGATAGATATAAAGCACGGCCTCCTTTTCAGAGTTGGAGGGGTCTTTTTGCAGAGTGTTAAAAATAATGGAATAGTCGGATGCGGAAGCCTCTTCGTGGTGAATGAGAATGCTCTGCGCACCGCTTTCAATAATCTGCTGGATATGGTCCTCTTGGAGAACGGTCTCACGCTCAAGCACCATTTCGTTGCGCTCGATAGATACTACTTCACCGGTATCTTCATCAACAAAGTCTTCTACCCAGCTCTTCAAAACACGTGCGGCAAGGCGGCGGCCAAGCACCTTTTTCAGGCTGGTCTTATTCACCTTGATTTCTTCGGCGAGATTGAATATCTGGAGAATGTCTTTATCGGTTTCGTAACCAATCGCACGCAACAGGGTCGTTACGGGCAACTTCTTCTTACGGTCGATGTAAGCATACATCACATTGTTGATGTCCGTAGCAAATTCAATCCAAGAACCCTTGAAAGGTATGATACGTGCGGAATAGAGCTGCGTACCATTTGCGTGAATGCTCGAACCGAAGAATACGCCGGGCGAGCGGTGCAATTGTGAAACGACTACGCGCTCTGCGCCGTTGATGACAAACGTACCGTTCTCGGTCATGTAAGGTATCTGACCGAGGAACACGTCCTGCACCACGGTATCAAAATCTTCGTGGTCAGGGTCGGTGCAATACAATTTGAGTTTCGCCTTCAAGGGCACGCTGTAAGAAAGTCCTATTTCGAGGCACTCCTGAATGCTGTAACGGGGCGGGTCGATGTAATAATCGAGGAACTCTAATACAAAGTTGTTGCGAGTATCAGCAATGGGGAAATTCTCGGCAAAAACTTTATACAGACCGTCGTTCTTACGCAGCTCGGAAGGAGTGTCGAGCTGAAGAAAGTCTTTGAAAGACTTAAGCTGCACATCGAGAAAATCCGGATAAGGCATCGGATTTTGCACTGATGCAAAGTTTACACGATGATTGATTACTTGTGAAGACATTCGTTATTGTTTTGATGTGGTAAGACAAGCCTGCGTGATATACAATATTTATAATAATGTGTAGGCGACGATTTGCCCGTGGGTATAGCGCAAACCTTGTCTGCCCTGTGCGGCTTTTATGAATATAGACACAAAAAGGTTATGAAACCTCTACCAGAGGTTTCATAACCATATCCCTTAAAGGGTAGGAATATTAAGCGATTTCTACTTCAGCACCAGCCTCTTCGAGAGCCTTCTTGAGTGCTTCGGCTTCTTCCTTAGCAACGCCTTCTTTGAGCTTGCTGGGAGCACCGTCAACGAGTTCCTTAGCTTCCTTCAAGCCGAGGCCGCAAGCTTCCTTAACAGCCTTAACAACCTGAAGCTTAGCAGCACCTGCGTTCTTGAGGACTACGTCGAAAGCAGTCTTTTCCTCAGCTGCGGCAGCGCCGGCAGCAGCGGGAGCAGCAACAGCGACAGCTGCAGCAGCGGGTTCAATACCATACTCTTCTTTGAGTACATTAGCCAACTCGTTTACTTCTTTTACTGTCAAATTTACCAATTCTTCAGCAATAGCTTTGATATCTGCCATTTTCTTTAAATGTATTTGTTTTGTTATTAATCAATAATATTGTTGGAATAACGCTTTGTTTCTTAGTGTTATTCGGGGCGTTCGCCCAAAGTTTTGAGTACGCCATGAATGGTTTGGCCACCACTCTGGAGTGCAGAGATAACGTTCTTTGCGGGAGATTGCAGCAAACCAACAATCTCGGCAATAACTTCGTTCTTGCTCTTGATGGCGCAGAGAGCATCGAGCTGATCTGCTCCAACATAGAAGCCTTCCTCAGCGTAAGCAGCTTTCAGGCCGGGGATACCGTCCTTGCCAACTTCCTTAATCAGCTTCGCGGGCACATTGGCCGTGTTGCAGAAGAAGATAGCGGTGCTGCCTTTGAGGGTACCATAAAGAGGAGAATAGTCGATTTCAGAAGCCTCGAAAGCCTTGTGAAGGAGGGTGTTCTTAACAACCACCATCTTGATTTCAGCACCGAAGCACTTGCGACGAAGGTCGCTCGTGGCAGCAGCGTTCAAACCAGTTACGTCAACGAGGTAGAAATGTGCATATTCTTTGAGCTGTGCACCGATTTGTTCGATGACGAGTTGTTTATCTTCCTTTCTCATAATTCAATCTTCGTTATTTTTCTTCAACAGATTTGGGGTCGATCTTAATACCCTTGCTCATGGTAGAGGAAAGATAAATACTCTTTATATAAGTACCCTTTGCGGAAGACGGTTTCAACTTGATAATCGTTGAAATAAACTCTTTGGCATTGCCAAGAATTTGTTCCGGCGTAAAGGAAACCTTACCGATAGAAGTATGAACGATACCAGTCTTGTCCACCTTGAAGTCAATCTTACCTTGCTTCACTTCGCGGACAGCCTTAGCAACATCCATAGTAACCGTGCCGCTCTTGGGGTTAGGCATCAATCCGCGGGGACCGAGCACACGACCGAGCGCACCAATCTTACCCATGATGGAAGGCATCGTGATGATAACATCAATGTCAGTCCAACCACCCTTAATTTTCTCGATGTATTCATCAAGACCTACATAGTCAGCGCCAGCTTCTTTTGCAGCGGCTTCGGCATCGGGCGTACAGAGGCACAAAACGCGAACTGTCTTACCCGTACCGTTAGGCAGAGACACAACGCCGCGAACCATCTGGTTTGCCTTGCGGGGGTCTACGCCCAAACGCATATCAATATCTACGGAAGCATCGAACTTGGTCGTGGTAATTTCCTTAACCAATTCAGCAGCTTCTTTCAAAGTATATGCCTTCCCTGCTTCAATCTTGTCAGCGACTAACTTCTGATTTTTTGTCAGTTTACTCATTGTTCAAGTGAAGTTTAAATGTTATTCCGGGAAGTCACCTTTAACCGTGATACCCATACTGCGCGCTGTACCAGCAACCAAACGCATAGCAGCCTGAACCGTGAAGCAGTTGAGGTCGGGCATCTTGTCCTCCGCAATCGCCTTCACCTGATCCCAGGTAATCTCGGCAATCTTAGTACGGTTGGGCTGAGCCGATCCGCTCTTCTTCTTGGCGGCTTCGAGCAATTGGATTGCTACAGGAGGAGTCTTTACGATGAAAGAGAAAGACTTGTCGTTGTAGTAAGTGATAACTACGGGCAAAACCTTTCCGGCCTTCTCCTGAGTTCTGGCGTTGAACTGCTTGCAGAAATCCATGATATTGATACCCTTGGAACCCAGAGCAGGACCTACGGGAGGAGATGGATTTGCAGCGCCACCTTTAATCTGTAATTTGATTAGTCCAGCAACTTCTTTAGCCATTGTTATTAAATTGTTTTTGGGAATTTATGAAAGAACGAGGGTACGTAACATTACCTTTATTCTTTCTCTACCTGCATAAAGCCGAGATCCAAGCCTGTGCTGCGTCCGAACACCTTGACAGTGACGGTCACCTTCTTCTTGTCGTTATCTACCTTCTCGATGACGCCCGAGAAACCGCTGAACGGTCCTTCGGCCACCTTGACGGCATCGCCGACATTGAAAGGAATTTCCACATCCATTGGATCTTCCAACATTTCATCTGCCTTTCCGAGAATACGGTTCACCTCGCTTTCGCGCAAGGGCGTAGGATTATCCAAACCGCCCAAAAAGCCCAACACATTGGGCGTGTTGCGCAACTCGTGAGCAATTTCTCCCACCAAACGAGCTTCTACCAAAACGTAACCGGGCAGGTAGTTACGCTCTTTTACGATACGCTTGCCGGCACGCACTTGGAAAACTTTCTCCGTTGGTATAAGTACCTGCGAAACATGACCGCCGAGGCGGCCATTTTTAATTTCTGCATCTATGTACTCCTTTACCTTGGCTTCTTTTCCACTTACGGCTCGCAAAACATACCAAGACATTCCTGCAACAGCCATAGTTTCGTTAGATTTGGGGGTAAATTAACTGCATGAGGTTCTCAAACACCGTATCCATAAGGAACACGACAATTGCTATGACGATGGAAGCGGTGAGCACAACAATTGCACTGTGCGTAAGCTCCTTTCGGTTAGGCCATGTTGTCTTATGCGATAGTTCTTCGTAAGAATCCTTGCAATATGAAATGCAATATGTGAATACTTTCTTCAACATTGTGTTATATTTTAGCACGGGAAGAGAGGCTCGAACTCCCGACACCTGGTTTTGGAGACCAGTGCTCTACCAACTGAGCTATTCCCGTAAAAATAGGCCTCATCACAAAGGGTGAGGACCTATTTATATTTATTGAGTAAATCCGTTTAGGGAATTATTCAATGATTTCGGTAATCTGACCAGAACCTACGGTGCGACCACCTTCGCGGATAGCGAAGCGGAGACCTACGTTCAGGGCAACGGCGTAGATAAGCTCAACAGTGATTTCAACGTTATCACCGGGCATTACCATTTCAGTGCCTTCGGGGAGGTGGATTTCACCCGTGCAGTCCATCGTGCGGAGATAGAACTGAGGACGATACTTGTTACCGAACGGAGTGTGGCGACCGCCTTCTTCCTTCTTCAGAACGTAGATAGAAGCTTTGAACTTCTTGTGGGGGTGGATAACGCCCGGGTGGGTGATAACCATACCACGCTTAACTTCGTTCTTGTCAATACCACGGAGGAGGAGACCTACGTTGTCACCAGCTTCGCCCTGATCGAGGAGCTTGCGGAACATTTCAACGCCAGTTACAACAGACTTCTTGTCTTCACCGAGACCGAGAATCTGAACTTCGTCACCTACCTTAACGACACCGGTTTCTACACGACCCGTAGCAACAGTACCACGACCAGTGATAGAGAACACGTCTTCAACAGGCATCAAGAAGGGTTTATCTCTGTCGCGTTCGGGCTCCTGAATCCATTCGTCAACAGCATCCATGAGCTGCATAACGCTGTCTTCCCACTTAGCAACGCCGTTGAGGGCACCGAGGGCAGAACCGCGAATGATGGGAGTGTCTTCTTCGAACTCGTACTGTTCGAGGAGTTCGCGCATTTCCATTTCTACGAGTTCGAGCATCTCTTCGTCTTCAACCATGTCGCACTTGTTCAAGAACACAACGAGGCGAGGAACGTTCACCTGACGAGCGAGAAGGATGTGCTCGCGAGTCTGAGGCATCGGACCATCAGTAGCAGCAACTACGATGATAGCACCGTCCATCTGAGCAGCACCAGTTACCATGTTCTTAACGTAGTCGGCGTGACCCGGGCAGTCTACGTGAGCATAGTGACGCTTGCTGGTCTCATACTCAATGTGAGCCGTGTTGATAGTAATACCACGTTCCTTTTCTTCGGGGGCGTTGTCAATCTGATCGAAAGACTTAACTTCTTCGCCCGTGCCGAGCTTTTCGTGGAGAACCTTGGAAATGGCGGCAGTCAAAGTCGTCTTTCCGTGGTCAACGTGACCGATCGTACCGATATTCACATGCGGTTTGGTACGCTCAAATTTTTCTTTTGCCATAGCTTAACTATAAAATTTATTGTATTAATGTTTTCTGTGTGTGGATTTCAAAAAAAAAGAGCTGTTAGTGAGACTTGAACTCACGACCTCTTCCTTACCAAGGAAGTGCTCTACCGCTGAGCTATAACAGCAAAAAGAGCGGAAAACGAGGCTCGAACTCGCGACCCCCAGCTTGGAAGGCTAGTGCTCTACCAACTGAGCTATTTCCGCAGCCTTTGTGGTGGGCAAAGATGGATTCGAACCACCGAAGGCGTAAGCCAGCAGATTTACAGTCTGCCCCATTTGGCCACTCTGGTATTTGCCCATGTTTTTCAGACGTTTATGCCTTTCGGCAGATAATATGCCCTCGAAACGGGTGCAAAGTTAGACATATTTTTTTTCTCACAAAACTTTTTCTGCCTTTTTTTATATGACAAGGCGCATTTTAAGTTTTTGGGGAATTGCGGCACCCCGCTTCACGGGCACTCCTCGCGCTTATATATATAATATTGTATGGCGCGGGGTTAGGCGCTGCATTGGAACGGGGGCGGGGCGCGGAGTGCGCCCCGCCCTATCCCTTGAAATTTACTTAGCGTTCTTTTCCTTGAGCTTACTCAACTGTTTCTGGAGCGCATCGATGCAGAGGTCTACGCCTTCTTCAAACGTGTCGCACACTTTTTCGGCATGCAGTTCGCTGCCGGGCACGAAGATGTGCAGGGCGGTTTCTTTGTTGTGGGCGGTTTCGGGCTTCACAATTTTAAGGATAAACTCTGCCTTGATGATATTTTCGTGATACTTTTCAAGTTTGGCAACTTTTTTTTCGATGAATGCGTGCAGCTTTTCGGTTGCGTCGAAATGGATTGACTGAATTTTGAGTTCCATAATGTTCCTCCTTTTTTAGGCGGGGCTTTTCGCCTCGCGGTTGGTTAGTAAATGCGTGGGCATTTGCCGCTCTACGCTTCAGGCGGCAGAGATGCCGTTATTTCATGCCCTCGGATGGGCGTGTTCGTATTCTTTCTTGAGCGTGGCGAACGTGGTGTGGGTGTAAATCTCCGTGGTAGCGAGGCTTTCGTGGCCAAGCAACTCTTTCACAGCTTCGAGGTCCGCTCCATGGTTGAGCATCAGCGTGGCAAACGTGTGGCGCAGCACGTGGGGACTTTTTTTCTTGCGAATGGTTACCATCGAGAGGTATTTCCGCACAATCGCCGCCACTTTTGCCTCATTGACGGGCCGGCCGTCTTCGTTGACGAACAGCGGGCCACCGTCGCCGCCCATGATGTCGCGGCGGGCGGCCACGTATTCGGCTAAAGCCTGCAACAGTTCGCCGCCGAAAGGAACAATGCGCTCTTTGCTGCGCTTGCCGAACACTTTGAGTTCCCCAGTTGCGAGATGCACCTTGTCGGGCGTGAGCCCGAGCAACTCCGCACGGCGAATGCCGGTGTGGCAGAAGGTGAGCAATATCGTGCGGTCGCGTAAGCCCTCAAAGCCTTCGGGATAGACGATTTCGTCGAACAGCCGATTTATTTCCTGCTCTTTGAGGAATGTGGGCAGGGTCTTGGCGGCCTTCGGGTTGCCAATGCTTTGCGTGGGGTCTTTCTCCACGAGCTGCATGCGCAGCAAATAGCGGTAGAACGAGCGCACCGCGCTCATGTCGCGCTTCACGGTGCGCGGCGACCGCCCTGACTTCATGCGCTCCGCCATCCAGCGCCTCACCACGTCGGCATCGAGGTTGCCCCAAGCGAGGCGGTCGTCAAGAAGGCGGAAATAGCGTTCCAGGTTTTCGAGGCTTTCGCGATAGGTTCGCACCGTGGTCTGCGGGCAGCCTTTGTCTGCCGCGAGGTAATCCAGAAAACTGCGCACGTCTATCATCTTGCCAAAATTCGTTGCCGAAGCGTCTCAAAAGCGAAAATAAGGAAGTTTTCCGATGAATGCAAATTTTTGCACGCCTTTTTAGCAAACAACCCCGTTTTTGGTGCTTTTTGGGACTTTCGTTGCAGAAATCGCGCCTAAAAGGAACGGCCGCCGCACCATATCGGGATATGGAGCAGCGACCGCTGTTGGTGTATGTAGCGCGCTCGGCAATGCAGAGATTGCCGGCGAGGCTTTTGCTATTTAATTATTCTTCTGTGGTTCTGAGCTTCTGCACATAAACGGCGTGCTCCTTTGCGAGACGCTTCAGTACGGAAGGCTTGTCGAACTGCTGGCGGGCGCGGAGTTCTTTAACGACACCTGTTCTTTCAAATTTTCTCTTAAATCTTTTCAGGGCGCGTTCGATGTTTTCGCCCTCTTTAACGGATACTACGATCATTGTTTTTGATGTGTTTTATTTTGTTGTTACTTATATTGCATACTCTTGCGAGGTGCAAAATTAGGTAATAATTTTATTTCAAACAAATTTTGTTTCTTTTTTTTCCTAATCCTTTGCAAGATGCACCGTTTGCTGAGGGAACGGAATGTTAATGCCCTCGCGGTTGAAGAGTTCGTAGATGCCCTGCTGCACGTCGAAATATGTGGTCCAATAGTCCTCAGTTTTCACCCATGCGCGAACGGTGAGGTTCACGCTGCTGTCGGCGAGCGCGTCCACGCCAACGAAGGGCGCTTTGTCGGCGGGTTCTTTCAATATCTGCTCCAGCGAATTGAGATAATCGAGGAGCACGGCGCGGACGCGCTTCACGTCTTCGCCGTAGTCAATACCTACGGTCCACTGCACGCGGCGCAGTTCTTCGCGCGAATAGTTCACCACCACGGAGGTGCTCATCGAGCCGTTGGGCGCATAGACCAATTTGTTGTCGGCCGTGGCGATGATGGTGTGGAAGATTTGGATTTCGCGCACGGTGCCCTGCACGCCCTGCGCTTCAATCCAGTCGCCCACGCGGTAGGGGCGGAAGAGCAAGATGATGATGCCGCCGGCGAAGTTTTGCAAGTTGCCCGAAAGGGCCATGCCCACTGCCACGCCCGCCGAGGCGAGGAGGGCTGCGAACGACGTGGTGTTCACGCCGAGCGCGCCGATGACAGAGATAATGAGGAGTACGGTGAGCAAGATATTCAGCAAACTCATCAGAAAGCTCTTGACACCGACCTCTATGGGACGGCGGTCGAGCATGCCGCGCACGATTTTAGTGATGAGTTTTACAATATAACGCCCTATTATATATATGAGTACGGCAGCGAGCACGCGCTTGCCGGCACTGACGCTGGCATCGATAAGATTTTGGATAAGCACATCGATGTTGTCGATGCTATAACGCTGGACGGCTTCAAGGAGTAATAGTTTCATGGGCTTGGGATGTTTTTTTTGAGATATTATAGATGGAATAGCGGCTATAAAGATTATTGAGCCGAAAAATTACTAAAAAAAATAATTCAAGACCTGCATTTCCGAAAGGTCAGAAAAAAATTGCCGCCCGTCATCGGGTGGCAACTGCCATGCGGGATTAAGCAACTCCCTGCATCATTATGCCTTGCTTCGCGCAAGCCGCGAACCGCTTATTCTTCCACGATGCGGCGAGCGCCGATATATCGGCGGCTGTAATAGGCGGAAGAGGAGCTGTCCACCTTGACACCGGTGCGGCTGGCGTGGACAAAGTTGAACGTCTTGCCCTCGGGGTCTACGTCGGTCACGATACCCACGTGCCCAATGGTGCGCGTGGAACCAGAACCGCCGAAGAACACGAGGTCGCCCTTTTTCAGTTCGCCGACCGTCAGGATTGGCGTGCCCTGCGTGAACTGAGAGCGCGAGCTGCGGTTGATGCTGATGTTTTCTTTCTTATACACGTAACTTGTGAAGCCCGAGCAGTCGAAAGCCTTAGGGCCGCTGTGGCCGCTGCGATAGCGCGCGCCGATATATTGCAGGGCGGTGCGCACGATGCTCTCGCCTGCGGGATTGCTCTTCTTCTTCGCCACGGGCTCGGGCTTGAGCACATTGGCCGTTGTGAGGGCAGACACCTCTCTCACCACGTGCTCTGCCGCGAGGCGTTTAGGCATAGCGTCCAGAACATCCTGCGCAGAGGCCGCGCCGATGCCGATGAAACTAAGACCAAATCCGAGAAGTATCGTTTTGAGTGTCACAACAATGAATGTTTTTCAGACGAGATGAAAAATAAACAAGAAAATTGCGCCGCCGTGCCCGGTGCGCCTTGAAAGAGATGCACGGACAACTATGCCCGAGAGCGTCTCTTCTCTCACGAACGTTGCAAAGTTAGGCATTTCTCGGCAGAAAAGCAAACTTTCCCCGACTATTTTGTCAAATCGCCGCCCGAAAATCGCAATTAGGAAGGCAAACGGGGAGGTAGACCGCCGACCTGCCCACCAGCATCCAGCGACCTTCGTCGACTTCCCCTATGGGAAATACAAAACTTGTTAATGCCACGCAACTGTCTGCGCAGAGCGTTCGCGGCGCGTTTGCAATCGTTAAGGCGATGCAGCACGAAGATTTAGGGATAATTAAGACAAAGAAAATTTGCTCCGAGAAAAATTCTGCGAAAAGCATGAGAATTTTCACTTTCAAGCACATCGGAAAAACTATAAAGGGGCAAATTTTCACGGGCTTGCTTATAATTTTTACGGTCATATAGGATAATTTTTGCGCTCATATAAGACAGTACGCCCCTTAAAACGCGAAAAGAGGAAAAGCCTGCGCCCTTCCTCTTTCTGCTGGTGCAAAGATATGATTTTTGTTCGGGTTCGCCAAAACGCGCCCTATTGTGCCGCCGGCTGGCAAGACTCAGAACGGAGCAGAGCGCGAAAGAGCACCGAAAAAGCCCCAATGCGACGACAAGAACCAGCCCTGCATTACTCTAAAAAGGCAAAGAGATTTTATAAAACAAATTTATTTTTTTACTAAAATGGGGGGGTATTTGTTAATATAGCGTTTCTTTTTATCTTTGCGCACAAATAAAGATACTACTCGTATTGTATGCGAAAACATTTGATACTACTTTCTGTAATTTCTGCCTTTGCATTCACGGGGTTAAGGGCGCAAGAATATCGAATAAAGAGCGCAGGGTGCAGTAGTAATGGGGATTATCTCATAGAAACCATAGTAAGTTCCCCTCATGCGCTTAGCAAAAACGAGGCAAAAGTTCTTTTGCGAAGATGCGCAGTAACTGGATTACTCTTCCAAGGCGCAGAAGCCACCGCCTGCTACGCAGCCTGCGCCCCGCTGCTTTCGAGCAGGGCGAGCCAAGAAGAACTCGCTGACAGCATCTCAAAGAACGGTTCGCTGAGCGGCATTGCGGAACTTGTATCACCAATCACCGCACGCAAAATCAGTAGAAAGCACCAATACGAATACTCCTCGCAAATCGCAATAAACATGAGCAGACTGCGCCGCCTTGTCGTTGCGCTCGGTTTGCTATGATTCTCCCCATTTTTCAAGAACGGGCATCTAAAAATTCATGGGTTTATGGACAATAACACGCAATAAAACCACCCGCAGGCAAAATATTAAGCAAGCAACGCCTGCTTTATCAAATTTTAAAGGTATATTTGCAGAAATATAGGCGCACTCGGCGCAAAACATTCTTCAAAAGTTTACGATACGCACATGATATCGGTATGTATGGCCACTTACAATGGTCAGAAATATATAAAAGAACAAATCGCCAGCATACTGGAACAACTGGGGGGCAACGATGAATTGGTCATCTCGGACGACCAATCGACAGACAGCACCCTTGACATCATCAAGTCGTTCAACGACGAACGGATAAAGGTGTTTGTCAAATCAGAAAAGGTGACGACCGACTTCCCCCTCGACTCCGCCACGCACAACTTTGCCAACGCTCTGTCGCACAGCAAGGGCGACCTGATTTTCCTTGCCGACCAAGACGACGTGTGGCTCCCCAACCATATCAAACGCATGGCGGAAGCCCTTGAAACTTACGACTGGGCTTTGAGCGACTGCAAAATCGTGGACGAGCACCTTAACGTGGTGGACGAGTCGATCTTCAAGATAAGAGGCACGAAGCTGAATATTCCCAGCAACCTCTGGTCGGCATGCTATCAGGGTTGCTGCATGGCTTTCAGGCGCGAAGTGCTGGAAAAGGCGTTGCCATTCCCGCGCACGAAAGTGGGCCACGACCTTTGGCTCGGGCTGATTGCCAACAAATACTTCAAAACCACGCTCATTCGGGAGCCTCTGTTGCTTTATAGGCGGCACGGAGGCGCCATCAGCCCCACAGGCATGCACAAAAAGGCATTCACGCTCTTGGGGAAGATACATTACAGAATGTATATCGTAGGCCATCTCGTCAAGAAAATGGCCAGTGAGGCGATGCGAGGCAATTTCTAAATCCATCCGAACAGAATAACGATGAAGATACTCCAAATTATCACCAAAACCGAGTTTGGCGGCGCACAATCAGTGCTTGTCAGCCTCGCCAACAAGTTGGCGGAACAGCACGAGGTGGTTGTGGCCGGCGGCGAAGGCAATGGAGAAATGTGGAAAATGCTCGCGCCCGGCATCAAACAGGTGAAACTGAAACACCTGAAAAGGAGCGTGTCACTAAAAGACGATTTCTTGGCATTCATCGAATTCAGACACCTCTATAAAGCATATTGCCCAGACATCATACACCTTCATTCCTCCAAAGCCGGCACGCTGGGCAGATTGGCTTTCCCGAAAGAGAAAATCGTTTATACGGTGCACGGCTTTGACACAGTGCGTTTGGGGCACAGGCAATTTTTAAGAACAGAACGCTACCTGCAAAAGCGTTGCAGCAGCATTATCGGCGTCAGCAAGTACGACCGCAGATGGATGGAGGCAGAGGGGATAACACGCAACACCACATATATATATAATGGTGTGGAGCAGCCGAGGGCCGCCACCGCCCCGACTCTCGGCATCGACAGCAAAAGGTTTAAGAAAACAGTGCTGTGCGTAGCGCGCATGAAGCCCCCTAAGAACCTGCAGCTCTTCATGGAAATTGCACGATTGCTGCCGGAATATGCTTTCGTTTGGATTGGCAACGAGCAGAAGATGGAAGTGCCCGAGCCCAACGTGTTTTTCCTCGGAGAAAAGCCCAATGCGGGGCAATACAACGCGGCAGCCGACCTTTTCCTCCTGACTAGCAATTACGAAGGACTGCCTATCGTCATCATTGAGGCTATGAGCCTCGGTCGCCCTGTGGTGGCATCGAACGTTGGCGGCATCAGCGAAATAGTGGTGAACGGCGAAAACGGCTTTGCCCTGCCCAACGAAGCCCCGCTGTTTGCAGAAAAGATTAAATACATTCTTGAGAACAACGACGTCTACGACCATTTCTCAAAAGATGCCCGCAAAAAGTACGAAGAACAACTGACCATCGACAAAATGGTCAATGCCTATGCAGACATCTATGCGGAAATTTACAGCAAACAGCGTTAGGTCGTTTGGCAAAGCATCTTAAATATCTTCAGAAGCAAACGTTCGCGGCTGCACAACCTTTCATTGTACAGCCGCGAACGTTGATTATACAGGTTTTCTTTTATTTTACAATGACTTTCTTTTTCTCCAAAGTCCTGCCATCAGAGCCTATGCGCCGCAGGATATAGCAGCCAGATGCAAAACCATTGCTGCGATTTGGCATAAAGGCAGAGGGACGAACCGACAGGAGTTTTCCCTGCAAATCGTAGATTTCTGTATGGTCAAAGATGCGCGTTTGACTTGCCACTACGCTTTGCGGCAGGCGCGTCTGCACCATTTCACCGATATTCTCCTCCAACCAAGGGAGGCGATTTTCTAACCACGCTTTTACTTGACGAATATTTGCGTCAGAAGTCGTATCAAAACCCCAGAGGGCATACGCCTTGTCTAAATCTAAGCCTTCTGATGCTGCCAACAACTGTAACTCGGGAAGCACAGTCTCTACGATGCCATTTTTTACACGTTCCCAACATTTAGCATATTCTATAAGGAACTCATCGCGCTTAAGCAATTCGCCATTATAGTTTACATAGTTGTCCGGGTAGTGCGAATAACTCCACTCTCCCATGAAAGGTACTTTGCCCACACAACCAGAGAAATCCCAAATCGGGCCGGCTTGCAACTTGGACGTTTCCAAAGAATCTTTCTTATAGAAATAAATATTCGAACCGCCAGAATCGGCTGTACCCAAAATATCATGGCACAGCATCCATGCCGCGAAAGTAGCTATATCTGCATATTTCTCGATTGGTTCGCCATGTAACAAAGCATCTTCAAACTCGTATATAAAATTGGAGATACTATTTATCTGCTCTTCCGTAATGTCATCCTCATCTGGGTACTTAAACGTAAACTTCATGTACGGATTGAACACCTTAGAGGGAAACATCGGCGCTTCTTCCGCGCTCCACCAGTAAGGGTCGTCTTCAAGAATGAAACCCCCATTACCAACAGGGACTCGGCATTCGCCATCTTTGACTGACTCTGAAAGTAAATACAAGCCACGAGGCACCCCATTTAGCACTACGTTTACGAAACGTGTGGCAGGTTGCCAATCCTCACGGACGTAACGACCAATAGCATTGGCTGCAATATGGACAAAATCCTGAGAGGCAGGATAATTCAAAAGCACCCAATTCTTATCCTTGTAATTCTTATCATCACGGTGGAGCAAGTCAATCTTTTTACTAAACTTCAATTTATACGGAGTATGTCCCGGGAAACCTACGGCACTCGTATTACCCCTGACCTTTACACGAAGGCCAGAAGTGTTTGCAACATAATCGCCAGTATCATACACCGTGTCATTATTCTGAATAATAACAAGGCGGGCAGGTTGAAAGATATTATCTACGACAGTCAATCCACAACAGCCTGACGGCGCAACCACTACGGTGTAAGGCGGTTCTACGCGATTTTTGGTAGTAATAGAATATAAAGGAAGGCCTAACTCGCATAACTGCTCAACCAGCAAACTATCGGCAACACTTGGGATTGCGGTTACAGAAAGTGTATCTTCCGCTATCAGATTTTGCGCACACAAATTACCTCCGACGGAAATGCAAAGGAGTAAGAGGAAGAAGCACTTTCGCTGCAAAAACTTTATAGAACACATAAAAAAGGGATAGTGAACAATATATAAAAAAGAACTTGCATCCTTAATTATAAAAATGCAAGTTCTCCTCTTAAAAGCTGGCGGCGACCTACTCTCCCGCGGGTCTGCAGTACCATCGGCGCGGACGGGCTTAACTTCTCTGTTCGGAATGGGAAGAGGTGGAACCCCGGCGCTATAACCGCCATAATGATTTTGACATATCTGCA
>JALFUO010000073.1 GCA_022784065.1 Bacteroidales bacterium | reverse complement strand
GTAAGTTGAAGAGGGAGCGTAGCGGGCTACGTGACCGATGAGACTTACGATTTAGACCGAAAAGAAAACAAAAGATGACAAAACGTCAACCCAACATTATTGTAAATTTTTACGGTGGGAATTTATAGAACCCACCTTAAGTAAAGTAGGGGCGTTTCTCAAAACGCCCGGCGAATGCGCAAAATAGACATAACCAATGCTGCAACCATCAACCGGGCGTTTTGCAAAACGCCCCTACCCTTTTTTTAATGTTTCGCTTCAAATTCCTTCATGCAGTTAACAAGCGCCTGCACGCCTTCGATGCTCATGGCGTTGTAGCAGGAGGCACGGAAACCGCCCACGGAGCGGTGGCCCTTGATGCCCTGCATACCGGCTGCGGCGGCGTATTGCTGGAACTCGGCTTCGAGTTCTTTGTATTCTTCCTTCATCACGAAGCAGATGTTCATCAGCGAGCGGTCTTCTTCCTTTGCCGTGCCGCAGAAGAGTTTGTTGCGGTCGATTTCGCCGTAGAGCAGTTCGGCGCGAGCCTTGGCGCGGCGTTCCATTTCTTCCACGCCGCCTTGCGCCTTAATCCATTTCAGATTTTGCAGGGCGCAGTAGATGGGCACGACGGGCGGGGTATTGAACATAGAGCCTTTGTCCACGTGCGTGCGGTAGTCGAGCATCGTGGGAATGGGGCGGCTCACCTTGCCGAGCAGTTCTTCTTTTACAATCACGAAGGTAACGCCAGCCATCGAGAGGTTCTTTTGCGCACCGCCGTAAATCAAGCCATATTTGGCCACGTCGAGGGGACGCGAGAAGATGTCGGACGACATGTCGGCTACAAGGGGCACAGGGCTATCGAGATCGCGGCGGAGTTCTGTGCCGTAAATGGTATTGTTGGTCGTGATGTGGAAATAATCCGCATCGGCGGGGATGTCGTAGTCTTTGGGGATGAAGGTGTAGTTAGCGTCGGCGGAAGATGCCACTTCTACCACTTCGCCGAAGAGCTTAGCCTCTTTGAGGGCTTTCTTGGCCCATACGCCGGTGTTGAGATATGCGGCTTTCTTTTCGAGGAGGTTGAAGGGCACCATGCAGAACTGCGTGCTGGCACCGCCGCCGAGGAAGAGCACGGAATAGCCTTCGGGTATGCCGAGGAGTTCTTTGAAGAGGGCCTGCGCCTCGTCGATGACAGCCTGGAATTCTTTGGTACGGTGGCTGATTTCCATGAGGGAAAGCCCCATGCCCTGAAATTCCACACAGGCGTCAGCCGTTGCTTTCATCACTTCTTGCGGGAGGATTGACGGACCCGCGCCGAAATTGTACTTTTTCATAGTCGATGTATAAGGTAGGTTATGAGTGAAATTTATCGCTGTATCATAAGAACTTTGCGAATATAGGGAAAAATGCGCTTATCTGCCAAGCAAAGCGGGATTATTTTGAGCGTAATGGAAAAATATAGGGTTGCATTGCCCTCATCGCCCGCTCTTTTCAATCAGCGCGCGGAGTTTCTCGTTGAAATCGGTGGCTGCGGCGAGCTGCTCTATGGTGAGGTGCATGCGATATGTCCAATGCTGGTCGGGATTGGCGGGATCGTTGATTTGCTCCGCCTCGGGCTGCGGGTGGCGCAGGGAGGCGTCCATGGCGAGATAGTCTTGCAGGGCAATGAGAGCCAGCATGGAGGGACTGTCGAGGTGGCTAGCAATGATGCTTTCGCACTCTGCCGCGCCCAAATCGGCGGGAGCTTCGCCTTCGCGATGCATCGCCTCGTGCCAGTACGCCTGCCGTCCGTCGGCATCGGCCTTCCACCACAGGCGGAGGGGCGGCATGTCGTGCGTGCCGATAGTAGCCACTGAGAGATAGGGATTGGCAGAAAGGTCGGCAAAGCGGCAGCCGTAAGTCTTGGGCATACGCTGAATTTCGAGGCTCAACACGTCGAGTTGCCCCAGCACGTCCTTCACACACTCGGGCACCATGCCGAGGTCCTCGGCACAGGGCAGCATCGAGGCGGCATTGCCCGCACCGCTTTCCGCGTAACGGATTATGGCGGGCAGTTTTTTCATCGCCTCCTGCGCCCAGAAGGCATTGTGGCGGTGGTAAAAGAAATGCTCGTGCAAGCGGTCGAACGCCTCGCGGTCTGCTTTCGGGAGCAGGGCGTAGCGGTCGGTCTGCTGCCCGGCTATGCGCGGGTGGTACGTGCCCGGCGTGTCGGGATCTTCGATGAAGAGCACGTCGGCTATGAGGTCGCAGAGCGTGGTGCGCAACCGCTCATCTTGCACTCGCTCGCACACGCCGCGTTGCGTCTTCACCTCGTCGGCGAGTTCATACAGCCCGTCTTCGTTTTTATGGAAATAATGCTTGAAGCCCCAGCCTCCCGCAGCGTCGGAAAGTTCCTCGAGCCGCTCCTCCGTGAGCAGGGGTCGCGTCAGCGCGGCGGGGTTTTGCGTGAAGCCGAAGCCCTTGATTTCTTCCGGCGTAAGGGGCAAAGCGGGACGGAAACGCCCGAGCAGCCCGTAGATATGCCCGTACGGGATTTCCCAAATACGGAAAAAGCCGAGCACATGGTCAATGCGGTAGGCATCGAAATACAGCCCCGTGTGCGCGAACCGCCTGCGCCACCAGGCGTAGCCGTCTTTCTTCATCTCTTCCCAGTCGTAAGTGGGAAAGCCCCAGTTTTGACCGTGACGGGCAAAGGCATCGGGCGGGGCGCCTGCCTGTCCGTCGAAGTGGAAGAGGCGCGTGTCCTCGCGTGCCGGCACGCTGTCGCGATTGATGCCTATGGGAATGTCGCCTTTCAGTATAACGCCGTGTTCCATAGCCGTTTCGTGGGCGCGGCGCATTTGCGTGTGGGCAAGATATTGCACGAAGCGGTGCTTCATTCTGATGCGCTCGGCAGCGCGTTCCTCGCCGCTGCGGAGATTTTCCTCGGGCCAGAGGCGGAAGTTCGCCGTGCGGTATTCATCGCGCTGACGGCAGAAGTCGGCGTAGGGTTCGAGCCAGTGTGCCTGTTCTGCACAAAATTCCTTAAAGCCTTTCTTGCGCATCATGCTGCCGCCAATCTCGTCGAACAGGTCGTCGAGGAAACGGCTTTTGAGCTGCATCACCGCCTCGTAGTTCACCGCCGGCTCTGCGTTGAGCCGCAGGCCGCGCTGCGCGTGTCGGGCATAGGCTTTGGTGTGCTTCCATTCGCGCGCGTCTATATATATAGGATGCAGGGCGAAGACCGAGATGCCGTTGTAGGGATAGGAGTCGCGCCAGGTGCCGCCCGCCGTGGTGTCGTTGATGGGCAGTAGCTGCACGGCCTTCATTCCCACAGAGGCTGCCCAAAGCACGAACGACTGCAAGTCGCCAAAGTCGCCGATGCCGAAACTGCCCGCAGAGCGCAGCGAGAATACGGGTATCACCACGCCTGCCCCGCGCCAGGGGGCGAGTTTTATGTTGGGCGCGTCGTCGCTCGCTATGACCGTTGCGCCCGCCTCGGGCGAGAGGGGCTGGAAACGGCGATTGTCGCCTTCTTCCCAAAGGATAAATTCGGGACGGCGCTCATCGGTCAATACATATTTATATTCAAATCCCGCCGCAGCCGCTTTGAAGTCGAGCGCAAAGGAAAATTCGTAGGTGTCGGTGCGCACGGCGTGCAGCGTGCGTTCGGGGTGCCATTCGCCCAGAGCAGGGATATTGCCGAGCACGCCCCAGCGCATTCCTTCGGGCGGCGTCGTGGCGCGGAGGCGCAGCGTGAGCGCAGTGGGGAGCTCCTCATGTGCGCGTTGGCGGTCGAAGTCGGAGAGGCGGTAGATGCAGTCGGTGAAGGCCGAGGTGCGCAGGGCGGCCGACAGGGGGCGCAGTGTCCAGGCGTCGGCAAGGTGGAGCGCAGGCTGCTGACCTATGGCCACGTGCCTCGCGGCATCTTCTTCACGCCGCACGGCTTCTCCGGTGTCATCGCACACTTCGTAGAAATAGCTGAACTCCGTGCCGCCCGGCATTTGCAGCGTGGCGTGCCAATGCTCGCCGTCGTCCGTCTGCATGGGCGCGTGGGAGGTTTCGCCGTTTAGGTTAAGATGGATGCGGAGATACGCCCCGCCGTCGGTTTTATAGGTGATGCTGAAATGTATATTGGCCATTTTCTTGGCAGATAAGTATGGTTTTCTGCAAAAATACAAGATATTTCTATGTAAAAGGGTTTATCGAGTGATTTTTTTAGGAAAAAGGGAAGAGGAGATGGTAGGAAATTGAAATTTCAACGAATAAAACCCTTCGCAACACTTTTTCAGATTTGGCGCAACGGGAATAAATCGCTAAATTTGCCTTGCAAGCAGGAAGAGCGCGGCGCGGCGCACTTCCTGCTTTTTTCGCGCCCGCAACTATCAGCAAGGAAATAAAAATTATCAGCAAGCTCGTAAAAATTATCTCCGAGATCGTGAATATTATCTTATAGGATAGTTTTCGCGCTCATATAAGATAGTTGCAACGGAGTTACGAAATCGTTTTTCTTTTCCGCCTCAAAATTTTTCGCAAGTCCGTCAGCGTTATATTTTCCTAAACTTTCAAAATTTCCGAAAAAGCGGAAGCGTAAAAATTGCAAACGGGAAAATCACGCTCTGCGCAAAGCGTGGAAAGGCGATAACGTTTGTTTGCAATTGGATATTCTTCAAAAAATATGGTCTCACGAGTAGGGGCGTTTTGCAAAGATAGTGCAAGGCGAGCGCAATTAAGTTTACTTAAATTGCCGAGCCGCAGCCTATCTTATTAAAAACGCCCGGCTAATGGTTGCCTTATTGAAAAAGCCATTTGGCGAGGTCGGCGGGCGTTTTGCGAAACGCCCCTACTCCATTCGGCGCAATAGATAGACGAGAAAAAGCAGAAAATATGTCTTTTCCCGCGCGGAAAGGCGGCATTTTTGTAATTTTGCACCATATATTTCCGTGATACTATGTACGACCTGAAACAAATAAAATGGGGATTTATCGGTTGCGGCGAAGTGACCGAGAAGAAAAGCGGACCGGCATTCAATGCCGTGGAAGGCTCGCAGGTGGTGGCCGTGATGAGCCGCAAGGCCGAGAAAGCGCAGTCGTATGCCGAGCGCCACGGCGTGAAACGCTGGTACACCGACCCGCAAGAACTCGTGAACGACCGCGAGGTGAATGCCGTGTATATCGCCACGCCGCCCTCCACCCACGCCACCTACGCCATTATGGCCATGAAGAGCGGCAAGGCGGTCTACGTGGAAAAACCCATGGCGTCGAACTACGAGGATTGCTGCCGCATCAACCGCATCGCAGAATCTACGGGCGTGCCTTGCTTCGTGGCATACTATCGCCGCTATCTGCCTTACTTCCAGCGCGTGTTCCAACTCGTGGCCGACGGAGCCGTGGGCAAGGTGGTGAACGTGCAAATCAGGTTTGCCGTGCCGCCGCGCGACCTCGACTACAACCGCACCAACCTTCCCTGGCGCGTGCAGGCCGACATAGCCGGCGGCGGCTATTTCTACGACCTCGCGCCGCACCAAATCGACCTCTTGCAGCAAATGTTCGGCCCCATCATAGAGGCCGAGGGCTACACCGCCAACCGCGGCGGCCTGTATGCGGCGGAGGACACGCTGAGCGCGTGCTTCCGATTCGAGAACGGTTTGCCTGGCTCTGGCTCCTGGTGCTTCGTGGCGCACGAGTCGGCGAAAGAGGACCGCATCGAAATCGTAGGCGACAAAGGCTCGCTCACATTCTCTGTGTTCAACTACGACCCGATCCTGCTCCAAAACAGCGACGGACGGCAAGAGATTGTCGTGGAAAATCCGCCCTACGTGCAGCTGCCGCTCATCAAGAACGTGGTGGAGCATCTGCAAAACCGCGCCATCTGCAACTGCGACTGCGTGAGCGCAACGAGCGTGAACTGGGTGGTTGACCGTATTTTGGGAAAGTTTTAGTAGGGGAAAAAGCATAAATGAGGGAGCGCATCATACATACATATATATATATTGTATCGCAGCATGGCTTTGCAAGCCTGTCCGCGCGGATAGCTCTGTGTCTCTGCCTCCTATTCTTCTCCCCCTCGGCAATGGCGCAGACCGACAGCATCGCCGCGCCTGCCGACACCCTCACGCGCCGCGACGTGCGCAAGGAAAAGATGAAGCACACGGGCAGCCTCCTCAAACGCTTCTTCAAAAACTTCGACGAGTACGACACGGATTATATTTCGCCCAATTACTACAACTTTACGGCCATGATGCAAAACACGAATTTCGTGCAGCAATACCGCATCGCCGCAAAGGATGCCTCGGGTAAAGAGCAGAGCATCGCGCTCGCGCCCACCCCGTCGTTCAAAGTCGGGCCTTACGTGGGCTGGCGTTGGATTTTCGTGGGCTATACCTTCGACCTCAGCCACCCGAAAAACGCCACTAAATCCACGGAGCTGAGCCTGAGCCTGTATAGTTCGATGCTCGGCGTGGATTTCGTGTATATCCGCAACACGGGTACCTTCAAATTACAGCGCGTGCGCGGTTTCGATGGCATTGACCCCAAGGAATACAAAGGCACATCGTTCGACGGAATGCGCACGCACACCTTCTCGCTCAATGCCTACTACGTGCTCAACCACAGGCACTTCTCCTACCCCGCCGCCTACGCGCAAAGCACCGTGCAGCGCAAGAGCTGCGGCTCGTGGATACTCGGTTTCTCCTTCGACAAGCAGAAAGCGCTCTTCGACTACAAGCTGCTGCCCCAAGGGCTGATTAGCAACAACGGCGTGCCCGTGCTGTCGGAAAACATAAAGGTGCACAAAGTGGAATACAGCAATTTCAGCCTTAGCGGAGGCTATGCCTACAACTGGGTCTTCGCCCGCAATTTCCTCTTCAACATTTCGGGCACGCCCGCCATCGGATATAAAAAGCTGCATGGCGAAAAGGTCGATACGCGCGAAAAGGTGAATAAACTCGACAACATTTCTTTCAATTTTCTCGGCCGCAGCGGCATCGTTTGGAACAATACGCACTGGTACGCCGGCGCGTCGTGGGTGGGCCAGCTTTTCACCTACCGCAAAAACGATTATATGATGACCAATTTTATCAACCACGTCAACATCTACGTCGGCTTCAACTTCAACCGCAAAAAGCAGTATAAGAACGCCAAGTAAGGGCGGGTGCCCTCTTTTTTTGCAAATCAAAGTCTCACGAGTAGGGGCGTTTTGCAAAACGCCCGCCCCTTGCGCCGAATGGGCAAATGATTGTGGCGGGCTGTAAGTCCAGTTGTTGCCCCGAGCCCAGGGCAACGCCCTGGGAAGCATACGCAGCGATTAATACATTCGGCATTTTGCGCACGCAAAATGCCACGCGCCGCAGCGCGTAACCCCGCACCAATGCCTCAATAGTGCCCCTCTACCCTCTTTTTCGCCCGACTTTGCTCTTCCGTTGGCTTTTATTTCTTGCAAAAACAGCAGAATTAACACGTTGGTAACAACTTTCTTAGCAGATAGGCACTTTATTTACAGGAAAGGCTGTAACTTTGCAGCGTGTATTAAACAGGACTCTTTTTGTATTAAACTAAAAATAAAAATTTATGGAAAAACTTTTTTGCAAGACGGGGATTACTATATCCCTACGCTGCCTGCTAATCGTTGCTTCCCTCGTGTTCGGAAGCAGCGTAAATGTGTGGGCAGAAGACACCGTTGTTGATTTCTCTGCTGGTTTACCAAACGATTGGACAAAAACTGCAGGTACCGTTCAGAAACAAAATTATGCTGGCGCAACCTGTACACAATTACAAGCAAACGCAATAATTCAAAGTCCGGCTTATACAACAGCGTTCGAAAGCATGAAGTTGAATATTGCTCGGAGTGGCAATGGCACATCTTTGACTTTGAGTTATCAAATTGGCACTAATGCGGCTGTTGATATTAAGACTTTCAAACTTACTGCAAGTAATAAATTCAGCGAAGAAACCATAACCTTACCTGCTGCGGCACAAGTCTCAGGAGTTAAGTTTATTCTAAAAAGTGCAAAATCTTCCTATTACGTCAGCAAAATCACCCTCACTCCTAAAACTTCCTCTGGCGGCGGCGAAGAACGCAACCTTTCCTTTGGCGATGCCACGTCTTTTGATGCCGAAGTGGGCGGCACGTTCTCCGCGCCTACGCTTACGGGCGCAACAGACGGCGTTGCTTACGCTTCGAGCAATGAGGCCGTGGCAAGCGTAAATGCTTCTACGGGCGCAGTTACCATTAACGGTATGGGCTATGCCAAGATTACGGCATCAGCAGAAGCAGACGCAACTTATAAGGCCGGTTCCGCCTCTTACGACATCTATGTTTACGGAAAAGGTACGATTGATGACCTGAAAAAGTATATCACGAGCACAACCGCAAAGGATATTTACTTCAACCTTACCTCTACCACCGTGGTTACTTACGCCTCCACCAACTATGCTTATATGGAGGACGGCACAGCAGGCATATATATATATAAGAGCGGTCACGGTCTGACGGCAGGCAATAGCTTTACGGGTAAAGTGAAAGCAACGGGCACGTTGTACAAAGAATTGTACGAACTTACTAGCTTCACCCCTGCCGATGCCGCAGGCACTTCCGACATTCACGTTAGGGACTGGACCATTAAGGATCTCCTTGAAAGCGAAAACACTGGTTACAAAATGGCAGAAAGCATGCGCGTGAAACTTACGGGCGTTACCGCTACTACTTCTGCCACTGGCACATCTTGCACTATTGAGCAGGGCGGCGCTTCCACAACTTTGGCGCTTTACAACTCTTTATCCGTAACAGCCGGCGGCGTTTACGACATCACGGGCTATCCCTATAACAACGACGGCACTTGGGAATTCCGAGTTTATGAAGAATCCTGCTTAGGACAGACGGGCAGCAAGACGGTTGCAACCGTTACTTTCGCCGAAGAAAGCTACACCGTAGAGACTAACGGCAACATCACGGTTTCTGCCACCAAGAACTCTACTACCTCCCCGATTGTTTATTCTATTTCCCCGGAAGACGACAATGTTTCGATTGACGAGAACACGGGCTACATCCTTGCCGGCGCAACGGCAGGCACTTACACCATTACGGCAACAGTGGCTGAAAACAACGACTACACTTCTGCCTCTGCCACTTGCGTGCTGACCGTCACCGCGCCCGCTCCTCCTTCTTACAACATCACAGCACCGACTTACTACAAAAAGATAACCTCTACCGATGAGCTTGCTGTTGGCGGCACGTATCTGATCGTTTGCGAAGGGGCAAAAAAAGGACTGACGCAGTCTGTTTCAGCTATCAATTACACGCAAGGTGAGAATAACACTATAACGAATGAAACCGCAGCAACATTAGGTGAGTTTGAACTGGTTAATACGAATGAAAGCTATGGCGATGCGCCGCTTTATCAGTTTGCAATAAATAATAAATATCTTCATGGAACAACTTCCACAACGCTTAGTATGAAGAATACTATTGCCAACGAAACGAAGTGGACAATAGACTTTGATGAAAGCGGCAATGTGAATATCACAAACTATGCAACAATCGTTGCAAATGATACAAGACTTGTTTATTTCAATAAAGACGGCAATTATATTAGGCATTATCTAAAATCAAAAGTTAGTGCATCAAACTATATCCCCGTCCAGCTCTACCAAAAGGTAACCGACCTTGCCATCAGCACGCTGACCAACGGCTACGCCACGTTTGTAACGGACGTGCCTTACGTGATGCCGAAGGGTGCTTGTGGCTATGCCGTAACCGTGGCTCCGCAAGCGGGCGTAATCACCACGACCAAAGCATACAACGAGGGCTCGCAAGTGCCGGCACAGACTGCACTGCTTATCGGCGGCGCATCGGGCACTAACTACTATCCCGCAGTGTTGAAGGAAGACGTCACCGCCACATACAAAGGCGATAACTACATGGAAGGCGCTCGCACCGCCGAGGGTTATACCAACAGCCAAAAAGGTGTAGCCGTTTACTACTACAAGCTCGCACTCAACAGCGACGAAAAGCCCGGCTTCTACTACGGCGCAGAGGGCGGCGCGGCATTCCAACTCACCAAACCGACCACCGCTTTCCTCGCCGTGCCGCAGAGCATCACGCCCGTGAATGGCTACCTCATCGACTTTGAAGGCGAAACGACGGGCATCGACAGCATCGGCCAAACCGACGGCAACGCCAACGGCGCTATCTACAACCTCAACGGCATACGTATGGCACAGCCGCTCCGCAACCTGCCCAAGGGCGTGTATATCGTGAACGGTAAGAAAGTAATTCGTTTTTAGTAGACAAGTTTACAAGTAAACGAGTAGACGAGACATGTCACTCATCGAAATATTGTATCGAAAGACATACTTGTCTTGTTTACTTGTCTACTCGTTTACTTGTTTACTATAATCGTTAAACAAAAGCACACAATATTATATATAGACACGACAATGAAAAAATTATATTTCTCTCCCCGCTGCACGGTCTACGACCTGCACACCGAACAACAACTGCTCTCCGGTTCCACTCTGGAAACCTCTCAAGAAGTTGCTCCCGGCACAACGACCGGCAACGTTACCAACGAATTTTCCAATAAATTCGAACGGGACGTTTGGGGCACCGACCACGGTTGGCCCGTGAACGAATAAAACAACGCCTTTCATATATGACGCGCCGCTATTGCCACCGTGCAATGGCGGCGCGTCTCGTAAAAAAATCGTAATTTTGCGGGCAGATAACCCTTTCTAAACCCAAATACAATGACTGCTTTAACAAAAACGGATTTCAACTTCCCCGGCCAGACGGGCGTGTATCACGGAAAAGTGCGCGACGTTTATTTCGTAGGCGACAAACTCGTTATGGTGGCAACCGACCGCATCTCGGCCTTCGACGTGATCCTCCCCAAAGGCATTCCCTTCAAGGGACAGATGCTCAACCAAATCGCCGCTAAGTTCCTCGACGCTACGACCGACATCTGCCCCAACTGGAAACTCGCCACGCCCGACCCCATGGTCACCGTGGGCGTGCGCTGCGAAGGCTTCCCCGTGGAAATGATTGTGCGCGGCTACCTCTGCGGCAGCGCGTGGCGCGCCTATAAGAGCGGCGTGCGCGAAATCTGCGGCGTGCGCCTCCCCGAGGGTATGCGCGAGAACGAGCGCTTCCCCGAACCGATTATCACGCCGACCACGAAAGCCGAAATCGGAGAGCACGATGCCGACATCTCCAAGGAGGAAATCCTCGCTCGCGGCCTTGCCACGCCCGAGGAATACGCCAAACTGGAAGAATACACCCTTGCCCTCTTCCGCCGAGGCACGGAAATCGCAGCAAAGCGCGGCCTTATTCTCGTAGATACCAAATACGAGTTTGGCAAGCACGACGGAAAGATTTATCTCATGGACGAAATCCATACGCCCGACTCTTCTCGCTACTTCTATGCCGAGGGCTACGAGGAACGCTTTGCAAAGGGCGAGCCGCAGAAGCAGCTTTCCAAGGAGTTCGTTCGCGAGTGGCTCATGGACAACGGCTTCCAAGGAAAAGCCGGCCAGCAAGTGCCCGAAATGACCGACGAAATCGTGGCAGGCATCTCCGACCGCTACGTAGAGCTCTACGAGCACATCACGGGCGAAACCTTCGACCGCAACGCCGACGCCGCCGACCTTGCCCGCCGCATCGAGCAAAACGTAACGGCTTATTTGTCAAAGTAACATCGTATGGGCGTTTTGCAAAACGCCTGGTAAATGATTGGGGCGGGCTGTAAGCCCAAATGTTGCCCATAGCCCAGGGCAGCGCCCTGGGGAAACGTAGTCCGCGATTGATACATTCGGCATTTTTGCGCCTGCGCAAAAATGCCACGCGCCGAAAGCGCGTAACCCATTAATGCCCTTAACGCCCCACGGGGCGTTGCCCCTCATAAAGCAGGTTGCTCTTTTCATAATGTCGGCTGCACTCGGCAATCCAAGCAAGCTTGATTGCCCTCGTTTGCACGACATTTCAGAGCGCGACACTTTAATCAATGCAACATCGTTCCCCCAGGGCGCCGCCCTGGGCTGAGTGCAGCAATTGGGCTTACAGCCCGCCAGACTTGTGCAGCCAACGCAGTGCAATCATGCATTTATATGAACAAAAAAATGCGCCGCAACGGGAAACGTTGCGGCGCAAATCATATACGGACTTATTACTTAGTTGGCAATCGTGGGTTTGTCTTGGAACATGTCGGGCGTGTTGGAGATTGCTTCAATCATGCCTGCGGGCATCGTTTTGAGCTCGCCGCTCTCAACGAGGGCGTCCATGTCGGCCTTAAACTCGTCGTACATATCCTGCGTGAGGAGGTAATACCAGTTGCCGTAGTCGCCCACCTTCATGGCAATGGTGCGGAGGTAACCCCACTGCTCGAAGTACGGGAAGAGATTGTAACCGGTCAGACGGCTGGTCTTACGAATCCAGTTGAGCATGAAAGGAGCGTAGTTGCGATACGGGTTGCACTGCGTCTCCGTGATGTAGTTGTTTTTAACCCAAGTGGAGTTGGGGAACTTGCTGCGGAGCACGGCGAGCTTGCCGTTCTTGTTGCTGTTTTGCGCGCTGGCGATCAACTCGTACTTGTCTACCTCACCCTGCTTTTCGATTTGCGAACCGTTCTCGTCGTCGTTCTGACGGAGCGACTCGTACCAGTCGGGAGCAAAGTCAGGATAACCGTTCGTGGTGAAGTAAGCATAGAGCATGATCATCGGGCAGAGCACTTCGCCAACGCCTACATCGCTGATATGTGCGCCGCGAAGTTTGTTCTCGGAAACGGGATAGATAAGAGAGTCTTTCATAGCCGTGCAAAGCTGATAGAGTTTGCTGTTCCAAGAGAACAATTCGCGATCATCGTATGCGCCTTTACGGCCAGAGCTGTACTTGGTGCGGGTGCTGAACTCGTTGTCTTCGAGGAAGTGCTTACGGGCAGCCGGCCAGTGGTTGATCTTGTCGGATTTTTTGTAGCCCATGCGCATAATGTTTGCGTACGAGTTTACGTTGTTCGAAACCTCAGCCACGCCGCCCCAGCAGAAGTAGGGGTGCATCTGGTGCTGGTGTCCCCACTCGTGCGAGAGGCCCCAAATGCAGTCGTCATCATTATTAATGATCGTGTTGCAGTTGAGCACGCGCCGCTCTTGGTCGTTGTGGAACGATACGCCGAGACCGCCCTGGAACATATAGTAAGTATAGTTCACGTAAGCGAAGGTATGGTTGTCGGGCACGCGGTTGTACTTTTTGAAGCCGAGCACGTCGTGTTCCCATTCAATAAGGCTGTCGAGGGTGTTCATGAACTGGCGGTAGCCGTAGCTCTTGCCGTCGGTAGCGCGGCAGTACTCCTTCAAGCCCTTAGAGGTCCATACGGAGTGAACCTTCTTGCCGTAGCAGTCCATAAACATGCTCTTGGCATTAGCGCAGAGCTTGTACATCTCGTCGTTGGTCTTATCGGGCGTAAGGATACCGTTGACCTGACCGTTGATGAAGTGAACCTTCACCGTGGGGGCAAGTGCCTTGATGCGCTCGTACTCTGCGCGGCTGCTGGCAGTGTAGATTACGTAAGCGAGGCCGTCGTAGTCGAACTTATAATCAATCGTGTTCAGACCGTTGCGGAGCGAATAGTTGAACAACTGCGGGTTGCCGCCGTCGAAGTTGCCGCCATTTTTACCTTCATACCAAGCCACTACTTTAAGGCCGAGGGTCACGCCGGTGGGCAGACCGCTAACGGCAACGGCTTGCGTGCCTTTGGGGATATTGATACCCGTGGGGTTGTCGAGCTGGTCGTAAAGTTTGCCCGGCGCATTCCATTCAGCAGAGAGCACCTGCGGAGAAAGGCGCAAGGGATAATCGGCAATGCGGTATTCGCTCTTGTAAGAACCGTCGAAAAGCGCCTGTGCAAGGCTCTTAACGAAAGAGTCGTCAACCTTGTTGATGTCGGCCTGCGTCACCTCGGGCTTAAGCTGCGTGAGGGCTTCGTCGGCAAAGAGGCCGAGCAAAGCTTCGCGCTCGCCCGTCTGGCGCATGAATTGCATTTCAGCGCAAGAGGCGTAGCCGCCTGAACCATTGTCAGCATAGCCGCTATATACCTTGAA
Source organism: Bacteroidales bacterium (assembly GCA_022784065.1). GTDB lineage: Bacteria > Bacteroidota > Bacteroidia > Bacteroidales > Bacteroidaceae > Alloprevotella. Next base: position 16,139 of record JALFUO010000073.1, on the reverse strand, counting down.
CTGAATGCTGGCGGGGTTGAGGATAGGAGTTTCAAAAGAGAAGATGTAGTTAGAATAGCCGCAGTCGAATACACCGAGCGAGGTGTAGGACGTTTCGCCCGTGCGCTTCACGAATACTTCCACGCGGCCGAAGTTACCGTTGGACTGCCCGTCCTGGCGCGTTGTGTAATTGATGTAGTCGATGCGCTCTACATTTTTGAAGTTGTAGGTCAAGACAACGGGGTTGCTGTCTGAAATGCCGAAATCGGGCGACCATGAAGAGTGGTAGAACGTGGAGTTATCGCCGTCGTAAGACTTTTCGATGCCGAAACCGCTCTGGTTGGTGTTGGCCGTGGCGGAAGAGGGCTTAACCTGCGTGTCGCCGGGAAGATCCTTAATGGCTTCGCTGCGCGTCTGGGTGATTAGGAGTTCCTGCGTGAGGCCGTTGGCTTCGTTGGCAAAGACCACCTTGCCCTGGCGCTGCTCGTCACCAGTGTTCTCGGCGAGATGTACGTATACGCGGCCGTTGTCGCCCTTGCGCACCGTTATCCAGGAAACGGTCGGCGTGGCGGTGTAGTCAACGTTGGCTGTGATGTCGTAGCACAAGGTGCGTTCGCGATAGTTCGCCTGCTGCTTGTGCGGGGTGACGATGGCAGGGAATGCGCCGTCGGGCAACGTGTTCTGCGCCTGCGCTACGGGCGTGCCGCAAACAAGTGCCGTGGCCATGCTCATGCCAAAGAATATATTTTTGAGCTTCATGATTTGAATTGTTTTAATGATAAATGCTATATAATTGTTGTCGCTATATATATATTATATTGTCTGTTAGAGCACGACCTTCTTGCCGTTCACTACGTAGATGCCGCGATTGAGGCGAATGGTCTTCTCTCCGTTTTGGACGTTGCCGTTCCAAACCTGCTTGCCGTCAATCGTGAAGACAGCGGCGCGGGTTTGGCCGTTGGCGCGAAGCGTGAGTTCGCCGCGTCCGGGAATGATTTGCAGCTCGCTGCCGGCTTCGTTCATCACCTTGTCAATGCCCGTGGCGTTCTCTTCGCCAACGGCAAAGGCGTTGGTCGTGAGCACGAGGTCGGGATAAGTGGTGCTGGTCATCTGAATGCGTACCGACTCCTGCGGCTGGAGGAAAATCATGCGGCCACGCAGGGTTGAGGACGTTGCGCTACCGATCCAGTATTCGTTGGTCTTGGCGGAGGTAGAAGCAAGCGACATTTCAGTGAACTGACCTTCGTCGTTGTTATATTTCCAAGCCGTGAAGGCAATACCCGTGTAGTTGCCGTTGCCATCTTGGAACCACTCGGAGAGGTCGAGCTGATACTGCGTCTTCGTGCGGTCGGCATAAGAGGGACACATATCAACATAATAGTACTGGCCGTCTTTCACTTTGAGCGCAGAGGAAATGTCCACCATATCCTGCGGTGCGTAAATCATGTTGGCGGGTTTGTACTTGGCATTGGGCAGAGCATTGAAGGCGAGCTTGTTGTTGTTGCAGACAATGCTGTTGGGCTTGCTGACCGAGAAGTCGATTTGCGAAATCTGGTTGTTGGCGCACGAAAGTTCCGTGAGCTTGCTGCTGTAAGCAAGGGGAAGCTTCGTGAGCTTGTTGTTGTCGCAATAGAGGTGGCGGAGTTCAGGCAGAGAGTCGCTCTTGGCGGAAAGCGTGGTGAGCGAATTGTTGTAGCAAGTCACCAAAGAAACCTCGGGAGCCGGGGTGAGGTCGATGCTCTTCAAGCTGGGATTGCCTTCGCAGCGCAGCTGGTCAAGGTTGGCATTGCCCGTGAGGAGCACGGTGCTGAACTTGTTGTTGGCAATGTTAGCGTGCTGCAATTCGGGAGATGTAATCGAGAAGCGGCCGCTCGAACCAGTAACGGTGGTAATCCTGTTGCCCGAGATGTTCACGTTTTGGAGAGCGGGGAACTTATCGGCCGTGAGGATAACACGCGTCAGGGAGTTGTTGGCGCAGTCGAGGTCGGTAAGCTCGGTGCAAGCGTCTACGTTAAGCGACGTGAGCTTGTTGTCCTGGCAGTAGAGCGAGCGCAGGTTGGGTGCGCCGGTAAGGGTGATGCTCGTGAGTTCGTTGCCGGCGCAAACGAGCGTGGAGAGCTTGCGGCTGCCGGTAAGTTTAATCGTTGTGCCTTTTACGGTGCCCGTAATGGTGCAAAGGTCGTCGGTCGTGGCGGGATAAGCCACGGGATTGCCGTCGCCCCAGTCCACGGTTACGCCGGCACTGGTTTGGTTGACCATCAGCGTCATCGGCGAGTCAACGGCTTTTGCCGTGACCATGGTGACAGTCTGGTCTTGTGCAAATGCAGGGGAAATGCCGAGCATTCCGAGCGCAAAAGCACAGAGAAAAAGTCTGTTTCTTTTCATGATAAATTATTTGAGGTTTGATAATTTGGGAAATGTTTCAACAGATGTTAGAACACGGAAAATGCAGTGCCGAACAGGAAAAAGAAACCGGATTTAGGGGAAAAGAACGTGAACAAAAAGAAATCCAGTGTCTTTCATAGTAGCAAGCATGCACTAAACCGCACTTTAACCCTACAAAGTTGCGAAATAAATATTAGGTCGGCAAATAATACGCCCTTTTTTTGCAATTTTCTTAGCAGAGAAGCGCAATTTGGAGGAAGTTGGACTTATTGTAAAACAAACGCGCCGCGCTGGGCAACGTCGAAAACTTCAACTCCCGCCGCCTCGGCCTCGCGGGCAAATCTTTCAGCGCGACGCTGTGAAAGCGAACTGTGGAGCACAACGACGCGTGGCCGATAGAAAGCAAGCGCGTGGGCAAGCGTGCCGCGGAAATCGGCGGTAACTATCAAGGCATCAACTGGTAAAGCCTTTCCTGCGTGCTGCTTAGGCAACCAACCGGCGGGCATCGCGATGCGCCTGCCGCTGAAAGCAAGTGCATGCAGCGAAACGTGCAGTTCGCCATTGCTGAAACCCGTCTCAACAAACTGCGGCGCGGGCAAACGGCGCGTTTTCCAAAATGCGCGCTCCACGCTCTGCAAAGCGAGCATGGCGGAGTCGGCAGGAACGGCGGAATAAATGTAAGTTTGCTTGCCGATGAGATGCACGCAGGGAGCGTGGCGCACATTATAAACCGCAATGAATGGACGCTGTGCGTAACGCCGCGCTTCCGAATATTCAGCCACGGCGCAAAGGGCAATGACAAGCGCAGCCGCATAGACAAAGCGCGGCAACCGCCAACGCCTGTATTGCATGATGCAATAATAAAGCGCATAGCAACCTACCACCGTGCAGGCAGTAGGCACTACCTCCAAGCAACTCCCGGGCAAGGACGACACCCAGCCTAAAACCGAATTCAGCAAATACACCAAAACATTCAGCACGGCGGCAATAGGCATCGCCATAAACGGCAACAGGAAAAAGCAGGCAGACAGCACTAAAAGCAGATACGCCAGAGGGATAACGATGAAACTTACGGGCAGGGCCAAAAGCGGCAAAACGTGGAAGTGGAACGCCACCAACGGAGCCGTTCCTATCTGTGCGCGCAAAGATGTAGCAAAGAGTTGATAAAATGACAATAAGACTTTCTGCCTCAACGTTTTCTGACTTTCATATATAGGGCGGCGGTATATTATGGAAAAGACGGAAAGAAAACTTAACTGAAAGCCCGCGTCAAAGAGAGACTGCGGCGCAAAAAGCAGGATTATGAAGGCGGCAAGGCTGAGGTTTACCATCGGTTTGCTGTCGCGGCTAAGCAGGCCGCATACCTGCATCACGGTAAGCATCACGGCGGCGCGGACGAGCGACAGCGGATGACCCGCCATACCGACAAAGAGCCACATCAAGAGCAACTGGAAAATATTGGCAAGGGCAAACAAACGGCGGCGCGGGCGGAGCGGGCTGATGAGCAGGGAGAGGAAACCGAAGAGTATGCCGAGATGCAAGCCCGAAAGGGCGAGGACGTGGCTCGCGCCGGTTTGCGAAAACACATCGCGCACCTCGGGCGAGAGATAAAGTTTGCTGCCCAATGCCATCGCCGCAAGAATGGGAAACGCCTCAGCGTTGCAATAGCGGGCGAGCCTTTCGAGCAAATCGTTGCGCAGCATCGCCAACTTCGCCAAAAGCGTGGGCGCGGCACTTTCGCCGAGAAAAGTCCAATGCACGCTATCGCAGAAGGCCGTGCCTGCAACGCCCTGCCGCCGCAGATATGAAGCATAGTCAAATTCATCGGGGTTTCCTTGATTCTTCGGCGTGCTGATTCGTGCGGAAAAGGCGATGGCGCGGCCGATTTGCAGGCTGTCGGTAATTGTTCCTTGAAGATAGAGTTGCACGGTCTTGCCTCTTTGTTCGCCTTTAAGCAGTTCGGCGCGGACCAACCGTGCACCGGGATAGATTTTCTGCACGTGCGTCACTTCCGCCTGCCAAGTCTTCGTCTGCTCGGGCCATGCAGTATCTGTTTTAGAAAAGAAAATCAAAAGATTAGCGGCTCCGGCGAAGAAAAAGGCGGCAGCCAGCAGGCCAACCGAAGCAAACCGCCTCTCCTTGCGGCTATCTTTTGAGAAATAGAGCAAGGCCACATACATCAATGACGCAGCAACTGCGCCCCACAGCCAAGGCATCGGCCTCTGCCAACCTTCGGGCGCATAATAGGCTGCCAATACGCCGAAGATGTAGGCAAGCAAGACGCGCAACAAAGGAACTTGCTCAAAAATAGAATGATGCTTTGGCTGGCAGGGGCGGTACATTTATATTGCGGTGTATCATCAAAAAAAGGCGTGCAGCAAGGCACACCTTTTATATATTGAATAAAATCTGTTTTCTAATATCTCAAAATCTGTCCCGCACGGATTTTGGAACGGCCGTTCAGGCGGTTTGTGTGTTCCAGCGACTTTACCGTAGTGCCGAGGCGGCGGGCAATAGTGTAAAGGCTGTCGCCCTTTCGCACCTTATAGTAGCGCGGCGAACTGCTGTTGGAAGCCAGGTCGCGTGAATTGCGCTTCTTGCTCTTGGCAGCGGGCAGTGCGCTGGAGGGATCGGCATCGTGCTCTCCGATATCGTCGTTGCTCGCGAGCATTGCAGCATTGGCATCGGGCAGGCCTGCGGGACGGTGGAACACGAAATAGTCGCCCGTCACGTCTTGTTGCGGAAAGTCAAACAGCAATTCGGGGTCAATGGGCTGACCGAGCACGCGCGTTTCAAAATGAAGGTGCGAACCGAAAGAACGGCCCGTATTGCCGCCTAAACCGATGGGTTCACCGGCCTTTACCTCCTGATTGGTAACTACAAGTTGCTTGGAAAGATGTCCGTAAATGGTTTCAAGTCCATTGTGGTGGCGCAGCACTACATAATATCCATATCCTCCTGCATCGTAGCGCACCACACGCGCCTTTCCATCGAAGGCAGCGACAATCGTGTCGCCCGTATAAACCTTAATATCAAGTCCTTTGTGAACACGGCGGAAAGCCGGGCGATAACCGTAACGCGATGTAACGTTGCGCGAAGGCGTAGGCATGCAAAAACCGCGCAAATCAATTTTGACGCTGTCGGGGAAGGCACTCGCAACCTGCTTTTTTGTGTAAGGGTGAGCGCGTTCCGTGTCCCACGTGCTGTACAATTCTTGATCCAAACGCTCTTCTTTTCTGCGGATAACGCGGCGCAGCGCCACGGAATCAACGGCGCGTAAGCGGCGGTCTATAGGTGCCTGGCTGGCTAAAAGGTCTTGGCTGAAAGCCGGTATGGAGAAAAGGGAGAATAAAAGGAGAAATATTGTACTGCGTAAGGACATGATAATAGATTTATTGGAAAGGCGATTGCAAAGATAGGGTTTTATTACGAATTATCACCGCAGGAAACCCTTCTTCGCGCATATTATTAACACAACTCGCCGTATTCTTAACATTCTTAATGGCTTCAAACCGTTAATTCCCTGTGTCGAGGATAGGGATTTGGAGGGTCGTGCCCTTTTCGATGTTATTGGGGTTCTTTATGCGATTGTGGCGAATAATGACATTGACGTACTTATCCGAGCCATAGTATTTGCGGGCAATGGAATAGAGCGTTTCACCGCGCGCTACGGTGTGCGGCTGCGTGGCAACGGTCGTGTCGGCCTGGGGTGCGGGGGCAACTTCTGCGGGCGCGGATTGCTGTTTGCGGAGCGCGGAGGCAGGCTTTGCAGGCTTGCTTATACGGGGCTCCGGCTGCTCTGGATTTTCCAGATTAAGCGGATTTTCCGGAATTTTCGGGGCGGTTGCTTCTGCCGGCGCAGGCTGAGGTTTAGCGGGCGCGGGTTTAGCGGACTGCACCTTGACAGCGGGCTGGGCAGGCTGTGGTTCGCTCCACTCGGGCAAGCCGATGATGCACGGGCAAAGCAGGCGGTAATAGCCGGCAAAGTAGCTGGCCAGCATCAATGCAAGCACAGCGAAGAACAAGCCAATGGCTTTCCACCAATTAAACGGGCGGCGCGGCGGCTGCTCGTTGTATTCGTATGTGATGGGCAAGGCCGTTGACGCTTCTTCCTGCCCGTCCGCTTCGCTTTCGGGTGATTCTTCGGCAGGCATCTCTTCTGCCGGGGCTTCATCGTCTGTATTTTCTACAGTTGCTTCGGCGACTGAGCGCTGTTCTTCTGCGGGCTCTTCGGCCCTTGCCGGTTCTTCTTCCTTTTTCTCTGCCGTGACGATGGTTTGCGGTTCTGTTGCAACAGGTTCTTCCATAGATTCTTCGGTTTCCTCGGCTGTCGCTTCTTTGGGAGCTTCTTCGGCTGTTTGTTCAACGGCTTCTTCAGCAGGTTCTTCCTCAACAGATTTCTCTACAAATTCTTCCACTGCTTCATCTGCGGCTTCTTCCACTGCTTCTTGCGATGCCTGCATTTCTTGTGCTTCTTCTTCAGCGGCGGCATCAATGGCGTCAAGTTCCGCCTGCTCGGTGTCGTCGCTCAAGTCTATGGTTTCAAAGTGCGCGAAGGGGCGATTGATTTCATCTTTCAGGACATTGTCGGGAATGAAGGACACCTTTGTATGTCCCTCTATCTGAAAACGTTCGCCCGTATTGATGTTCACGCTTTCGCGGTCGCTTACGGCAACGAGTTTGAACGTGCCGAAACCTTTCACCTTGACAAACTTATCGGTGAGCAAGGCCTCTTCTACCACCTCGAAAAGGGTGCGTGCGAAGGCCTCGCAAGTTTTCTTGTCGAGGGTCTCATCGGCAGCGGTCATGAACACTGCCAACTCTTGAAGCGAAATTTTGTTCTTTACAGGCATCCTTTATTGTATTTTATCTTTCAACCCACTGCTCGGCTTGAAGGCAAGCGCGAGTTTGGGCGGCACGAGTTTGCGCTTCTTGGTAATCGGGCTGACCACCACGCGCTCCAACTTCTTTTTCACCTCAAAACTTCCGAAGCCGGGCACGTTCAGGCTGTTTTCATCGTCGAGATTTTCCGAAAGGGCCTTGGCAAACGCGCCCGACATCGCCTGCACTTCTTTTTGGGAAATGCCCATGCGGCGGGAAACTGCGTTGAGAAAATCTTTGTTGTTCATATATATAATATTGTATCAATCAACAATCGTGGCATAAAGGTCGAACTCATCAGCCCCCGTGATTTCAGCCGTATAGAATGCGCCGGCTTGCAGCGACTGCTCGCTTACGGGCACGAGCACCTCGCAATCCACCTCCGGCGAGTCGGCTTCCGTGCGCCCGATGTAGTAATCGCCTTCTTGGCGGTCTATCACCACCGTGAAGCGTTGCCCCACCTTGGCGGCGCAAAGTTCGGCGGAGATGCGCTCTTGCACGGACATCAGTTTGTCCAGCCGCGCCTGCTTCACCTCTTCGGGCACATCGTCCTCATAATTCAAGGCGGCGTAAGTGCCTTCTTCCTCGCTGTAAGCAAAAGCCCCCATGCGGTCGAAACGCACCTCGCGCACAAAGTCGAGGAGTTCGTTGAAGTCTTCCTCCGTCTCGCCAGGAAAACCTACCATCAGCGTTGTGCGTATGCAGATGCCGGGCACTTCGCGCCGCATTTCCTGCAAAAGGGCAAGGGTTTCGGCTTTCGTGATGTGTCGCTGCATACGCTGCAACACGGGGTCGGCAATGTGTTGCAACGCTATATCTAAATAGTTGCAAACATTTGGGTATTCGCGCATTACGCGCAGCAAATCTTTCGGGAAATGCGTGGGGTAAGCATAATGCAGCCTTATCCAGCGCACGCCGGGAATGCGTGCCATTTCTTCGATGAGCCGAGGCAGGCGCTGCTCCTTGTAGAGGTCGATGCCGTAGTAAGTAAGTTCCTGCGCAATAACCTGAAATTCGCTCACGCCCTCTGCCACCAATTCCCTGACTTCATCGAGGATTTCCTCCATGGGACGGCTCTTGTGGCTTCCTGTGATGATGGGTATGGCGCAGTAAGCGCATTTGCGGTCGCAGCCCTCGGATATTTTCAGATAGGCATAGTGCTTGGGCGTGGTGAGCACGCGGCGGTTGCGCAGCGTCTCGTCGTAATCGCCACAAAGGTCGGTGAGCAATTCCTTCCAGTTGAACTTGCCGTAAAACTTGTCCACCTGCGGAACTTCTTCAACGAGTTCTTTGAGGTATCTTTCAGAAAGGCAACCCATTACGAACACTTTCTTGAGTTCGCCGCGCTCTTTTGCGTCGCAAAGTTCGAGTATCATGTTCACACTCTCCTCTTTCGCGTCGCCGATAAAGCCGCACGTATTCACCACGGCCACGTCGCCGTGCGTCCGCTCGGGGTTGTGGTATATTTTATAGCCGAATTTCTTGAATTGCCGCATCAGCTGCTCCGAATCCACAAGGTTCTTGGAGCAGCCCATCGTGATGATGTCTACGCTGTGCATATATATTATATGTATAGATAGAAAAAAGAAAAGTGCTTACAGGTGTCACGCCTCTTTGTCGCCAAACAGCGAGTCTACAAAGGCGCGACGGTTGAAGGGCTGCAAGTCGGTCATCTTTTCACCGAGTCCGATGTACTTCACGGGCACTTTGAGCAAATGCGAGATGCCGATTACCACGCCGCCTTTTGCCGTTCCGTCGAGTTTGGTCACGGCAAGGGCCGTCACTTCGGTGGCTTTCACAAACTGGCGTGCCTGTTCGTACGCGTTCTGACCCGTGCTGCCGTCGAGTACGAGAAGGATTTCGTGGGGCGCATCGGGCACCACCTTACGCATCACGTTCTTGATTTTCGTCAGTTCGTTCATCAGCCCCACTTTGTTGTGCAGGCGGCCGGCGGTGTCGATAATCACCACGTCTGCTCCCTGTGCCTTGGCCGATGATAGCGTGTCGTATGCCACGCTGGCGGGATCGCTGCCCATCTGCTGCTTCACCACGGGCACGCCAACGCGCTCGCCCCAAATGCAGAGCTGCTCCACAGCGGCTGCGCGGAACGTGTCGGCCGCGCCGAGCACCACTTTCTTGCCGGCTTCCTTGAACTGGTAGGCCAGTTTGCCGATCGTAGTGGTTTTGCCCACGCCATTCACGCCGACCACCATGATGACATACGGTGTCTTGTCTTCCGGCAGGTCAAACCCCGTTTCATCGTCGTTGCCGCAGGTGGTGAGGAGGGCGGAAATCTCTTCGCGCAGAATGTTTTGCAGTTCCGAAGTGCCCACGTACTTGTCGCGGGCCACGCGATCCTCGATGCGTTGGATAATCTCGACGGTAGTGTCTGCGCCCACGTCGGAAGTAATTAGAATCTCCTCGAGGTTGTCGAGCACCTCGTCGTCTACTTTACTTTTGCCGGCGACGGCGCGAGCGAGTTTGCCGAAAAAGCTTTCTTTCGTCTTTTCAAGGCCGGCGTCGAGCGTTTCCTTGTTTTTTTTCTTGGAAAAGAAATCAAAAAATCCCATACAAGTCTTTTTTATGGGGTGCACTGCCGCGTTTTCATCTATGCAGGCAATGCACACAAATCCTAATTTGTTGCAAAATTACGTTTTTCTGCTGAATTAATCGCAGTTTCTTATAAGGCAGTGCTTGTTTTGCGCGCAAAATAAAAAGCGTGGAAAGGCGATAACGTTTGTTCGCACTTTGGGAAGGAGTGCTCGGGGGAATTTTATTTGCCCACGAATTTCACGGATTTTGTGGGTAAAAAAATCCAAGGACTTCGGTGAAGAATGGTGGAAAATGCGCACAAAAAGTGCAAAACATTAAGGCTAAAATCCCTCGGCTCTTCTCTGCTCTGAAAATACTTGCACGCAATTTGCACGCATTTTGGCCCAAAATAGTGCATAATAGTGCAGAAAAGTGCAAAATAATCGTTTTTTTATAGCCTAAAAACGCATATTTTAAAGAAAAAAAAGCCGTTGAAAACGTTTTATAAACAACTAATTTTCAACGACTTCTTTTGTTTTGTCGGGGTGAAAGGATTCGAACCTTCGACCCCCTGCTCCCAAAGCAGGTGCGCTAACCGGACTGCGCTACACCCCGTGCAAATTATGCGGCATCGCTTTTGCGAGTGCAAAGATAAGGCTTTTTATTGGATATTTGCAGGGCAAACAGGCGTTTTTTGGCAGTAAATCAACTAATAACTTGGAAACGGGCGAATTTTACCAAGAGTTTTTTGTCGCCGGATGCCTCGAAATGCACATGTATCTTGGTGCTGTCCCCTACCCCGTCGATGCCCACCACCGTGCCGCGCCCGAACCGCTCGTGCACAATGACGCTACCGGGTTTCACGCCGCCCGCCGACTGCGCGGCAACAGGATTAGGCGTTGCAGAAGCCGGTGTAAACGAAGGACTTTGCTGTGCAGGCCGGCGGCCTAAGGACGTAAAGCGAGATTGCGGGATGGACGGCTGCGGCGTGGCGTTTTGGCGGTAACGCGCTGCAAAATCACTCGCGCCGCCAAACAAGGGGGCAGAAGCGCGGGAAGCGGTTGACCGCGAACCAGCCCGCTCTATGTAGCGCGGATCCACTTCGTCGAGAAACGGACTCGGATTTGCCATTTCCATATGCCCGTAAACGTAGCGGTTGGCGGCGTGGGTCAGCACGCAGAACTTGCGGGCGCGCGTCAGGGCCACGTAAAAGAGGCGCCGCTCTTCTTCCATCTCTTTGGGATAAAGACGGGCCGAAGAAGAAGGGAAAAGGTCGTCTTCCATACCTGTGATAAACACGGCGTCAAATTCCAATCCCTTGGAAGCATGTATGGTCATGAGGTTGATGTGCGCCGCGTCGGCATCGCCTTCCTCGTCGGTCGTAGTAAGGAGCGAAACGTACGACATAAAGTCCATCAGGCGCAGCGTGCCGCCTTCGGTTTGCTGCACTTCGAGTTCTTTGCTGTACACGGAACTAAGGAACTCGTTGATATTGTCCTTCGCCGCCTGCCCCTCGGGTGTCTTGTCGGCTGCAAGCATGGCGGTCATGCCGGATTGCTCGAGTATTTGCACCGTGAGTTGATAGGCGCTCGCCTCGGAAATCTTTTCCCTGAACGATGCGATGAGGTCGCGGAAGTCGAGCAACTTTTTCATCGCCGCATTGGAGAGGGAGGGGATAGCCGCCGCGCCGCCCAACGCCTGCCAAAGGCTGGTGCGCATCTCTATGGCGTGGGCACGGAGGCGGTTGATGGTCGTGGCCCCGATGCCCCTTGCCGGCAGATTGACCACACGGAGAAAGGCCTCGTCATCGTCGGGATTGCACACAAGGCTCAGATATGCCAACACGTCCTTGATTTCCTTGCGTCCGTAGAACGACATGCCGCCATATATTTTATATGGTATACCGTTTCGGCGGCAGGCTTCTTCAAGGGAGCGGCTCTGGGCATTGGTGCGGTAGAGGATAGCCACTTCGGGATATTCCACGTGTTCGCGGAAATGCAGCCGCTCCACCTCTTGCAGCACCAAGCGTGCCTCGTCCTTGTCGGAGTCGGCTTTGATGAGTTTGATTTTATTGCCATCGCCGGGTGCGGCGGCGTAAACTTGCTTGAATATCTGCTCGCGGTTGTGGCGTATCACGCTGTTGGCGGCTTCCACAATGGTGCTCGTTGAACGGTAGTTACATTCCAGTTTCACGGTGTGCGCCGTGGGGTAGTGTTTCGTAAAGTTGAGGATACCCGTGATGTCTGCCCCGCGAAATCCGTAGATGCTTTGCGCATCGTCGCCCACAACGCAGATGCGCGACTCGGGCGTGGTGAGCAGGCGGAGTATTTGCAACTGCGCCATATTCGTGTCCTGATACTCGTCCACAAGGATATGCGAGAACCGCTCGCGGTATTTGTGGCGCACATCTTCGTTTTGGAAGAGCAGGCGGTGGGTAAAGAGCAGGATGTCGTCGAAATCCAGCGCATTGGCCACGCGCAGGCGGTCTTGATACATCTGGTAAATGCGCCACAGCTCGCCCACTCCGTTGCGGCGGTCGCGGTCGAGGTTGTCCTTATCGGCGGCATAGTCTGCGGGCAGTTGCAAGAGGTTTTTGGCTTTGGATATGCGCCCGGCGATGGCGGAGGCCTTGTATGCCTTGTCGTCGAGTGCGAGGTCTTTCACGATTTTCTTGATTGCGCTCAGGGTGTTGCCCGAGTCGTAAATCGTGAAGTCGCGGGGAATGCCCACGGCCTCGCTCTCTATGCGCAAGATACGGCTGAACAGGCTGTGGAACGTGCCGCTCCACACGGCATTTGCGCTCTTTGCGTCGCAGATAGCGGCGATGCGCCCATTCATTTCCCGCGCCGCCTTATTGGTGAACGTGAGGGCGAGAATGCGCCACGGCTCCACGCCCTTGGCGATGAGCCACGCAATCTTATAGGTCAGCACGCGCGTCTTGCCCGAACCCGCTCCTGCCACCACGAGCGAGGGACCGTCGTCGTAGCACACGGCCTCGAATTGCTTTTCATTCAGTTCCGCGCGGAATTTTTCTTGCAAAGAAAGTGTCATCGGTTATTTTTGATAGTAGACGAGTAGACGAGTAGACGAGACAGAAATGTCGTGCAAGCGAGCGCAATTAAGTTTACTTAAATTGCCGAGTGCAGCCGACATTATGTAAATGTCGTGCCAATAATATTATTAGATGAGTAACTTGTCTTGTTTACTTGTTTACTCGTCTACTTGTTTACTAAACTCTCATTGTCTCAGTTTTACAAATCTTCCATTTCCTGTTGCATGGCCTTGCGGTCGTGCACGATTTTCTTTTTATAGAAATCCACCTCTTTGCATTTTTCTTCAAACTGCTCGGCAAGGCCGTCATCGTCGGGATTTTGGCGCACGAGGCTGTCGAGTTTCACGAGTTGCTGCTGCGCGTCTGCGCAGTCAATCGAGTCCATGAGCAAGATGCCCTGCCTGCGCCCGGAGAGGGCGAGGTAGCAGTCCTTTCGCATTTGCTCTATGCTTTGCCGGGCAGCGGCGAAATCTTTTTGCGCCAGCGACTTGCGTGCGTTGGCGAGATACTCCTGCGCACGCTCTTCCATCTCGGTGCGCTTTTCGCTTTGCGCCTCTCCTTTCTTGTTATCCTTACATGCGGTCAATAAGCCAGCCGCCAGGCACATGGCGCAAGCAAGGCCTTTCAAAATACTACGTGTCATATATTAAAGATAGTGTATGCGAAATGTCGTGCAAGCGAGCGCAATTAAGTTTACTTAAATTGCCGAGCGCAGCCGACATTATTTAAATGCAAAATTAACGCTTTTATCTTACTAAGGCCGTTTGCTTACTTGAAAATTGCGTTTCGGCTCGTTTTCAGGCTCGTTTTCAGGCTCGTTTTCGACAAACGTTTTTCTTTGACATTTTTGCTTTGAGATTTTCGGCTGCGCTCGGCAATATGAGCAAGCTCTATTGCACTCGCTTGCACGAAAATTTGCTTTGAGATTCGTTACCCAAATAATCGAAGGCACAAAAAATCGTGTTTGATATGAGTAATCCTCAAAAAAACGGCAAGAACATGGTACTCCCCGTCATGATGCTTTCCTATACTGTGACGGCGTCATCCCTGTGTGCATCTTGAAGAAACGGACGAAGTGCTGCGGATATTCGAACCCCAGCCGCTCGCTTACCTTAGAGACGGCCAGCGTGTCGTCATTCAGCAATTGCTTGGCATGGGCAAGGAGGCGGTCGGCAATGATGTCCTTGGCGGCACGCCCCGTCTCTGTTTTCACCAATGTACCGAAATAGCCTGTGGATAGGCAACACTTATCGGCAAACCAGGCCACGGAAGGAAGGCCTTCCCGTTGGGCTTTGGTTACGATATAGTCGTCGAGCATGGCGATAAACCTCTTTACCACTCCATGGTTTATCTCTTCGCGGGTGATGAACTGGCGGTCGTAGAAGCGTAGGCAGTAATTGAGCAGCAACTCAATGTTAGAAACTATAAGTTCGCGCGTGTGCTTGTCAATGGCATGATGCAATTCTTGTTCTATCATGGAGAGAACGCCGCGAAACACTTCCACTTCCTGTGCCGACAAGTGAAGAGCCTCGGTGCTTGTATAGCCGAAGAACTCGTAGCGGTTTATCTGTTTGGCCAACGAGGTGCGGTTGAGCAGGTCGGGATGGAAAGCCAAAGCCGTATATTTAGCAAAAGGCACATCAGGGTTTGGCTCCACAGTGACCGCCTGACCCGGCGCGAAACTCGTCACCGTCATCTCGTCGAAGTCGTAGGGCGTGCGGCCGTAAGAGAGTTTGCAACCCTTGGTCTCCTTAAGGTAGATGGCATAAAGCCCATAGTGCATCACACACTTTTGAATGTGCTCCGTGTTCTCCACGTGCAACACACTGACTAAGGGATGGAGCGTCGCCACCCCGTTATATTCGTTGAAGCCCTGTATGGTGTTCAGATAAATCTCTTGCATAATCAAATAACCTTTCTATATAACTCAAAAACGTTTGGTTTATTGTTCATTACGCAACTCGCAGCCCCGAAATAGCCGATAAAGAGTAAATGTGCCACATTAGCATCACAAATTATTGTTTCGCGGTTACTTCAAAAGCCTATACTCTTCGTCGCTTACCGGTTCAAGCCACTCATTGGAAGCATTCTCGCCTTCCACCTCAAAAGCCAAATGGGCAAACCAACTGTCGGCGGCGGCGCCGTGCCAGTGCTTCACGCCGGCAGGAATGTGGATGACCGTGCCGGGAAGCATCTCTTGCGCAGGTTTCCCCTCTTCCTGATACCATCCGCGCCCCGCAATGCCGATTAGCACTTGCCCGCCGCCTTTCGTGGTATGATGGATATGCCAGTTGTTGCGGCATCCAGGTTCGAAGGTGACGTTCGCAATGCAAACTTGTTCGTTTGAAATGCGAGCCAGATAACTGTTGCCTTTGAAATACTGGGCGTAGGCCGTATTAGACTCACCGATAGGGAAAATCATCTCTTTTTGAAAAGCGGCCTTGCCGTCGTTGCCTGTGCTTTCTTCCGCCCACACTTCTTTGGCCTGCCGAAAAGCAGCCCATGCCTTAGGCCACCCTGCATAAAAGGCGATGTGGGTGATGATTTCCGAGATTTCGGTGCGGGTGATGCCGTTCTTCTTGGCCTCCTGCAAGTGGTAAGTGAGCGAGGAGTCGGTCATGCCCTGACTGATGAGCGAGGTGAGGGTGACGAGGCTGCGGTCGCGCAGGCTAAGGAGGTCGTTGCGGCTCCACACCTCTCCAAAGAGAATGTCATCGTTGAGATGAGCAAACTCTGGGGCAAACTCGCCCAACTGCGTGCGGCCTGCCGTCTGGATTATCTTTTTCTGTGCCATAACGTTCGTTTTCAACAGACGTTTTCTCGCCATGGCAAATTCGAGCAAACTCGACTTTGCTCATCTGGCTTAACGAAAACGTTGAGATTGATTGTTGCGAATAATACTATTAGAAATAATCTTATCATAAGTATTCTTAAAAGTGCGATTGCTCGCCATGGCAAAATTCGAGTAAACTCGGTTTTGCTCATTTGGCTTAACGCAATCGTTCGTTTTGGGAGGTTCATAAATTGGTTTGAGAGGATTGTTCTGTTACTGCTTTTGGTTGCAAAATAAGGAAGAAAAGGCAAAAGGCGCGCTACCCGAAATTCGGATAGTATTACCAATGTTTTGGATATAGCAGTTTGCGACATGCCTTTTCCTGAAATGGTTGACTGTCTTATACTGATATAGGTAGACACATTTAGTTTCCATTATAATCCCAAAACACTACTAAATGAGTCGTAAAAATCAGAAGTACAGCGAATCGTTCAAGTTATCAGTTCTTCGTGAGTACTATGCATGTGGCATGAGCAA
>JALFUO010000076.1 GCA_022784065.1 Bacteroidales bacterium | reverse complement strand
TTTGTCGGGGCTTTTTCAAAAACGCCCCTACTCGTGAGGCCTGAGATTTCAGTTAAGTGACAAAACGTCAACCCAACATTATTGTAAATTTTTACGGTGGGAATTTATAGAACCCACCTTAATTCAACCTAAAGATTAAGTATATATGAAAATAGCAAACGGTTACGGCTGGCTTTCGCCCTCTATATAGTCTTCGAGGAAGAGATGCTCGCCGTCGAACACAGCGTAAGTGTAGCGCGAAATCCAGTCGCCGAGTATCACGAGGCGCGAGTTGCGGGCAAGCATCAGATCGAGGTCGATGTGCCTGTGACCGAAAAGGAAAAAGTTCACGTCGGGGTGCGTTTTGAGATAATCTTTCGCAAACACCACGAGCTCTTCCTTGTCCTCGCCCATATAGTCGGGCTCTTTGCCGTCGGGGCGCTTCATGCGCGAGCGGCGCGCCCATTCCAGGCCGAACGCCATGCCCCAGCGCGGGTGGAGCGAAGCGAAGAGGGCGCGGCATATCTTGTTGTGGAACATGGCGCGGAGAAACTTGAACTTGCGGTCGCTGCTCCCCAGTCCGTCGCCGTGGGCGAGGTAAAAGAGCTGCCCGTAGAGGTCCACCATCAGGCTGTCCCTATGCACCGTCATGCCGCATTCCTTTTGGAAATAGTCGTGCACCCAAAGGTCGTGGTTGCCCGTGAAGAAATGCACCTCAACGCCCATGTCCGTCAGTTCGCTGATTTTGCCGAGCAGGCGCGTGTAGCCTTTCGGCACCACCGTGCGGTATTCGTGCCAGAAGTCAAACATATCGCCGAGCAGGTACACTGCCGCAGCCTTGTGCTTGATGCTATCCAGGAAATTCACGAGGCGGCGCTCCTGCGTGCGGCGGTGCGGAATGGCAAGGCTGCCAAGGTGCGCGTCGGAGAGGAAATAGATGTTCTTCATTTTCGGTAAATCAATTAAGATAACGCCCTACATAAACCCGAGTTCGAGCTTTGCCTCGTCGCTCATCATGTCTTTGTCCCATTCAGGCTCGAACACGAGGTTCACTTTCGCCTCTTTCACGCCTTCGATGCCCGAGAGCTTGAGGCGCACGTCCTCCATGATGAAGTCGGCGGCGGGGCAGTTGGGGGCGGTGAGCGTCATGTCGACTTCCAGATTGCCGTCGTCTTGCAGTTCGATGCGGTAAATCAGGCCGAGGGAATAGATGTCGACGGGGATTTCAGGGTCGTATACGGTTTTGAGCACTTCAACGATGCGCTCTTCTATCGCAAGCTTTTCTTCAGCAGTCATATTTTTTATAGAAAATATAGATACGAATGGCAAAATTGTAAATTATCTCTCCCGCTCACAGCCCCTGCTCGTCGGCGTAGCTGTAATACGAGCCGTCGGCAAGGACAATGTGGTCGATAAACTTAATATCCACCGCCTCGGCGGCGCGTTTCATGCGGCGCGTCAAGTCGTCGTCGGCTTTAGAGGGCTTCGGCACGCCCGAGGGGTGGTTGTGGCAAAGGGCAATGGCGGTTGCGCCGGCTGTGATGGCTTCGCGCAAGGCCACGCGCACATCTACAATCGTGCCTGTTATGCCGCCCGAGGCGATGGCTGCCGAGCGCAGCACCCGCAACTGGTTGTTGAGCAGCAGCACGTGGCACTCCTCGGTAGGCAGGTCGCGCATACGGGGCAGGAAATAATTGTAGATGTCCTTCGAATTGTTCACCCTCGGCCGCTCCTCCATGAAAGAGAGGCTTCTGCGCCGTCCCAGTTCGCAGGCTGCCAGCACGATGAGCGCTTTCGCAGTGCCCATGCCCTTGTATTTGCGCAGCTGCGCCAGGCTCATCTTGCCCAGGGTGTTGAGGCTGCCGTTGCAGTCGCTCAGTATGCGTTGCATCAGCTCCACTGCCGTCTCGCCCCGGCTACCAGAGCCCACGAGCACGGCGAGCAGTTCGGCAGGCGAGAGGCGGCTTGCGCCAAGCGCAATCATCTTTTCGCGCGGCCGGTCGGCGGCGTCCCAGGCCTTGATGCCTGCCGGCTGCTGTTTCTTTTGTTCTGGCTCTGTCATTTGTAAAAATTCTTTCGGAACGCCTCAAACTCTCCTTTGCCCTGCACGCAGCGTTGCCACCAGGCGCGGAGAAAGCCCGTGCCGTAACCCGTCAGCTGCACCAAGGCTGCCGCAATGGCAATCAAGCCTACTTTCAGGCTGCGCTCGCGCAGGGCAGCGTCAATACCTATCAGCACGGCAAACACGCCGATGGGCAGCAGGCTCCACGGGCAGAGCGGCGCGGCGAGCAGCAGGAGCGCGAGGCCCAAGGTGAAGGCCGCAGGCAACAGATGCACAAGCTTGAGCGTGCCGGGGTGGCGCTTGGTGAGGTTGATGCGGGCAATTCCGGAGTTGTGCACCTGCTTGAAAAACTTCTTCAAGTCCGTGCGCCGCTTGTGCCACACCCACGCTTCGGGGAAGAGGCGGCAGCGCGCGCCGCTCTTGAAGATGCGCGTCGAAAAGTCTATGTCCTCGCCGAAGCGCATTTCAGAGAAGCCGCCAAGGTCGAGATACGTTTCGCGGCGCACGCCCATATTGAACGAGCGCGGGTAGAACTTATCGAGTTGCTTCTTGCCGCCGCGTATGCCGCCCGTGGTGAAGAAGGAGGTCATGGCGTAGTTGATGGCCTTTTGCATCGGCGTGAACGACGGGTGCGCCCGGTCGGGCCCGCCGAAAGCGTCGCACGGCTCGCGTGTCAGTTCCGCGTCCACCGCCGCGAGATAATCGGGCGGCACCACCACGTCCGAGTCGAGGATAAGCACATACTCGCCCTTGGCGCGTTCCACGCCGAAGTTGCGCGTCTGCCCCGGCCCGGAGTTTTCTTTCGTGAAATAATGCACGTCCAGCCGGTCGGCATATTTCTTCACAACGTCTTCGCAGGGCACTTGCGACCCGTCCTCCACAACGATTGCTTCAAAGCTCCGAAGCGTCTGTGCGCACAGGCTTTCCAGCAGTTCGTCCACTTCGGACGGCCGATTGAATACGGGAATGATAAAAGAGTATTTCATATTTGCGGCAGTTGATACTATATGTGGAATGTCCTTAGCTGTATTCTTGTAGAAATGATTCCGGCAGTTGAATTTCAATGCCCCCTGCGATCAAAAAGTCTTTAGGATTTCTTGTAATCAATTTGTTGCAATTGTATCGTTTCGCGCAATGGTACATAACGCAGTCTTCAAAATCGTTCCAATCGTGCTGCAATGCATAAAGCAAGTCCTCTTTTGCTATTGGCTGGATTTCTATGATAGACAATAGTGCGGTAATCTTTCTCTTCCATTGGCTAACGGGCATCTTCATCCTTTCGCAACAAATATATTCAGAGGTAACGATGCTGTGCGTTGACACGAATACTTGTGTGCCTTTTTCTTCTGCCAGCGTAAGGAGTGCCGCTGCAGAATAGTAGAAAGGTTTGCGCTCCAAAAAGAAATCAAGTATAATATTGGTATCCAGAAAGAGCATCATAGATATTTTGACGTTAAATGTTCTCCGATTTCTTTTTTGTAATCCAGCGATAGGCCTTTCCCGTAATCGATGCCGGTTTCCACTTCTTTCAGTTTCTCTGAAATATGGTAGTTGGCCAGTGGTTCTTCGACTGCTGAAATTTTCTCCGAATGTCCGCTTAATGACATGAAGTAATCTTCTATCAGCTTTTTGACGCTGACGTTGTGAAGGCTTGCATAAAGCTGTCCCATTTGATAGGCTTTAGAGTCAATGCTGATGTTATGGGTCGTAGCCATTTTAATGTATTGTTTGAGAGGTAATAGGCGTTTGTACCAGGCGATAGCATATTCTTATTTGCAACAGAATGTGCATTTGAGGGCGTTTGATTATGGTTCCCCTGCTTTTCTGCCTACAAACTTACGAATTTCTTACTTTTCAGACGAATTTCCTTATATGATGTTGCTGTTTTGGCAGTAAAGGCAAGGGAAGAGAGGCAGGAATTAGCAGTCCCGGCAGCACGTTTGTTTCATCTTTGGGCGGTTTTGTTATAGAGTTTGAGAAGTGTATTGATGAGAATAAGTATAGTCCGGTTGCTACTTTTGCGCAAAAAAATATGTCATTCTGAGTGGTCATCACACGTTGTGCGACGGCCGCCCAGAATGACAGAGAGCGAACCTATGTTGCGACCTGAAAGCCCCAGCCTCTTATTCCACCTTGAAGTCAAAAAACTTGGAGTAATCTCGGAGGAGGGCAAGACGCACGGACTTGTTGGTCAGATTGTACAGTGCTGACCATTGTGTAAAGGAAGTCGGGTCGTTGTCCTTGCGCTCCTGCGACACCAGGCTGAGCAGGGACATGGCCGCTTCGGGGGTCAATGCGTAGTTGTGGTTCTGTAGGGTCGACCGCAAGTCCCAGTAGCGGGTCTTTCCGTGTTCAGAACCCCAGCCGTCGTTGGTGCCGGCCATGGTGGGAGAAACATAGAAGTTGGTGACGCAACGCAAGGTGTCGTTGTGTCGCAGTACCTCCATCCGTGTCGGGAATTGCTCGCTGGGGTTGCTTGGGTTGCGCGTGTACTCCACGATGGCGAAGTTTCCCTTTGCGTCGGCCATCAGGTAGTGGTAGTTGTGCTTGTCGTCGGTGTTAAACATCCTCATGTTGTATTGCCCCAGTAGGTCGATTGCTTCGTCCACTGTGGAGGCGTTGTCGAGCAGCAGGCGTATTGCCACCGTCGTGTTGATGTTTTTCTTGGCAGGGTCAGTCTGCATGGTAGGTGCTTCGTTGAGCGACAGCACACCGATGGCGAATCCGTCTTCATTGATGCCGTCGAGGGCTGCGTATGGAAGGCCGATGAGCAAGGAGAGGTCGGTAGTGTCGTTGTTGCAGGCACCTTGATAGTAGCCGAAGTTCAGACCGTCGACGAAGGAGATGGATTTTTTCTTGCCGGCGGGAGCCGTGCGGACAATGAAGGCCGAGATGGGGACGTAGGCGTATTGGTCAGTACCGCTGATTTTAACTCTGTGCAGGAAGTCATAGTTGCGTCCCATCTGATAACTGTTGCCCTGCGGGTCGGGGACTGCGAAGGCGCTGCATCCGGGCAGGAAAGACAACGTGCTGTTGGTGGGAGGCTCCGGCACACTGTCGTAGAGATTATGCTGCACGAAGCTTAAGAGCCCCATCGTACTGGAGATATTGGCATCGAGGGCTTCGTCGAGCTTGTAGTCGGCGGTGTAGTTCACTTCGTAGAGGCGTCCCGTTCCGTCCAGGTCCTTCATCGTGTAGATGGTGGCCAGCTTCTCTTTGTCTTTCAAGAAGCAGGCGGGATTTTTGGTCGTTGTCCCAGGCGTCGGGGACGGCGTCGGGCTCGGTGTCGGGCTTGGGGTGTCATCGTCCGAGCAGGAGAGAATGAAGACGGTGGTGATGGCTGCTATGCCGAGCAGAGCCAGCATCGAAAAGCGGTTCTTTTTCATGGTTCTATTGGTTTCATTTCATTATTATATGGTGCATAAGATTTCTGAACGTTCAGGGCTTATTGGGCATTGGTGACCAGCGTGACGGGAACGGACTGACTGAAGTCGACACTGTACACCCTATAAGCTTGGGGCTCGTCATTAGGGATGAATTTTAGTTTGAACGACTTCTTTATCCGAAGGTCCTTACGGTGGCATCCGCCGCAGAAGCGCGGTCCTTCAAGCGGTTGATGAGAGCCTGTCCGCTATAGATGTAGTCGCCGGGAACCACGTAAGCACGCCCGCTGGCCATGACTTTCAGTTCGTCACCCACGGGCGGAGCGTCCACGTCTTCATCAATCAACACCGCATCGTCCAATGGGACGGCATCATCATCCTTATCATCCGTATCCTTACAGGAAGCGAAAAAGAGAGGGAAAGCAACTACTATTGCCAGCCATAGAGAAACGCTGTGCGCAAGGTTTTTTGCTGTTTTGTTCATGGTTTTGACAGGTGTTGGTTTAAGGTGGGTTCTATTAATTCGCTTTGGCAGATTTTGGATTTATTTTCGAGGATAAATTGTAAGTTGAAGAGGGAGCGTAGCGGGCTACGTGACCGATGAGACTTACGATTTAGACCGAAAAGAAAACAAAAGATGACAA
>JALFUO010000071.1 GCA_022784065.1 Bacteroidales bacterium | reverse complement strand
CAGGCAGGCCAAGGCTGATATGTCAATAAAAACAGCACAACTTCCTGCATTGTGTCTATTGAATCAGTATGGCATAAAAAAACTGTCTACCGTTTCAGATAATAAGAGCAAAAAGTGTCTAGTAAAATCAGGAAAAGACAGCACGGGCCTTCTGAAAAAGTTTCCTCGCTCCTTGAAAGTTTTTATTATCTCCTTGATATTTTTTCCTGCCTGCTAAGACATTTTTTATTACAAACTTTGTAACGGCCGTTACAAACTTTCTAACACATGTTACAAACTTTGTAATACGTGTTACAAACTTTGTAACAAACTTTTTCTTAGGGATAGTAAGAAATGTCATACAAGACAGCAAAATATTTCAAGGCGAAAGTAAAAAATTGCTCGGGGATAATTGAGAGGATGCGGCGGCTACTGACTGCTTTTAAGCGAGAAAATGAAAATATTTACCGCCCTGCAAGCATAGAAACAACATTTTTCATAATTTTGCAAGGTTAAGCACACGCAGAGATGAAAGCACGGACTGCCACATACGTTATCGCTTTGGTGATATTGCAGCTCATCTTCGGCAATTTGGAACCGAAGATGTTTGCCTTCCCCATAAATTTTGCGATTTTAGCGGGACTAATTGCTATTTGTGTAGTAGTTGAACGAGAATACAGCAAAAAGCAATGGGTCAAGTTGTTGCGCAGCACGGATTTGTCTATCATTTTACTTTGCTTAATCGCCGCTTGGTGCGTGGCGGGCGGCTGCGTGCCTCAGACCGATGCGGTTTCCTCAGGGTGGCTCTACCGCACGGGACTGACGCACTTTGCCACTTCCCTACCCTTTGTAGGCCTGCTCGCCTTGCTGCTTGTGCAGCTCACGATAATCATCATTCATCGCCTGCGCCGCCCCGCGCGGCAATGGGGCTTTACATTCATCGCCGCGCACGCCGGACTGTGGCTGGCGTTGGCGGCGGGACTGATGGGCAGCGCGGACATGAAAGACTTGCGCTGCATCGCCATGCGCGGACAGGAAACACGAACGGCCTACGACAAGAAAGGACGCATCAACGCCCTGCCCTATGCCGTCGAACTGAAAGACTTTCGCGTGGAGCGCAGCGAGGCGGACCATTCCGTGGTGCAGTATGAAGCCGCCATTGCTTTGGACGGCGAGCGCATCTCTATCTCTGTAAACAATCCGCACGCCGCCACATGGCAGGACAAACTCTACCTCGTGAGTTACGACCATAATGCCCCCGACGACGAGACTGCTTACTGCGTGCTGCAAATAGTGCGTCAGCCGTGGCAGGCCCCAATGTGCTTAGGCATAACGCTTTTGCTATGCGGCGTTGGAGGAATGCTCTTATCTAAAATACACGCAAAACAATGACTTGGACGCATTTCCTTCCCTTCTCTATCGCCGCCGTCCTACTATGGGCGGTAGGCGCTGCGGTTGCTCTGCTGCGTCGCGAAAAGGCGAGCCGCGCGTCGCTGTGGCTGACGGGGATAGGCATTATTATATATTGTGTCTTTGTGGCAGGGCTATGGGTCGGTTTGGAGCGTCCGCCGCTGCGCACGCTCGGCGAAACGCGCCTGTGGTACTCGCTCTTTATGGTCGTTTCGGGCTGGCTGGTATATCGGCGTTGGGCCTACTGCTGGCTGCCCCTCTTCTCGGGCGTTGTGGCCACGGTGTTCATCGTCATCAACCTGCTTCGCCCCGAAATACACGACCAGTCGCTGATGCCTGCACTGCAAAGCGCGTGGTTCGTGCCGCACGTCACGGTGTACATGTTCTCTTACAGTCTCTTCGGTTGCGCTTTCCTCCTCGCCGTTGCCGGTCTGTGGCAAGGCAAGGCTGCCTATCTGCCCTCCACTGACGCACTGGTGCGCATCGGCCTTGTTTTTCTCACCTTCGGCATGCTCTCGGGCTGCTTTTGGGCTAAGCAGGCGTGGGGGCATTATTGGAGTTGGGATCCGAAAGAAACGTGGGCAGCAGCCACTTGGGCGGTTTACCTCGCCTACCTGCACTGCCGCCTGCGCCCCGCCTCCGAGCCTGCGGCGCATCGCCTGCCCTATGCCTGCCTCGTCATCGGCTTCCTGCTGCTGCAAATGTGCTGGTACGGCGTGAACTACCTGCCCGCTGCAGCCGAAAGCATGCACAGCTATATGGAATAGACGCCCCTCAAAGCAAGCTCTATAGAAATCTGTAATACATTGGTCGGATTAACTGTAGAATTTGACAAAAACCATAAAAACCGCTTGCATCGTTTGAAGCCCAAGGGCACGCCGCCAGGCTTAACGCCGAGTTAGAAAGCCTCTCGGCTTTTACTCGCCCTTAATCCCTGCGGCTGCGGTCGGTTCCCGCCCGCTTCAAACGACGCAAGCAAAAAACAGAAAAAAGTGGACGTTTACTTTTTCTCATAATTAGTAAAGAAGAGATGCTTTACTTTTTCCTGTTTTTTGCTTGTCCTGTGTGGGCGGGCGGAAACCGACCGCAGCCTTAGCGGATTAAGCAACAGACGAAAGTCGGAAGACTTTCAGGCTGGGGCTTAATCGGATAAGGCGAGCGAAGCCCACACAGGGCAAGCTGTTTTGACTGTTTTTGTCACATTCAGCCAAAGCATATTCATAAATTCAATAGAAATGTACTTCCTATAACGCATCTCAAACAATCTATCAATAACCCTTCATTAACAACTACCGCTTATGAAAAAGTCAAGCAAAATCCTTATTGGCGGCGCAGTAGTGTTGGTGGGACTGGCCGTGACTTATCGCGCCGTGAATCAAGCCCCCGACGAAGCGTTGCCGCTCGATGAGCAAATGACGCAGATTATGAACGACGGCGGCTGCGTGTTCTGCCACACAGCAAACCCCGACCTGCCGTTCTATGCCGATTTCCCCATCGCCAAAATCCTTATCAAGAAAGACGTTGAAGAAGGTTACAAGGCTTTCGACATCGCTCCGATGATGCAGGCCATTGCAAACGGCACGGCCGTGAACGAAGTGGACCTCGCAAAAGTGGAAAAAGCCATCGCCGACGGCACGATGCCGCTTTTCCAGTACTACATTGCCCACTGGGGCTCGTCGCTCACCGCCACGAAGACGGAGCGCGCCCTCGCTTGGGTGAAGGAACACCGCGCCAAATTCTACCCCAACGAACTGGCAGCCGAGGAATTTAAGAACGAACCCGTGCGCCCCATTCCCGACAGCGTGGCAGTTGACGCCCGCAAGGTGGCACTCGGCAAACTACTCTATCACGACACGCGCCTCTCGGGCGACGGCACTATTTCGTGCGCCACCTGCCACGCCGTAACCACGGCCGGCGTTGACAACAAGCAGTACTCCGAAGGCATCAAGGGACAGAAGGGCGGCGTGAACGCTCCTACGTCGTTCAACGCTTGCTTCAACTTCGTACAGTTCTGGGACGGCCGCGCAGCAACCCTCGCCGCACAGGCCGGAGGTCCTCCTTTGAATCCCGTTGAAATGGGTTCGGCATCGTTTGATGAGATTGCCGGCAAACTGGCCAAGGACGCCGATTTCGTGAAGATGTTTACGGCTGTCTATCCCGAGGGTCTGAGCGAAGCCACAATTACGGACGCTATCGCCGAATACGAGAAGACGCTCATCACGCCTAATTCTCCCTTCGACCGTTACCTGAAAGGCGATAAGCAAGCCATGACTCCCGAACAAGTGGAAGGCTATGCCCTCTTCAAGGAATACAACTGCGCCACCTGCCACGCCGGCGTGAACATGGGCGGCCTGTCGTACGAACTCATGGGTAAGCGCGCCGACTACTTCAAAGACCGCGAAGTCAACGCCAAGTCGGGCCTGACCGATGCCGACAACGGCCGCTGGGCACAGACCAAGGACGAGCGCGACCGCTACCGCTTCAAAACGCCCACGCTCCGCAACGTAGCCCTCACCTGGCCGTACTACCACGACGGCAGCGTGCCTACGCTCGACAAGGCGATTGAGATGATGGCGCAGTATCAGGTAGGCCGCACGATGAAGCCCGAAGAAATCGCAAAGGTCAAGAGCTTCCTCGAAGCCCTCACCGGCGAATACAAGGGCGCAACGCTGACCAATACAAACAAGCAGCAGTAAAATAGCGCACCGGCAAATCAAAAATAGCGGCGGCTTGCAGCGATGCGGGCCGCCGCTAATATCTTCTGCCGCCGTAACCTCAAATGGAGCAAGCGGCATTTATGGAAAAATTCCAAAACCCTTTGAATGATTACAGCAATGCGGGTTTCTTATATGTAAATGCGCCTTTGTGTGGCAAAAATTCGGTTGTTAGGGTATTTTTACGTAAGTTTGCAGCATAATTATCTTACTATATAGTTACGATGTCGTGCATTCTGCATATTGAAACCTCTACGCAGGTGTGTTCCGTCGCCGTTTCGCAAGACGGGATGTGCCTTTTTGATAAAACCGATTACGAAGGGCCTTCGCACGCGCAAGTGCTTGCGCCGTTTGTCGACGAAGCCCTTTCTTTTGCCGAAAGCCATGCTATTCCTCTCGATGCCGTTGCCGTGAGCTGCGGCCCGGGTTCTTACACGGGGCTGCGTATCGGCGTGAGCACTGCCAAGGGCGTGTGCATGGGACGCGGCGCAAAACTGCTCTCTGTGCCTACACTGCAAACGCTGGCCGTGCCCGTGCTGCTCTATCACGACGAACTGCCCGACGACGCGCTGCTCTGCCCGATGATCGACGCGCGGCGCATGGAAGTCTATGCCGCCGTCTACGACCGCGCCCTCAAAGAACTGCGCCCCACGGGGGCTGACATCGTGACGGAAGAGAGTTACAGGGAATTTCTTGACGAACGCCCCGTGTATTTCTTCGGCAACGGCGCAGAGAAATGCAAGGCCGTCATCACGCACCTCAACGCCCATTTTATCGAAGGCATACATCCTTTGGCGAAAAACATGATGCCGCTCGCAGAGCGCCGGCTCGCACAGGGAAAAGTTGAGGACGTGGCCTATTTCGAACCTTTCTACTTAAAGGAGTTTGTGGCCACGAAGCCCAAAAACCTTTTCTAATAATCCCTCCCCATATACAATATTATATATATGGACTACAATTCCACGCGCGAACGCCTCGCAATGCCCGAATACGGGCGGCTGGTGCAGGACATGGTGCATCACGCGCTGACCATCGCCGACAAAAACGAGCGGCAAACCTATGCCAAAGCCATTATCACGGTGATGGCGGGCGTGAACCCGGGCATGAAAAACGTGCCCGACTTTCGCCGAAAGCTTTGGGACCATCTGGCGTTTATGGCAAACTATCAGCTCGACATTGACTACCCTTTCCCCATTACGCACTATAATGAGGAGAAAGAGAAACCGCATCTCTCCTACCCAGGCCACGAAATTAAGTGGCGGCATTACGGACACCTCATCGAGGAGGCCGTGAAGTCGCTCCCCGAAATGCCCGACACGGCGCAGCGCCGCCAACTCCTGCGGCAGGTGGGCACACGCATGAAGCGCAGCCTTGCCGAATGGAAAGGCGACGGTGTGGAAGACGCCAAGGTGGCGCGCGACATCGCCGCCTACACCGAGGGAGCATTGGCCCCGGACTTTTCGCGTCCCGGCATGCGCCTGATGGAAATCCGCGAGCAACGGAACAAGAAGGGGAAGAAGGGCAATAACCATTAACTACTGCGACATGGCATCATTCATCATAGAGGGCGGACACCGCCTGACGGGAAGCATCACGCCGCAAGGCGCGAAAAACGAGGCTTTGCAGGTGATCTGCGCCACGCTCCTTACCTCCGAACCGGTACGCATCAAGAACATTCCGAACATTCTCGACGTAAACAACCTGATTCAGCTTTTACGCGACATCGATGTTGAGGTGACGCAGAACGGCGCGGGCGACTATACGTTCCGAGCCGCCGATGTGAACCTCGAATACCTGTCGAGCATAGAGTTTCTGCAACGCTGCTCGCGCCTGCGCGGCAGCATCTTGCTGCTCGGCCCGCTCACGGCACGCTTCGGACGCGCCCTGCTTTCACAGCCGGGCGGCGACAAAATCGGCCGCCGGCGTCTCGACACGCATTTCTTCGGACTCCATAAACTTGGGGCGCAATTCTCTTACGATGAGACTGCTGGGCGCTATTCCATTTCCGCCAACAAACTGAAAGGCACATACATGCTGCTCGACGAGGCCTCCGTGACGGGCACTGCCAACATCATCATGGCAGCCGTTTTGGCCGAGGGCACGACCACGATTTACAACGCCGCCTGCGAACCCTATATCCAGCAACTTTGCCGCCTGCTCAACGCTATGGGCGCAAACATCAGCGGCATCGCCTCCAACCTGCTCACCATTACCGGCACGGGCAGCCTGCACGGCGCGACCCACACGATTATGCCCGACATGATTGAAATCGGGTCGTTTATGGGCATGGCGGCCATGGTGGGCGACGGGCTAACCATTCGCGGCGCAGCAGCTGCCGACCTCGGGTTGA
This sequence comes from Bacteroidales bacterium, assembly GCA_022784065.1. Classification (GTDB taxonomy): domain Bacteria; phylum Bacteroidota; class Bacteroidia; order Bacteroidales; family Bacteroidaceae; genus Alloprevotella. The sequence goes on along the minus strand of JALFUO010000071.1, from coordinate 47,672 downwards.
TTCCCGAATCGTTCCGCCGCCTCGGCGTGCAGATGGAGCAAAAAGGAGAGGACATCTTTATCCCCCGCCAGGAGCACTACGAGATAGAATCGTTTATCGACGGCTCTTTCATGAATCTCGCCGACGCGCCTTGGCCGGGCCTCACGCCCGACTTGCTGAGCGTGCTTATCGTGGTGGCCACGCAGGCAAAAGGCTCTGTGCTGTTCCACCAGAAGATGTTTGAGAGCCGCCTGTTCTTCGTAGACAAGCTCATCGAAATGGGTGCGCAAATCATACTCTGCGACCCGCACCGCGCCGTGGTCATCGGCCACGACAACGCCCTGCGGCTCAGGGCGAAACGCATGGTCTCGCCCGACATACGCGCCGGCATCGCCCTGCTCATCGCCGCCATGAGCGCAGACGGCGTGAGTCGCATCGACAACATCGAACAGATTGACCGAGGCTATGAAAACATCGAGCAACGCCTCACAAGCCTCGGCGCAAACATCAAACGCTGCGAGGCATGATCGACAGAAACGATACTTTCCACATCGGGCGCATCACGCGTATCCGCGGACTTAAAGGCGAGGTGGAGCTGCGCTTCACCGACGACGCCTTCGACCGGGGCGACTCGCCTTATCTTTTCTTGGATATGGACGGCTTGCTCGTGCCTTTCTTTTGGGAGGAATACGGATTTAAGAACAAGGAAACCGCGATTTTTTCTTTTGAAGATATCGACACAGAAGACAAGGCGCGGCGACTCGTGGGGCGCGAGGTGTACTATCCGCTCGAAGCCCTGCCCAATGAGGAGGAAGAAGATTTTGAACTCTCCTCCTACAAAGCCCTTACGGGTTTTCGTGTTCGCGATGACCGCGCCGGTGCTTTGGGCGAAATCTCCGGCGTGGACGAGTCCTCGGCCAACGTATTGCTTTACATCGATAAAGAAGATGGCGAAGAACTCATACTGCCCTATCACGACGATTTCCTCGTAGATTTCAATTTGAAGAAACGTACGCTCACCCTGCACCTGCCCGACGGGCTTGTGGAACTGAACAAATAGCGGCGGGCGCAACACAATATACATTATATATATGTCTAAAAAAAAGATTGCAGTCTTAGGCTCCACCGGCTCTATCGGTACGCAGACGCTCGACGTGATCAGCCGCCACCCCGACCTTTTCGAGGCGCACACGCTCACGGCCGGCCGCAACGCCGAACTGCTCATCAAGCAGGCACGCGCTTTCAAGCCCGACACTGTGGTGATAGCCGACGAGACACAATATAATATTGTACAGGAAGCCCTTTCCGATTTACCGATTAAAGTGTATGCCGGCGCCGACGCCGTGAGCCAAGTGGTCACTTCCGGCGACATCGACGTAGTGCTTACGGCCATGGTGGGCTTTTCAGGCTTGCGCCCCACGGTGGAAGCCATCAAGGCGGGCAAGACCATAGCCCTCGCCAACAAGGAAACGCTCGTAGTGGCGGGCGCGATTATCAACCGCCTCGCCTTGGAGCATCGCGTGGCCATTTTGCCCGTAGACAGCGAGCATTCAGCCATTCTGCAATGTGTTGTCGGCGAGTCAAGCCCCATTCGCAAAATCCTGCTCACAGCCTCTGGCGGCCCGTTCCGCACGTTCTCTAAGGAACAGCTCCGCAGCGTGACCGCCGCGCAGGCGTTGAAGCACCCCAACTGGGCCATGGGCGCGAAAATCACTATCGACTCGGCAACCTATATGAACAAGGGCTTTGAAATGATCGAGGCGCACTGGCTCTATGGCATCGCGCCCGAGGATATCGAAGTCGTGGTGCATCCTGAAAGCATCGTCCACTCTGCTGTCGAGTTTGAAGACGGGGCTGTCAAGGCGCAACTCGGTTTGCCCGACATGCGTCTGCCCATCGCCTACGCCCTCTCCTACCCCCAGCGCATCGCCGTGAGCGAGCAACGGCTCGATCTCTTCAAACTCGGCGCGCTCCACTTCGAGCCGGCCGATCCCGACCGCTTTCCTTGCCTGCGCCTTGCCTACGAAAGCATCGCGCGCGGCGGCAACGCCCCCTGCGTCCTCAATGCATCCAACGAGATTGCCAACCTCGCCTTCCGAGAAGGGCGCATCGGTTTCGCCGACGTGCCGCGCATCATCGAGGAAACGCTCGCAAAAGCATCTTTCATTGAAAATCCAACACTCGACGACCTTTTTGCCTGCGATGCCGAGGCACGCAGCATCGCACAAACCCTTTTCTAAAAATCTTATAACGTAAAATGGAAATATTCTTTATCCGCGCCCTGCAACTTATCCTCTGCTTCATGCTGCTAGTCGTCTTGCACGAAGGCGGGCACTTCTTGTTTGCCAAAATTTTCAAGGTGAGAGTAGAAAAATTCTGCCTTTTCTTCGACCCTTGGTTCACGCTCTTTAAGTTCAAGCCCAAGAAGAGCGACACGACCTACGCCCTCGGCTGGCTGCCCCTCGGCGGCTATGTGAAAATCTCAGGCATGATTGACGAGTCGATGGACACAGAACAGATGAAGCAGCCTGTAAAGCCGTGGGAGTTCCGCGCCAAGCCGGCGTGGCAGCGGCTGTTTATCATGATAGGCGGCGTACTTGTGAATTTCCTTACGGCCTTGGCGATTTACGCCATGGTACTCTTCACTTGGGGCGACACGTACACGCCGCTGCGCAACATGACGGACGGACTGAAATACAACGAAATGGCACAGTCGCTCGGCTTCCGCGACGGCGACATTCCCCTACGCACAGATGCCGTGGAACTCGAGCGTATGGACGGCGACATGTTCCGCGCCATTAGCGAAGCACACAGCGTGACGGTGCTGCGCGACGGCAAAGAGGTGACCTTTGCGCTGCCTGGCGACCTGAGTCTTTTAGAAATGCTGAAAGACCAGCCGCGCTTCGCCGAAGTGCTGATGCCTTCGCGCATCGACAGTGTTACGGCGGGCGGCGTGGCCGACAAGGCGGGCATACGTGCCGGCGATGAGTTGATTGGCTATAACGGCAAGGCGTTCAGCACGTGGAACGAGTACGCCGTCGTGCGCGGCTCGATTGCCGACGTGCTGGCACAGGGCAACGCGGCCGACAGCATGAAGATGCGCCAAGCCGCGCTCGTGGTGCGCCGTGCCGAAACGGGCATGACAGATACGCTCAACGTGATGCTCGGCAAAGACTATATGCTCGGCATCGCCTGGAACCTCCCCACGGCCACGCGCTACGAAAGCGTGACGCGCACCTACGGTTTCTTTGAAAGTTTCCCCGCTGGCGCGATACATGGCTGGAAGGTGCTGACGGGTTACGTGGACGACCTGAAATATATCTTCACTGCAGAGGGCGCGAAGAGCGTGGGCAGTTTCGGCGCAATCGGCAGCATGTTCCCTGCCGTGTGGGACTGGCAACGCTTCTGGGAACTCACGGCGTTCATCTCCCTGATGCTGGCATTCATGAATATCCTGCCCATTCCCGCGCTCGATGGCGGTCACGTGTTCTTCCTTCTGGTAGAAGTCATCATGCGCCGCAAGCCGAGCGACAAGTTCATGGAGCGTGCGCAGACCGTGGGCATGACGCTGCTGCTGCTGCTCATGGCATTCGCCCTATTCAACGATTTCAGGAATTTCTTATTCTGATTTCTGTGCTTGAACAATATTTTTCGCAACTTATAAAAGAAGAATTACGGCACGAGCCTACGCCATCGCAGGCCCGTGCCATTCGTTTGCTCTCGCGCTTCCAACTCACGCCCTGTGCCAACGCCCTCGTCATTCTGCGCGGCTACGCTGGCACGGGCAAGACTTCGCTGGTGGCGGCATTGGTGCGCGTGCTGAAGAAGTTGCAACGCCCCGTCGTGCTGCTTGCACCTACGGGTAGGGCCGCCAAGGTGTTTTCGCTTTATGCCAGGCATCCTGCCTACACTATCCATCGCTTCATTTACCGCCAAGATACTTTCAAGGGCGAAGACACGCGCTTTTCGCTCGGTTTCAATAGTCTGAAAAACGCGCTCTTCATTGTGGACGAGGCTTCCATGATTGCCTCGGGCGAAGGCAGTTTCTCCGAATCCGTGTTCGGCACGGGGCAATTGCTCGACGACTTGCTGCGCTTCGTTTATGGCGGGAACAACGGTTGCCGCCTCATTATGGTGGGCGACACAGCGCAGTTGCCGCCCGTGGGTGAGGCAGACAGTCCGGCTTTGCAGGACGATGTTTTCAGAAGAATGGGAATGACGGTAGGCAGTGCCGACCTTACGGACGTGGTGCGGCAGGACGATGCCTCGCAAGTGCTGACCGGTGCCACGCATCTGCGGCAGATGATTGCCGAAACCCCCGATGCACTGCCCTGCCTTGCGGGAAGTGCGAAGGGCGAGGTACGCTTTTTGCCGGGCGACGAACTTATTGAGGCGTTGGTGAGCGACTACGACAAATTTGGTGCAGACGAGGTGATTGTCGTGACGCGCTCCAACAAGCGTGCCAACGTTTACAACAACGGTATCCGCTCGCAAATTTTCTATCGCGAGGAGGAACTCTCTCGCGGCGACCTCATCATGGCGGTGAAAAACAATTACCACTGGCCCGAAAAGGCCGCCGCCGCGTTGCCCAAAGGCGAGAGCCTGCCTTTCTCCTTTATCGCCAACGGCGACGTGGCGGAAGTGCTTGCCGTGCGCAACGTGCACGAGCAATACGGCTTTCGCTTTGCCGACGTGACGCTGCGCTTCCCCGACTACGACGGGCAAGAACTCGATTGCCGCGTGCTACTCTCCACTTTGCAGTCGGAAGCCCCCGCGCTCACCGCCGACGAAAGCCGCCGTCTCTATGAGGCGGTGCTCGAAGACTATGCGCATATATCTACAAAAAAGGAGCGCATGAAAGCGCTCCGTTCTGATGCCTATTATAATGCTTTGCAAATAAAATATGCCTATGCCGTGACCTGCCACAAGGCACAGGGCGGGCAGTGGCGGCGCGTCTTTATCGACCAGGGCTATCTGCCGCCCGACGCGCTCGGCGTTTCTTATCTCCGTTGGCTTTACACGGCCTTCACCCGTACGACTGACAGGCTTTATCTCGTGAATTGGCCGGAGGAGCAACGGGCTAACGCGCAGTGATGTGGAAACACGACTGCTTATATTCGTATTTCACATAGCACGTTCCCATTTCCCTTTGGTCTTCCAGCACTTCCGCCAAGATAGATTTGAGCGTCACGCCCCACGTTTGCGGCTGCTCGGGCGCATCGGGGTCTTGCACGCGCTGGAAATGGTTGTAGGAAATATCGAAAGTAGTGCCGTACTGATGGCAGCTTTGCTCCGAGGCATTGCGGTTCACGTTGCGCAGGCGGCGCACGTCTTCCTTTGTCCGTAATATGGAGGTGACGGTCATTTTGTGCAGGGGATAGCCTTTTGTAGCGAGCGAATCCATAAAACTGCGCCCGATTTCTTCCAAGAGCCTCGCGGCACGCGGCACGAGATAAGCGATAGAATGATGCAAAGGCTTTATCGTGTAAAACGGGCAGTCGCCCACGTAAACCAATTCGCGCATCTTGTGCACCGCCTCGTCGCGGTTTTCTATGGCATCGGGCAGTCCGAGCCTTTGCGCCGTTGCCAATTGCACGTCGTTGAGGTCGGGAAAAGCGTCCTCGAAGCGGCGCACGCTCGTAACGCGGTTCTTCACCGGCTCGCCCTTCTCATTTAATAATATATAGGGCCTGCGCGCACGCATCAGCAGCGAATCGACGTGGAGGCTCTGCAAACCGATCGTATCGTTCGGCATCACCCTTTCTGCTTCCGCCGCCAATGCCTCTTCTTCGGGCTGGGCGGCTGCAAGCCTGCGCGGCTGCGCAATGTCGGGGCGCACGCACTTCACGATCAATAGCGCACAAACAATAAAGACGAAAAAGAGGATGAAATGGGCGGGCGTTATCTTTTTGAGCATAGTTTAGCGGTATGATATTTAGTAAACAAGTAGACGAGTAAACAAGTAAACGAGAGAAGTTACTCATATAAAATATAGTTTGCAAGATAAATCTGTCTCGTCTACTCGTTTACTTGTTCACTCGTCTACTAAAACTTGGTTTTACAGCACAAAAGTAACAAAAAAATAAGGAAAATCTATTTTGTATTGCGTATTTTTGCACCTGCAATATTCCTTTTCCTATATGACAGAAAAGCATTTCCTAATAGAATCCTCCGACCCCGCGCTCTTTTACGGCGCCAACAATGCCAACCTGCGCCTGCTCCGCGCCCTTTGCCCAAAGCTGCGCATCGTGGCCCGCGACAACGTGGTGCGCGTCATCGGCAGCGAAGAAGACATGGCGGCGTTCGACGAAACGTTCGCCGCACTCGACCGCCACTGCGCCAAGTACAATCGGCTCGCAGAGGAGGACATCATCAATATCCTCAAGCACCGCACCGCCGAGAGCGATGCCAATTCCGACACCATCGTTTACAGCACGGGCGGCCGCCCCATCGCGCCCCGCTCGGCCAATCAGCGCAAACTCGTAGAGGCATTCCGGACGAACGACATGCTGTTTGCCGTCGGCCCCGCCGGCTCTGGCAAGACCTATACCGCCATCGCGCTCGCCGTGCGTGCGCTGAAAAACAAAGAGGTCAAGAAACTAATCCTCAGCCGCCCCGCAGTGGAGGCGGGCGAAAAACTGGGATTTCTGCCGGGCGACATGAAAGAAAAAATCGACCCCTATCTGCGCCCGCTCTACGATGCTTTGGAGGAAATGATACCGCCTGCCAAATTGCAGGAATATATAGAGACGAATGTCATACAGATTGCCCCGCTCGCCTTTATGCGTGGCCGCACGCTCAACGATGCGGTAGTCATTCTCGACGAAGCGCAAAACACGACCTCGGCGCAAATAAAAATGTTCCTAACCCGTATGGGCTGGAACACTAAGATGATTATCACGGGCGACCGCACGCAGATCGACCTGCCCCACTCCGTGCGCAGCGGCCTTATCGAGGCGATAGAACTCCTGCGTGGCATTCCCGGCATCGCTTTCATAGAGATGGACAAAGGCGACATCGTGCGCCACAAGCTCGTCACGCGCATCGTCGAGGCATATGAAAGGAACAAGCAATAAAAAAAGGGACGCAATCAATTGCGTCCCTTTTTGTTTTAGAATTTATTTCCTGAAACAATTTTATAAAACGTCTGCCAAAGGATTTTCATGTCGAAGATCCAAGAGCGGTGCTCTAGGTAGTACAAATCGAGTTCGAGGCGGCGCAGCATTTTCTCGAGCGTATCGGTGTAGCCGTTGTAGAGCGTGGCGTAAGAAGTGACGCCCGGGCGGATTTTATAAAGTTCCGCATAGCGCGGGTCGCACTCCATAATCTTGTCGATATAGAACTTACGCTCCGGGCGCGGCCCGATAAAAGCCATGTCGCCTACAAACACGTTCCAAAGCTGCGGCAGTTCGTCGAGATGGTGGTCGCGGAGAAATTTGCCCGTCTTGGTGAGGCGGTCGTCCTTTTCGCCGGCAAAGAGCCTCGGCCCGCCCTTTTCTGCGCCCATACACATACTCCTGAACTTATAGATATAGAAGGGTTTGCCGTGCAAGCCGATGCGCTCTTGCTTGAAAATAGCAGCCCCGCCGTCTTCAAGCTTGACGGCGATATAGCAAATCAGAAAGAGGGGCGAAAACACGACGAGCAGCACGGCTGCCAGCAGGCAGTCAATCGTCCTTTTCGCTGCTTGCCCCCACACCGACATGCCATCTTCTATCACTATGTTTTCTTCCTGCATAAGCATTATAGCCTCCATTGTTGTATTTGTTTTTACATTATTAACGCAGGCTTTCCCTTTTTATTGCTTTGCAGTAATATTTAATTTTGCTATTCATCTACTCATTATTATATATACGCCTCCGAATAGCAGCGCGGCGGGCAGCATAATCAGTATATTGAGCAGGTAGTACATCGGCAACAATGCTTTGTGCCGGACGCGGTAGATATTGGTGAGCGTACCGAGATTCGGAAATATCAAATCTCGAAATGCCCGTAACCGCGCGCTCCTCTTTTCTATAAAGGCAAATTCCCAAAATCCAGCAATGAAACGGTAAAACAGATTGTGCTTCCAAGGGCGATTGAGTCGGCGCACGAAACGCAGGAAGGCATTTTCTTCGCCCTGCCATTCGCCGCAATGCCAAAGGGCAGCCTTCACTACGCGGCCGAACCCATACTGACCACCACGGCGGGAGATTTCCGCACGTTGTTCCTCCGAAAAGTTTTGGTAGATGATTTTCAAATCGCGCACCCACTTTGGATCCGAGAAGTTGTGGAAAGCTGCATGTTGTGCCAAGAAGAGCCAACGGTCCACGGTTTCCAAGCGTCCTCCTGCGATGCGCTGCAAAGCGTCTTCGTTGAACGTCCCAACGGTGCGCGAAAAGAATTTCTTGGTTACCAATGCCGTATGAATATCCACGTTCACCTTTGTCCGCACATTTGAGAGCAGAGATACTTTGCGCTTGGTGGCAAGTGCTTCAGGACGGAGCGAGAACTCAAATTCAAGGCGATAACTACCCTCTCCTGTCAGGTCGTTTGCCAGTCGACGGCAATCTTCTTCCGAATAGCAGAGCAAGTCAATGTCGCGAACGGGGCGGTCAAAGCGTTCGGCATAAACCGTTTGCAGCAGGTCAATGCCTTTAATCGGCACCACCTTAATGCCCAAAGTCTTCGCCCGCCTGGCAATCCATTCGTAGTTGTCTTGTACGAGCAGAGCGCGCACCATGTCTGCCTCGCCTGTTGGCACACAGACTTTATTTTCGGGAAATTGTATCACTTATCTTCCTATCTCAATGTTCTTTGCCCCAATCATATTCTTTGCCAGGCACGCCCCGCGACACTGCATCGGATTGTTGAGGGGACATTCGGCACATTCTATTTTGCTGCCCAACATTCGGTAAGGCTTAAAGCGGTCTTCGAACCACTTGCGACATTCATGGTAGTCAGCAAATTCTGAGTAGTGGCGCAAGCCCGCCGTAGCCAGCGGGAGGCAATACATCACTTCGCCCTCGGGCGTAATGTCAAGGCGCGAGCAGCAGCCGGAAGCGGGTTTGGAGTTGTGCCGCCACAAAAAGCCTAATTGTTCGTCAGTAAACACGCAATAAGGCACGCCGCACTCATAACTTACGCTTACGCCGAGCCGCTCGCCTGCCTTCACGAGGTCTACCACACGCTGCGCCACAATGCCGTACTCGCTGTCCTTGAGGGCCATGTTCGACGAGGTGAGCGTCGGCAGCACAAAACCCACCTTGATATTCGGGTTCAGCCCGAACTCTTCAATCAGTTCCAGCGCCCACAGTTCGTTAGGCTCTTCGGGTTGTATGTTAAATGTGATAGAGGCATGCTTGCCTGCTGCACGGAGTGCTTTAGAGATGTTTTCGCGCTGCGCCTTGTTCCATTTTGTGGGGTTATTAACGTTGGCCACCCAGTGCACGGGCAACATAGAGCATTTATCCGCCAGCTGCACTGCCTGGGGCGTTGCCATATTGCTGAAAATCGTGATGTGCATGTTCTGTTCCAGCAAGCGGTTCACGAACCATTCGATGTCGGGATTGAGCGTCGGTTCGCCGCCCATAAGGTGTATCACGCGGTCGAACGGTTTGCGTTGCATCCATTCCATAATGCCGTTGAACGTTTCGCGGCTCATGGCGTTCCTCGGCTTTTTGGGCACCATCATGTCCACGCCGAAACAATAAGGGCAATGGTAGTTGCACCAGTTGGTAAGCATTAAGTTGGGCATATTCTTCTGTATGAATGTTTATAAACGGGAGATATTCTAAATATTAAATATTAAAATATTTGCCAAACGCTGCAAAATACTTTTGCAACGCCTCGGGCGCGGCCTTTTCCACAAACTTGCGGTTCACGATGCGCGAAAACGCCGTGTGGCGGTCTATCAGGCAGCCCTTGCAGAGCGCGTTGCTTTCAGGGCGGCGCAGGGCAATGTTGCGGCGGAAGGCGCGGGCGGCCTTATTGTTGATGATTTTGCTGAACTTTTCCTCGTAGAGCGACCCGACCACGCACTCCGCGTTATAGTCGCTCGAGCACATCGTCACTCTGCCGTCGGCCATAATCGCAGGCAACTGCCAAATTTGGTTGCAAATGCTTCGTTTGCGACGCAAATGCCCGGCCAGGTCGCCCGTTTGCGGCAGATGCGGCCAGGGGAAAGCACTTGTCAGGTGCATGCTTTTCAGGCTCGGCAGGCGGCGAAATACATCCGGGACCCGTTCGGGCAAGATACCGATGTCTTCTCGATGCACGATGCTGTTCACAGAGTAGGTTGCGCCGTGCTTCTGCATCAACGCGTCAATATCTTGCAGCGACTGCCACACCGTATCGAAACGCCCGGGACAGCGAATGTGCTCATACGCCTGCCTGTCGTACAATTCCGCCGAGAAGGCAAGGTTGAGCTTTTTGCCGTCCACACTGCGCAGCACGTTTTCGAGCAGGTCGGGCTTGATGTTGTATGCATTGCTAAAGATATTAAACTCCTCAACGCCGTGCTCTGCAAGCAGCCTGACGATTTCGGGCAAATCTTTATTGAGGAACGGTTCGCCGTGGAGGTGCAGGAACACGCTGCGCACAGGCACGTCAATATTCTCAAGTAGCTTCTTGAAGTTGTCAAGCGTTATGGTGTCGCGACCGCGACGGCGTGCGCCGGCGATGCCGTTGGGGCAGCATGAGCAAGCCAGCGAGCAATGGCTGGTCAGTTCGATGGTCAGCGTGTCGGGCAGATGCGTGAGCCGTCCCGGCTGCAAATAGCGCAGACGGAATTTCTGAAAGGCATTATGCAGATGCTGCCTGAAACGCTTTATCCGTTTGCTACGCATGTGTTTTATAACTTAAGCAGGCTCCTTGGCACAGGTGTCTGTGGTAAAGGAAGCACTTATTGCATTTTTTAAAGAGCGGTTGGCGCAAGGCGCAGTTTACCGCCGTGCCCATCTGTTTGTACAAATCGTCCCACGTCAGCTTTTCCGAGAAAAGCACTTTTGGTGCCGACATGCCGAGGCAGGGCGTGATGTATTTCGCAGGGGAAATGCATACGTTGCGCGTGCCGCCGTCTTCGTGTACATTGCAGAAGGGGAGAAAGTTATCGTAAGCCAGCATTTGCAACGCCTCTTCTTCCGGGAATATGCAAGGCGGTACAGTCTTGGCAAAGTTGAGGCTGATTTTACGTTTCTTGCAAAAATCCAATACGCGCCGCAGGTCATCGATAAAGTCAGAGAAATAGGACGCGCCTACATATATATTATCGTGCGAACGGTCGGGAATAGTCAGGGCGATGTTCACGCATTTCAGCTCCTGTTTCTCTATCAGTTCGAAGCATTTTGTAAAGTCTGTATTCGGCTTTACGATGTTAAATCGGGCTATGATATTTATGCCGCGCTGCTTTGCCCACTGTATGTTTTCGCAGAAGATGCGCATATATTCCGCGTTCTTCCACAGCGCTTCGGTGATGTGGAAAGTCAGGCTTTTAATGCAACTGGCTTGCCGCTCAGTGAAGCGTGATAAAGGCCAGGTGCAATTAGAGGCAAAATAGGTAGTCATGCCGTAATCCTGCACCAAGTCGAGCAGCAGACCGATGTGCTTGTACATCAATGGCTCTCCGCCGCAGGGCGTAACACAGTTGCAGCCGTTTTCAGATGCCCACTTGAAAATTTTACGTAATTCGTCCTCTGTAATCTGCCTGCGCTCTATGTCGTTGGAGAAGCAATAGGAACAATTCAGGTTGCATAGCCCCGTCACGAACACCATGAGCTGATGCTCCTCTTTCTTGTCGCGCTCGTTGTCGCGGCGCAAGCCCGTAAAGTCCGTTTCCGGAAAGAGAAGCTTCAAGTCGGGTCGCAAGCCGTTGAAGTATAGGTAGAAGATTTTAGCGGTTTCTTGATCGTTCCTTACTTTCAGGTCATGTAAAATGGCTTTATAGCTTTCTGCCAAACTGGCAAAGGAGTCGCAAACCTTTGTATCGGTCAGCTTTTCCACCGGCGCATAGCCTTCTTTCAGGAAAGGTAGTTTTGAGAGAAATGCCTTCGCGCAGTCGTCCAACCGTTCCTGCGGCGCGGTGCGCAGCAATTCCACGCAGAGCGATGCCGATTGGGGCAAATTCTGCAAAGCCTGCTGCAATGCAATGCGCCACATAGCCTCGCCGGGCATCTGCCATAGCGATAATATTTCTGTGTTACTGAATGAAGTCATCGAGAACGTTTACATTAAGCAGGCGGCGGTCGCCAAAGGAGAAATTATAGAGCTTTTTATGTTCTAAGATATTGGCGCAGAGCGACAGCCATTCGGCGCTGTCGTATTGCAGGGCGATGTTGTTGGCCGCTTCCAGCAGCACGTCAAACAGGCGATGCTCATCGGCTGCCTGCCGTACGGCAGAGAGGCCCTGGCGCGTCTGCGTGATTTCGGCAACAGCCTGTAATGGCAGTGCCGCGCCCGCTTCGCAGCCGCTTTGCGCCGCCATATCCACAAATGTCTTTTCTTTTTGGGAGTCTATGTATAGTTTGGCGTCAAAGAGCAAGGGGGCAATCATTATCCTGCTTGCTTCTTGGTACACGAAGACGATGTCGTCGCCCATAAACCCTGCTCCGAGCTTGGTGAGGTCCGTGCAAAGGGTGCTCTTGCCCTGTCCGCTGCGGCCTGTGAACACTATTGCCGCGCCTTTCCACGCCACAGCGGAGGCGTGCAGCGTGTAGCGGTTGTGCCGCGCCATGATTATATGAATCAGAAGGATAACGAGCGAGCCGATGTTAGCGCGTTCTTTCTTCTTGCTGAACAGTTTTTTCCACGACATCAGCGAACAAACGGTATGGGGGCTTTCCCGGTCGATGGTGATACAGCCGCCGTCGGGCGTATCGAAGTACTCATACCGCTTGTCTTGTGACACGTATTTCTTCAGCGTGTTTTCGTGCTTTCCGTCATAGCCCACGCCGTGGTAATAGCCTTTCCACGCCAAAGTGGCATCTTCGGGCACGGGCGAACGCTCTATCGTCACAATGTCTACAACGTGATCCGCTGCCGTAGCATCATTGGCTACCAAGTGATGCTTGAAGAGTGTGCTAAGGTGACAGATGTCAACCTCCATTTCCGATTGGAAACGGATAGAGACACCTGCCACCTCGACAATCAATGCGTAGTTCGCACTCATTACTTTGATTAACGACAATTAATGCCAGTAATACAGGCTGGTGTAATACAGCGTCGTGTAATACAGACCTGAACCCTGGACAACGTCCATAGAAGCGTGCTTGCTTGTCTGCGGCTTCTCGTAAGTTTTCTTAGTCATAGTCGTACTAATTTAAAGGATTAATAATTCATGTTGCCACTCACTGATTTGTTCCTCGATGTCTTGCAACACCGAAGCTTTATCTGTTGCATCGTACTCGGTGCAAATCTTTTCTGCGATGTCTTCTTTGGATTTTCCTTCGTCGATGGCTTTCCATATCACAGATGCCACTTCGTTGAGCGTGTAGTACTCGCCGGTGTCTACCTTAACAGCAATAACCTTCTCGCCGAGGGTTTTCCAAGTCACGTTTTTACTGATTTCCATGGTTTTATATATTGAAAATTATAATGCTACCGATTTAAAACTTTTGCAACCGCCTTCGCACAGTTTGCGGTCGTAGAGCTCGCAGGCTGCACACTCGGGACGCACGCCGCGCCCGCTGCCCAGTTCTTCGTTGAGCCTTTTCTGCAAATTAAGCTTGAGCTCATCGAGCGTCTTGGCACCAAGGGCGTCCACGCAACCCAACTGGAAGAGCGGGAAGCAGTTCCACACCTTCAAACCCGGACCGATGTCCAACGCTGCGCCGCACATGAAGCCCAGATTAGTGCCAAGGCGGAACAGTCTGCCCAACTGGGCGTCGGTAAACATGCACGCCTGAAAGCCGCAGTCCATTGCCAGCGTAATGCGCCGCTTGGCGGCTTTCTCGGCGCAGGCGCAGAAGTATTCCGCCGCGCGCTTGTAGTCGTCGAGGGCTATGTAACTGTTGCCGCCGCGATAGATAGGCAGGGCTATGCCCGTGCGTATGTTGCGCACCAGCCCGTAGTGGTCTATCATGTCGAAGAGGAACTCGGGATTGTCCTTTTCCAGGTCGAAAATCGTGTACGACAGCGCGGAGATAGAATGAAACTTGTCAAAGAAGCGTTCAAGGTTGGCAAACTTCTCGTCGGTATAGGTGTCGCGGCTGCCCACATTCACGATAAAGTTTATGTCGCCCTGCGAGATGTCAAACTCGGCAAGGCCTTCGGGCAGCGGGTCAGTGGCGCTGGTGAATATCTTGGAATGGATATGATGACGTTTCAGGAGTTCTATCACCTTTACAAGGTCGGGATAGAGAAACGGCTCGCCGCCGAGCAGGCCGAGCGAATCGATTTGTCCCTCATAATGCGACACAAATTGCTCAATCTCTTCGAGCGTGAGCTTTTCCTCCACGTTGTGCGCCGCTTTGAGCACTTTGCGGGCAAAGCAAAACGGGCAACCGCGCCTGCATTTATGCGTGAGATATAAGTTTGCCATTGGTTGTTATATTAGTCGTAAATCCAGTATATATATTTATTGTCTTCTGCTATCAGGGTGCGCTTTTTGCTAATCAGGCGCTCGTTGTGCTCCAATAGGGGCTTCCCGCCGCACGTCACCCACGCATGCCCCCAGTCCTTGCTGTTATCGGAGCGGCAACGCATGGCGATGTTAATCCTAACGTCACTTCGGAAAAGTCTGGATGCAAAAAAATATATAAGTTTAGAGCGTTTCAGGCACCAGTTGTCAAATAAGGCGGTCTTTACTCGGCGGATAAGGCCTTTATTGCGCCTTTGCAAATCTTTATCGACGATTTCTTTCGTTGCAGTATTTGACATAGGATAATTAAATAACCTTTTCACACAGGCTTTCTGTGTAGCAGCTCATCGCTTTCTTATTTTCTGTTGCAAATGTATAAATTTTACCTCCCCTGAAACGCGTTTCTGTGTTAATAATCCTAAATACAATAAAATTTTATCAGTACTTCGTGCCAAATACTAACATTCTACTGCCTGTCGCCAAGGTTTTAATCGGAATTATAAGCCATAAAAATGGCATAAGCAGCGGACTCTGTTCGACCTCTCTTTTTATAAAATTTACAAACCATGACATCAGAAGAATTTGCTTATAAGCCCCACTCAACTATTACGTATGAACCCATCCGCTTTCACGTCATTCAATCATTGCGTGAATACCGTCTGCGCTCATTTGCTCGGAGCTATTTTTTCCTTTCTCCTTGAAAGTTTTTCCTTTCAGCAAGATATTTTTTACTTTCTGCGCAGATATTTTTTGTTACAAAGTTTGTAACACGTATTACAAAGTTTGTAACATGTGTTAGAAAGTTTGTAACAAGCGTTACAAAGTTTGTAACAAAAACTTTCTTATAGGAAAGGAAAAAATATCTCGGAGAAAATGAAAATTTTATCCGAGGAACAAAAAATATCTGCGCAGAGAGTTTGCACTGTCTGCGCAGATAGCGTTTACGCTCTTAGCATAAAATCGAGAAAAATATGCGGGTGAGCAAAATCTTGCCCTTAATCTTCGCCCGCATCAAATTTTACGAGGGCGGACACAAGGAAGGTGACGCTGCATAGCACGGTGGTGATGATGAAGAAATTGAGGTAGCCCGTGAGTTCCTGCAACGCGCCACTCACCAAACCGGGGAGCATCATGCCCAAAGCCATGAAGCCGGTGGCGAAAGCGTAGTGCGCCGTGGAGTTCTCGCCGCGCGCAAATTGCAGCAGGTAAATCATATAGGCGGTGAAGCCGAAACCATAGCCGAACTGCTCCAAGAACACGAAAGCCCCAATCAGCGTGAGGTTTTCTGGCTGGTAATAGGCGAGGATGATATAGAGCGCATCGGGAATCGTGATGCTCGCCACCATCGGCCAGAGCCAACGCTTCATGCCACCCTTGCCGGCGGCGAGGATGCCGCCGAGGATGCCGCCGAGCGTGAGCCCCACGATGCCTACCGTGCCTTGCACGAAACCTATCTCGGCCGTGGTGAGCGCCAAGCCGCCGCCCTCCACGCTGTCGAGCAGGAAGAGGGGCGTTATCTTGGTGAGGAATGCCTCAGGCAGGCGGTAAAGCAGCATGAACGCCAAGGCACAGCCGATGCCGGGCTTGCGGAAAAAACTGATGAAGGGCTTGATGATGCCGCCGGTGAAGTTGCCTTGGGAGCGCGGACATTCTGCCCTTATTTCCGTGCGGGGCAGCGATGCCAAATGCCAGGCGGCAAGCAGCAGGAAGAGGGCGGCGGCCACGAGCATCACGGTTGCCCATGCGGCGGCGGGCTTGTAAATGAGTTCGAGCGTGCCGGCAAGCATGATGAGTAAGCCCTGTCCCGCTATGATGGCAACGCGGTAGAAGGTGGAGCGTATGCCTACGTAGAAGGCCTGCTCTTTCTTCGTGAGTGCCAGCATGTAGAAGCCGTCGGCGGCGATGTCGTGGGTCGCACTCGAGAAGGCGAGCAGCCAGAAAAAGGCGAGCGACCATTTGAAAAAGCCGGGCGCGGGCAGCGTCAGCGCAAGTCCGCCGAGGGCCGCGCCGATGATGAGCTGCATCGCAATGATCCACATGCGCTTTGTGCCGAACGCGTCCACAATGGGGCTCCAAAAGGGTTTGATGACCCACGGAAGATAGAGCCAAGAGGTGTAAAACGCGATGTCGGCGTTGCCGATGCCGAGCCGCTTATACATAATGGTGGCTACGACGGTGACAACGATATATGGTATGCCTTCGGCTATGTAGAGCGTGGGCAGCCAGGTCCAGGGAGTACGGGGAAGGGACATTTTTTTATGATGGATATGTTTGGTACGGGTAGGGGCGTTCTGCAGAACGCCCGGTTGATAATTGCCTTATTGATTAAATGCCATGCGGCGCACACGGCGGGCGTTCTGCAGAACGCCCTTACTGATACAGTGCCTGCAGGTCGGAGCCTACATAGTAGTGTTGCAGTATGTCTTTATAGCCGATACCTTTGTCTGCCATCACTGCCGCGCCGATTTGGCACAGGCCTACGCCGTGCCCCCACCCTGCCCCGTGGAGCGTGAAGGCGGCGGGGACGGCGTCGGAGGGTGCGCCTTCGGCAAACGAGCGGCGCACGACGAAGGCGGAACTATACAGGCATTTCTCGCCGAGGGCGCGGCGGATTTCCAACTCTTTGCCGAGCGACAGACTGCCTTTGCTGCCCACAATGCGCAGCAGAGAAATGCGGCCGCTCGCTCCGCGCTGCAAAGGCTGAAGGTCGATGATGTCGCCAAAATCGAGGTCAAGCCGCTCGCGCAGGCGTGCCGCCAGTTCTGCTTGCGGCAAAACGGTCTGCCAACGGTAGAAGTCGGGCGTGGAGGTAAGGTCGTAATCGTTGAGCACTTCGGAGAGCAGAGCCTTTTCGGACGTGTTGCAATAGGCCGCAGGGGCGGACATAATCCATCGCTCCGCCTCTGCCTCGCCGGTGAGGTCGGGGACGTTTCCCTCGCCATCGCAGCGCACGGGCTGCAGATAGGAGATGTCCTCATCGTTCCAGCAGGTGCCGTAACGCTCGGTCACGCCGCCGCAACATTTCGAGAAACGCGCGTCGCACACCTCGCCTTCGGAGAGCAGCACCTCGCCGCGCGTGGCACGCACCGCCTCGCGGCACATCTCGCTGGCCGCGCCGGCGGCGGGCAGGCCCTGATAACGCTGGCAATGGTCGTCGGCACAGACATCAAAGAGCGTGTGGTCCTCACGGTCGTACCAGCGCACGTACTGGTCGTCGCGGCGCACGAACGAGAAGAAACCGCCCGATGCCCCCTTGCCGGCGGCGGCGCGGCGGCGCAACATCTGACTGAACAGCCAGCTGCGCGAAATGACGGCGTGCGCCTTGAGCAGGGAGAGCGAAGAGGTGGATTTCATCTCGGAGGAAATGACGCTCGTGAGGTATTCCTCGGCGGGAATGTGGTTCACCACGACGAGTTTCTCCTCGTCCACGATGAGTTGCAGGCGGCCGGCGAAGGTTTGCTGCTGCTCCTGTTCCCAGTGGAAGTTTTTGCCGATGGTCACGCCCTCGAGCGTGAAGGTGGCATCGGGGCTATCGGGAATGAAAGAGAGTTCGCTGTAAATGTTGCCGTTCCAAAGAATGGCTCCGTCGCGGCATTCCGCTTCCTGTTCGCCGGTCTGCAAAGCACCCTTGGCGTGGAACGCGCCGCTGAGGCGGAAGCGCACGCGCTCGGCCGACATAATGCCCACGCTCACCTCGGGTTCTTCGTCGAAAGCCGCTTGCGGGGCGGCCTCCTGTGCGGCGGCGCGGCGCGATGTGCCGGAATGGGCGGCGCGGTGTATGCGGCGCACAGTCTGAGCTGTTTCGCTTTCGGTGAGGGTTACCTCGCGGAGAATATTGACTGCCGTTTTGAGGGTCATTTTCTCAAAGTCTTCCTCGCGCGGCGTGATGAGCAGGCCGCCCATGTCCAGGGCACCGGGACTTACCAGCATATTGCTTGAACCGCTGGCGTAATAGCAGTCGGGGCGGTGCTTGCGGCGGGGGAATATCACCATCACCACGGCGTCGGCATCGCCCGGACCGCCCGCCTGCCGCCAGGCAAGGATATTCACGTCGGGTTCATCGCTGCCCTCCACGGCAGGCAGGGCGGCGAAGAGTTTGCGCAGTAGGAACTGTCCGCCGTCGTGCTGCCCGCCCATCAGTACAAAGGCGGGACAGGCATAACCATGCAGCAGATACAGTCCTGCACCCGTGCCGGTATATCCGAGGTCTTCGAGTTCTGCCGTTTCCATGCCGTCGGTTGGATATATCTTCTCGAGGCGGTTCTCGTACATCTTCCAATCTTTCTCAATGGGCACCACGCCGCGCAAGCCTGCCTGGAGATGGGCGTGGTCGGGGGCTGACGCGCCGCAGCGCGCGCCGTTGTAGAAAAACATGAAGTCGGGAATTTCCCAAGCCATCTTGTTGAGCCCGTCAATCATGTCCTCGAGCCTCTGCGGCGTGTGGCGGCGCAGGGGTATGGTGAGATGTCCGGGGAGTATGGGGAAGGGATTTACGAGCAGTTGGAAACGCCCTTCGAGCGGGAAAGCGATTTGCTCTTTCGGGCGGTTGTTGTCGCAGAGAAAGCAGGGGCGTTCCTTCAAATGCC
Organism: Bacteroidales bacterium; assembly: GCA_022784065.1. GTDB lineage: Bacteria > Bacteroidota > Bacteroidia > Bacteroidales > Bacteroidaceae > Alloprevotella. The sequence continues at coordinate 28,553 of JALFUO010000071.1, read as the reverse complement.
GCTTGTCGATTTTGGCGGCGGTGGAACTCATGCGGCGCGGGTTAAACTGCACGGCGAGCGTATAGTCGTCGGCCTCGAAACGGCGCGTCTGAATATTTTGACGCAAATCGTCGAAGCGTTCCGCCACTTCGGGCCACGCCTGCATCTGACGGTCGAAAAAGGCATGCACATCGTCTGACGTGGCTTCGGTGTTCCAAAGCGACACGAGGGCGCGGCGGGCACGCAGCTCGATGGTGCGCAGGCTGTCTTTATAGATATTGTTGCGGTTCACCTTTTCCACAGAAAGGGCGGCGTCGGAATTGCCCTCCCAGCGGCGGCAGAGGTAGAGTTCGTCGTAGATGCGCCCGATGCGCCAGCGGCGCGAAACGGCCAGCCCGAGGGCATAGTCTTCGCCGTAACTGGTATTGGGGAAACCGAGGCGGCGCAAAATGTCGGTGCGGAAGGCACGCGGCGCGCCCAAGCCGTTGATGCGCAGGGCATTGTTTCGCCCGTTGTCGGGCGTCCATTCTTTATGGTCGATCAAGCCCGGCGGGAGCGTTTCGAGGTTGAAGTTGACCATGCGGTAGCTGCCAATCACCATGGCCGCCTTTTGCTTGCGGAAGGCCTCGACGATGCGGACGAGGGTGTCCGTGCCGCTGTAAAGATCGTCGCTGTCGAGCTGCACGGCGTAGCGTCCGCAGGCAGCGGAGCGCACGGCCAAATCCCAGCAGCCGCCAATGCCCAAATCGGTGCGCTCGGGCACGAGATGCACGACACGGGGATTGCTTTCGCTCAATTCTTTAAGGATATCCGTTGTGCCGTCGGTGGAATGATTGTCCACCACAATGACATTAAACTCAAAGGCCGCCTCTTGGCTCAATGCGCTCTCCACCGCGTCGCGGACGGTACGGGCGCGGTTGCGGACGGGTATCACGACGGACGCTTCTGCGGGATAGTCGGTGCGGTCGTGCGGGAGGTCGTCGAACTCATCGGGGGCAAGCCACGCGCCGACGGCTTTGAGGTGGTGCGTGCATACGCGTTCCATTTCGAGTTGCACTTCCCGCTGCGCGGGATTTACGTAGTCGAATTGCTTTTCACCGCTGGCGCGGAGGTCGGTCTCCTGCTCCGTATAGAGGGGCTCGGAGATATGGAAAAGTTCTCCATCCCTGCTCAGGAAGAGGCGCAAGGCATAGAGGGCGGCAAAGCGGAGGCGGCGCGGGTGGTCGCTCTCGGGATATTTTTTCAAAAGGTCTGTGCGCACGAGCCACAGGCTGCCGAAGTCGAAATCGTTGCGCAGGCTGCCTTCCTGATAATCGATAACGGGGTGTGCGCCTTGTCCGTCGCAGCGGTCGGAATATACCATCGCCGCGCCCGTATCTTCCGCCGCCTGAACAAAGCGTTCGATGCAGCGATAGCCGGGCACGAATTGCTGAGGCGAGAGGAAAAACATGGCGTAACGGCTGCCGCACTTCGGGATTACTGTGCGCAGCAGGCGCGAGCCGGTGAGCGTATCGCAGGAGAGCAACGCAATTTTTTCTGACAAAAGGCTGCTGAGTGTTTCGTCGGCTGCAGGGGCTATTATATATATATTGTGTATCGCCTCGTTGGCTGCCAAAACTTGCAGCCCGGCATTGCCCATCTGCACGGCGGCAGGGGCGGACAAAAAGAATTCTACTTGGTTTTGCATAGCGTTATCATTGCCGCAGGTATTTCAGGAAATTGCCATACGACTCTTCAAGGTGCGAATATTGATAAGGTTCTATTTTCAGGGAAAAGGCGGCTGGGAGCGACTGTATGCCGAAATAGCCGGCGAGGATACCGGCGAGGTTGAACGACGCGCCGCCGCTGCGCTGCAAGAGGCGCAGGCAGACCTTGCGCACGAGCACGAGATCGTCGGTCTGCTTCATAGTCTTGAAAAGAAGATAGTTGCAGGCATCGGTCGGCACTTTCAGCAAGGCGAGGGCACGCCCGGGCGCGGTTTTCTGTTCTTTACAGAAGAAGGCATCAAGCACGCGCTCGGCGTCTTCTGGCTGTTTGATGAGCGGCAGAAGGGCATCGAGGCATTTCGTGCGGTCGATGGGCGTGGCTTCCTCGGCAGCGAATTTCAGGAAAAGGGGATTGGTAGCATTCAGATGCCCTTTCGGCAACCGCGCTGCGGCTGCTTTGAGAAACGTGCCGAGATAGGCTTTCGGCGCACGCCGCACCATTTCTGAGAAGAACAGCCAAAAGGCCTCTTCCTCTATTTCTACGAGCAGACTCTCGCCTAAGAGCGCGTCGGCACTGCGCCGCGCCGCATTGCTGAGGCGTTGCAAATATGCCAAAAGCCCCTCTGCATTGCGCTCTTCGAGGAAGGCCTGCATCTGCTTGGCGAGATAGGCGGAAGCAATCATCTTCTTTCCAAACATACCACGTTTTCCACGTGGTGGGTCTGCGGGAACATGTCGACGGGCTGCACCTTCGTGACGCGATAATCGGTATCGAAGAGCGCGAGGTCGCGGGCCTGCGTGGCGGGGTTACACGAAACGTAGACGATGCGGCGCGGGGCGGCGAAGAGAATGGCGTTCACCACGTCGGCGTGCATTCCCGCGCGGGGCGGGTCGGTGATGATTACGTCGGGCTTGCCGTGCCGCTCGATGAAGCCGGTGGTGAGAATGTCTTTCATATCGCCGGCGTAGAAGAGGGTATTGTCCAAGCCGTTGAGAGCGGCGTTCACCTTCGCGTCTTCTATGGCTTCGGGCACATATTCTATACCAACGACTTGCCTTGCCTGGCGCGCCACGAAATTGGCAATGGTGCCCGTGCCGGTGTAAAGGTCGTAGACGAGTTCGTCGCCGGTGAGGGCGGCAAAGTTGCGCGCCACCTTATACAGTTCGTAGGCCTGCTCGGTATTTGTTTGGTAAAAACTCTTCGGCCCCACCTTGAAGCGCAGCCCCTCCATGGTTTCGTAGATGAAAGGCGTGCCGGCGAAGGTGATGACATCGAGGTCGCCAATCGTATCGTTGCACTTCGTGTTGTTGACATACAGCAGCGAGGTCACTTCGGGGAAGGTAGTGTGCAGATGCTCCATGAGCGCTTTTGCCTGCGCCTCGTCGTCCGCGCCGCGCATGCAGAACTGCATGAGGAGCATGATTTCGCCCGTGGCGGAGGTGCGGATCATCATGTTGCGCAGCAGACCCGTCTGCTGGCGGAGGTCGAAAAACGTCAGCCCGTGCGCAAGGGCGTATGCTCTGATGCCGTTGCGCAGGCGGTTGTTTATATCATCCATCAAATGACATTCTTCGATGTCGAGAATTTTATCGAATGCGCCGGGAATATGAAAGCCCACGGCGTCCATACAATCGAACTGCACGCCCGAGGCTACCTGCTCCGAGGTGAGCCACTTTTTGTTGGAAAAACCGAATTCGAGTTTGTTGCGATAGCGCGCAACGTGCTTGCTGCCGAGTATGGGCATCATTTCGGGCAACTCTATCTTGCCGATGCGCGTGAGGTTGTCCCAAACTTGCTTCTGCTTGAAACGGAGTTGCTCTTCGTAGGGCAGGCATTGCCATTTGCAACCGCCGCACACGCCGAAGTGCTTGCAGAAGGGCTTGGCGCGGAGGTCGGAGTATTTTTTTATGGCAATGGCTTCCGCCTCTGCGTAACTGTGTTTCTTGCGCTTGATTTGAAGATCCACCACATCGCCCGGCACGACGTAAGGCACGAAGATAACGAGGTTGTCCACCTTGGCAATGGCCTTGCCCTCGGCGGCTACGTCGGTGATGAGTATGTCGGTGAGTATGGGAAGGGGCTTTCTCTTTCTTGACATGGGAAAGTTTTTTTATTTCTACTGTTTCTCTAATGCTTTTTGCAATATCTTTTCCACGAGGCGCGGCACGGGCAGTGCTTCCAGCGCATCGCGACTGTACGGGCTGCAACCGGCAATCTGCGTCTCGGTATTTTCGGGCAGGCGGGCTTCGTAGCAATCGGCCACGAGCCGCCGATGCGTGAGCCTGTGCGTGATGCCCGAAGCCACGGGGCGCAATGCCGTAGCGGGCGGCAGCAACTCAGCGAGGCATTGCTGCAAGGCAGAGAACGATAGCGGCGCGTCGCTCTCGATGAGCAGCGGTTCGTAAAGCCCCTGCCATATATCGCCTTTCGGGCGGCGGCGCATGAACACGCGCTCTGCCGTGCGGCACACAATATAATATAGGTAGCGGTCGGTCACCTTCGAGCCTTTTTCTTTGCGCGGCAGTTCCCCCACCCTGCCCTCTGCAAGCGCGGCGCAGCTGCCCGCGAGGGGACAGTCGGTGCAACGCGGGTTCTGCGGCGTGCATTGCGTGGCGCCGAAGTCCATAAGGGCTTGGTTGTAAAGCCCTGGGGCATCCTTGTCGAGCAAAGCCTGCGCGAGGGCGGCAAACTCTTTCTTGCCCGCCGTTGTATCTATGGGCGTATCGATGCCGAAGCAGCGCGACAACACGCGGTAGGCATTGCCGTCCACGGCGGCGCAGGGCAGATTGTAGGCAAAAGAACAAATGGCGGCGGCGGTATAGTCGCCAACGCCAATCAGTCCGCGCACGTCTTTATAGTTATCGGGAAAGCGTCCCTGCCATTGCTCCATGATTTGGCGGGCGGCGCGGTGCATATTGCGGGCACGGCTGTAATAGCCCAGTCCCTGCCACAATTTCAGCACCTCTGCCTCATCGGCGGCAGCGAGTGCTGCCACGTCGGGGAAGCGCGCTACGAAACGCTCATAGTATGCCCTGCCCTGCACCACCTGCGTTTGCTGCAAAATAATTTCCGAAACCCAAATCTTATAAGGGTCGGCAATGCCGCGCCAAGGCAGTTCGCGCTTGTTCGCGGCATACCAATGCTCTATCGCGTGTTGCCAGAAACGGGCTTCGGAGTGCATTTTAACGGTGAGGCGTAGGGAGAGAGAAAATTAGATAAACGATTTAATGGAAAAGTTTAATGCGCTGTTCTTCCGAGAGTTTGCAAATAAGCAAAGTACCTTCTTTCTCGGCCACGACATAGCCGTCCAAGCCTTGGATAACCACTTTCTTCTCGCCCGTGGCATGGACAATGCAGTTGTAAGTTTCGTAGAGGTCGATGTCAGGCCCGATGCAGGCATTGCCGTAAGCGTCCTTCTGCACCTGCTCGCGCAGCGAGCCCCATGTGCCGAGGTCACTCCAGCCGAAACTGGCGGGATAGACGAAGATTTCCTCGGCGTGCTCCATAATGGCATAGTCCACGGAGATATTCTCACATTCGGGGAAGAGCTTGTCAATCATCTCCTGCTCCTGCGGCGTGTCGTAAACGGGAAGCAAATCTTCGAAGATGCGCGACATGGCGGGCTGGTACACGCGGAAGGCGTTGACAATCGTGCTGACGTTCCAGATAAAGATGCCCGAGTTCCAGAAATAGCTGCTTTGCTTTAGATAAAGCTCTGCCGTCTCGCGGTTGGGCTTTTCCTTAAAGGCATCTACGCGGAACATATTGTTTTTGCGCGAAGAGGCAAAACTAAGGTCGGCCTTGATGTACCCGTAGCCCGTTTCAGGGCGCGTGGGCTTAATGCCGAGGGTCACGATAGCATCGGTTTCGGCGGCGTATTCGAGCGTTTGCTGAATGGCTTCTGCGAATTTCTTCTCATCGGTCACCATGTGGTCGCTCGGCACTACGGCGATGTTTGCCTTGGGGTTGCGTTTCTTTATCTTCCAACTTACGTAGCAGATACACGGAGCAGTGTTTCTCCGGCACGGCTCAGCGAGAATGTTCTGTGCGGGTACCTCCGGCAGTTGCTCCTTCACGATGTCGCAGTAGTTGGCAGAGGTTACTATATAAATATTGTCATTCGGAACGATGTCGCGGAAGCGGTCGGCGGTGAGTTGTAGGAGCGTGCGCCCCGTGCCGAGAATGTCGAGAAACTGTTTGGGTAACTGTTCGTTGCTCACGGGCCAGAAGCGGCTGCCTACGCCGCCCGCCATAATTACGAGGTAGTAGTTAGAGTTCATATCAGGGGGAAGAAAATTTATTGCTCTGAAACCATATCTCCCTCAACATAAATGCGCACCATCTGGTTGGAAGCGTTGGAGCGCACCGTCACGGGCTTTTTGAAATGTCCGGGAAATTTGCCCTTGCCGTTGTAAGTTACGGTAATCTTTCCTTTCTCGCCCGGCTGGACGGGTTCTTTGGAAAACGTGGGCACGGTGCAGCCGCAGGAGGCAAAGGCCTGCTGGATGATAAGCGGCTGGTCGCCCGTATTGGTAAACACAAAGGAATAAGTCTGCGGGGCAGACTCCTTAAACTTTCCGAAGTCGTGGCTGGTCTTGTCAAACTTGATAACGGCCTGTGCCTGTGCCGTGAGCGGCATAAGTGCCGCCATGCAGCACAAAACTAACAAAAGACGTTTCATAATAAAATCGCGTTTGTTTATATTGTCTTATAAGCAAAGTTTGAAATGCAAATGTAAAACTAAATCTTGATATAAGAAAATTTTACAGAAAATAACAGCGGCGTATTGCCTTGTTTCGTAATTTTGCTGCGCAGAAAGTTATTGCGCCCCGCCCTTCCGCTTCGGCGGGCGAGCCTTTCCCATTATATGAAAACACCGCAAGCCCCGCTCGACAAGATAATCCTCGGCATCGACCCCGGCACAAACGTGCTGGGCTACGGCGTGCTGCACATTCAGGGCAGGCGCGTGGAGGTGAAAGCCCTGGGCGTAATAGACCTGCGCCGCTGCAAGGACGTTTACCTCAAGCTCGGGCGCATTTACGAGCAGGTCACGAAACTTTTGCAGGAGTTCCTGCCCGACGAGGTGTCCATCGAGGCTCCTTTTTTCGGCAAGAATGTGCAGAGCATGCTCAAACTCGGCCGTGCGCAGGGCGTGGCCATCGCAGCCGCCATCAGCCGCGACGTGCCAATCCACGAATACGCGCCGCTCAAAATCAAGCAGGCCATCACGGGCAACGGCGCGGCCTCAAAGGAGCAGGTGGCTGCTATGCTCGGCAAGGTGCTGCGCCTCGACGCGGCAGAGAGCGTGCCCTTCCTCGATGCCACCGATGCCCTCGCCGCCGCCTATTGCCACTATCTGCAAACCTCCCGCCCGCAGCCTGCCGCAGGCGCATCGGCCCACTCGTGGGCGGCCTTCGCCCGCGCCAATGCCGACCGCGTGAGTTCGGGGCGCAAGGGCGTAGTTAATAATTCTGATCAATAATATTATTATGGTACGTATAATTTCTCTGTTTGCTATATTTCTCGTCTCGTTTACTGCCAATGCGCAGGATATTTACAATATGGTGCTCGGCAATGCCACGCGCATAGTTAATACGCCCACGAGCCCCTACACGCAGACGCAGATTGCGCAGTTCAAGCGCACCGCTCTGATTTACCTTAAATCTAAAGCATTCGAGCAAACCGATTCTGTCACGACGCAATTCCTCGACACGCAGGCTTATTTCCTTTCAGAGTATCTCACGCTCTTTTTCGATGAAATCATCAAATCCAAACGCCTAAGCGAGGCAAAGCGCCGCGCCCGCATCGTTCTTTTCATGGAAACTTCCGTTGCCAACCCGCTTTTTAACGACCCCGACACGGAGACAACAATGGCTTTCATCAATGCTGGCGGTGAAATCACGCCTTTCTGCCTGAACACTGATTGGCAGAAGGCCTTTTTGGCAGCAGAGGAAAGATTGAAAGAAGAGCGATAACCGCTAATAATTGTAAAACTGACTTTCCAAAACGCGCTGTTGCGCGTTATTTTTTATATACAAAACGCGCCTCTCATATATGTAAAGGGCTTTATTCCAATTTTTTTAATTATCTTTGCACGCGAATTTCAAAGCATAAGAATGGAAACAGCTTCTTTGACGCCCGACTTTATTTTTGAAACCAGTTGGGAAGTATGCAATAAAGTGGGAGGCATTTATACTGTTCTCTCCTCCCGTGCCAAGACGCTTGGCGAACAATTCCACGACAATCTTATATTTATTGGCCCCGACGTGGCCCCGGAAAAGGCTAACCCGCTTTTTGCAGAGGATGCCAATCTCCTGTCTAAGTGGCGCAAGGCTGCTGAGAAGGAAGGCGTAGCCTGCCGTATCGGCCGCTGGCTTGTACCTGGCAATCCCGTTGCCGTGCTCGTGGACTTCCACCCCTATTTTGAGAAGAAAAATGAGATTTACGCCGAGGCTTGGGAAGCGTTTGGCGTAGACTCTATGAATGCCTACGGCGACTACGACGAGGCTTCGATGTTCTCTTACGCCGCCGGGCTGTTTGCCGAAGCGGTTGTGAAGCATTGTATTAAGAAGACCGACCGCGTGGTTTACCAGGCGCACGAATGGATGTCTGGCTTGGGCATGCTTTTCCTTAAAAAGCATTGCCCCGAAGTGGCAACGATTTTCACTACACACGCCACGAGCATCGGCCGCTCCATAGCAGGCAATAACAAGGAACTTTATGAATGGTTCTCCGGCTACAACGGCGACCAAATGGCTCGCGAGTTGAACATGGAGGCTAAGCACAGCATCGAAAAGTGCAGCGCGCACGGCGCGGATTGCTTCACCACCGTGAGCACGTTCACCGACCGCGAGTGCGAGCAATTGCTCGATAAGCCTGCCGACGTGGTGCTGCCGAATGGATTTGAGAATGACTTTGTGCCCGTTGGCGCAGCCTTTACGAAGACGCGCCGGCTCGCGCGCACGCGTATTATTAATATTGTGTCCGCCCTTACCGGCGAGCCGCTCGCAGAAGACACCTTGATTGTATCTACAAGCGGACGCAACGACTACCGTTGCAAAGGCTTCGACGTATATCTCGAAGCGTTGGTGCGCCTTGAAAGAAACTTGCAAGCTGCTGACTACAAAGGCAATGTTATTGCCTTGATGGAAGTGCCGTGCTGGCTCTTCGGTCCGCGCCAGGACTTGCTGGAACGCCTTGGCTCTAAGGAACAAGCAACAGAGCCGCTCAATCTGCCCATCATTACGCACGACCTTTACAACCTCAACGAGGACCGCATACTTTGCACGATGAAGTCGCTCGGACTGACGAACGAAAAGGGCAGCAAGGTGAAGGCAGTGCTCGTGCCGTGCTACCTCGAAGGCAATGACGGCATCTTCAACCTGCCTTACTACGACCTGCTGTCGGCCAACGACCTCGCCGTATATCCTTCTTACTATGAGCCTTGGGGCTACACGCCGCTCGAAGCCTGCGCCTTCAAGACGCCCTGCGTCACGACCGATCTCTCGGGTTTCGGCCAGTGGGTAAATCAGGTGCTTGGCCGTGAAGGCACGCTCTCCGACGGCGTGGCTGTGCTTCACCGTACGGATAATAATTATTTCGACGTTGCCGACGGCGTTGCCGCCGCCATCGCTACTGTGCTCAATGCCGACAAGAAGCAGCGCGATGCCATGCGCCGCAAGGCTGCCGCCCTTGCCGACAAGGCGCAGTGGAAGCATTTTATCAAGCATTACTACGAAGCCTACGCTTTTGCCTTGAAAAAAGCAACTCTCTAATAGAAATCATTTTATAATTAAAATTCCGATTTAATCGGACCAAATCAATCAAAATAATGAACGTAAAAGTAAGTAACGCGAATCAGCCCACGTGGAAAATCGTGACTGTAAAAAGCCACTTGCCCGAAGCTCTGAAAAAACTGGACGAGATGGCGCACAACCTGTGGTGGTCTTGGAGTGCAGATGCCCGCACCCTGTTCCGCTCTCTTGACGAGGAACTTTGGAAGAAGGTGGACAAAAACCCCATCGAACTGCTCCGCCGCATCGACTACGACCGTCTCAAAGAACTCTCTAAGGACAAGGAACTCCTCGCCCGCATGGACAGGGTTTACGATGAATTTCACAAGTACATGACTGAAAAGCCTAACGCAGAGCGTGCCTCTGTGGCTTATTTCTGCATGGAATATGGTTTGAACCACGTGCTTAAAATCTATTCGGGCGGCCTTGGCATTCTTGCCGGCGACTATTTAAAGGAAGCCTCCGATAGCAATGTGGACATGGTAGCCGTAGGTTTCCTCTACCGCTATGGTTATTTCACGCAGTCGCTCTCTATGGACGGCCAGCAGATTGCCAACTACGAGGCTCAGGACTTCGACCGCCTGCCCATTGAGCGCGTGCTCGACAAGGACGGCAACCAGGTGATTGTCGACGTGCCTTATCCCAACTTCATGGTTCATGCTGCCCTTTGGCGTGCCAACGTAGGCCGCGTGCCCCTCTACCTGCTCGACACCGACAATGAACTGAACTCTGAATACGATCGCCGAATTACGCACGCCCTCTACGGCGGCGACTGGGAAAACCGCATCAAGCAGGAATATCTCCTCGGTATCGGCGGTATGCTCGCCCTGCAAAAGCTCGGCATCAAGAAGGACGTTTACCACTGCAACGAGGGCCACGCCGCCCTTTGCAACGTGCAGCGTCTCGTTGACTTCGTTCAGAGCGGCCTTACGTTCAACGAAGCTCTCGAGCTCGTGCGTGCCTCTTCGCTCTACACCGTACACACGCCCGTGCCCGCCGGTCACGACTATTTCGATGAAGGTCTCTTCCACAAATATCTCGGTTCTGTGCCCGAAAAACTCGGCATCTCTTGGGACGACTTCATGGGCCTCGGCCGCACGAACCCCGAAGATAAGGGCGAGAAGTTCTGCATGTCCACCTTCCTCTGCAAGACCTGCCAGGAAGTCAACGGCGTGAGCTGGCTGCACGGCCGCGTGAGCCAGCAGATGTTCAAGGGCATTTGGCCGGGCTACCTGCCTCCCGAAGGCCGCAAGAACCACGCTATCCGCACCCACGACGAATGGTTCAAGGAATACAATCCCCACGAAGAAGAAAGCCACGTTGGCTACGTTACCAACGGCGTACACTTCCCCACATGGTGTGCCCGCGAATGGCAAGCCGTTTACAATAAGTACTTCGATAAGAACTTCCTCAAAGACCAAAGTAACGAGAAGATTTGGGAAAAGATTTACGAAGTGCCCGACCAGGTAGTTTGGGAAACGCGCGTTAAGCTTAAGAACAAGCTCATCGAATACATTCGCGGCCGCTTCCGTGAAAATTGGCTCAAAAACCAAGGCGATCCCTCGCGCGTAGTAAGTCTGCTCGACAAGATTAACCCCAATGCGCTCCTCATCGGTTTCGCCCGCCGCTTCGCTACCTATAAGCGTGCGCACCTCCTCTTCTCCGACCTCGACCGCTTGGCCAAGATCGTGAACAACCCCGACTACCCCGTGCAGTTCCTCTTCGCAGGTAAGGCGCACCCCGCCGACGGCGCAGGCCAGGGCTTGATTAAGAAGATTTACGAGATTTCCCAGCGTCCCGAGTTCATCGGTAAGATCCTCTTCCTCGACAACTACGACATGCAGCTCGCACGCCGCCTCGTTTCGGGTGTAGATATTTGGATGAACACGCCGACCCGTCCCCTCGAAGCCTCTGGTACGTCGGGCGAGAAAGCGCTCATGAACGGCGTTGTCAACCTCTCCGTGCTCGATGGCTGGTGGTACGAAGGTTACCGCGAGGGTGCAGGCTGGGCTTTGACCGACCGCCGCACTTATGAGAACCAAGACTATCAGGACAAGCTCGATGCCTCGACCATCTACTCTATGCTCGAGCAGGAAATCATTCCTCTTTACTACGCACGCAACCGCAGCGGCTACAGCGACGCTTGGGTACGCACGGTGAAGAACTCCATCGCACAGATTGCTCCGCAGTACACCATGAAACGTCAGCTCGACGACTACTACGATCGCTTCTACAACAAGGAAGCCGCCCGCTTCAAACTCCTCTCGGCCGACAACAACCGCATCGCCAAGGAGATTGCAAGCTGGAAGGAAAGCGTTGCAGAACGTTGGGACAGCATCAACGTGGTAAGCAGCGAGCGCAGCGAGAACCTTCAAACCTCTTCGCTCGTAAGCGGCAAGGAGTTCAGCGTGACACACGTAGTTGACGAGCAGGGTCTCGACGATGCCATCGGCATTGACCTCGTTGTACTCTCCACGGGCATCGACGGCAAGGACACGATCCACGAGGTATTCCCCATGGACGTGGTGAAACACGAAGGCAACCTTTACACCTTCCACCTCACCACGAGCATCGACCTCGCCGGCAGCTATAAGGTGGCTTACCGCATGTATCCGAAGAACAAGAACTTGGTTTACCGTCAGGACTTCAACTACGTCCGCTGGTTTATCTAAGCGATTGTTTCTACGCTATAACAAAAAAAGAGAGCGTGCCGCGCGGCACGCTCTCTTTCTTTTATGTATACGTCAAAGTTCAGAGGCAGAAAGCCATGCTTTGACGCACATCAAATCCTTAATACTGTTCTTGTTCGTTGGGGAAATCGCAAGATTTCACGTCAGTTACGTATTGGCCGATGGCATCGAGCATCACGGTGTGGAGGTCGGCATAGCGGCGCAGGAACTTCGGCGAGAAGTCTTTGTTCTTGCCCAGCATGTCGTCGATTACGAGCACTTGTCCGTCAGCCGGCCCGCCGCCGATGCCGATTATGGGCACGTCCACACTCTCTACCACCTTTTGCGTCAGCGTTGCGGGGATTTTCTCGAGCACGATGCCGAAGCAACCGGCATCGGCCAGGGCGGCAGCGTCGGAGAGCAAGCGGGCAGCCTCTGCTTCCTCGCGGGCACGCACGGCGTATGTGCCGAACTTATTGATGCTCTGCGGCGTAAGTCCGAGGTGTCCCATCACGGGAATGCCGGCATCGAGGATTTTGCGGATGGTATCGAGTATTTCAACGCCGCCTTCCAGTTTCACGGCATCGCATCCCGTTTCCTGCATGATGCGAATAGCATTGCGCACGCCCTCTACCGGGTTTACCTGATACGTTCCAAAGGGCATGTCGCACACTACGAGGGCGCGCTTTACGCCGCGCACCACACTGCGTGCATGGTATATCATTTGGTCGAGCGTAATGGGCAGCGTGGTATGGTTGCCCGCCATCACATTCGAGGCACTGTCGCCTACGAGGATAATGTCCACTCCGGCTTCGTCCACAATCTTTGCAGTGGTATAGTCATACGATGTAAGCATGGCGATTTTCTTGCCCTGCTCCTTCATTTCTTTCAGGCGGTGCGTGGTGACTTTCCGCGTATCGTCAACTAAATAACCTGGCATAATTTTATTTTTGAGGTTTAAGTTAATATCTTTATATAAATTCCTTGAAATCTTCAATATACGCATCGCAAAGCGGCTCTATTTCTGCTGCTGCGAGCGAGGTGCAGACGCCTATTACAAACGCGCCGGAGGCACGCCCTGCGGCAAGTCCGTTCGGCGAGTCTTCAAATACGATGCAATTGCTTATATCCGCGCCGAGGCGTTCGGCGGCAGCGAGATAACAGTCGGGAGCCGGTTTCGAACGCCGCGCGTCTTCGGCAGTGAGCACGGCGGTGACGAGATTTTTTATCTCAGGATGCCGCGCGTAGAGGCAAGCCATCTTGTCGCAGTTCGAACTTGTCGCGATTGCCGTCGGCACGCCCTGCGCCTGCAACGCTTCGAGAAACTCCCTCGCGCCCGCAATGTAAGGAAAATCCATTTGCCGCTCAAAAGCGTTAAGCCTTTCGGTAATCGCGGCGCGGTCGGCGGCATCGGGGAAATAGGTGTCGTAAATCTGCGTCAGCGTGCGTCCCTTGATGGCGAGCGCGAAATCAGGCATGCCGGGCATATATTCCTCGCCGATTTGTTTCCAAAACAGCGAATACTGCCCTTCCGTATCGACGATAACGCCGTCGAGGTCGAAGAGCACGGCTGAAAAATCAGATATATTGACTTGTGGCATGATTTTTATTGACTTTATGGATTTCAGGCGCGGGGATTATCTTTCTGCTCCCCCGCCGCTTGTTAATGGCGTGCAAATTTACTAAATAATGCGCTAAAACCCGTTTTTATTATAAGGCAATCACTAATTTTGCACTTGCGACAGCAGATTTCTGTCTCGTTTACTCGTTTTCTTTGAGATTTTCGGCTGCGCTCGGCATAGCCCGAACAAGTTCGGCTCTGCTCTCGCTTGCACGAAAATTTCCTTGTATACTCGTCTACTAAAAACGCACCATACAATATTATATATATGTCCCAAAACGTATCTGCCTCCACGGAGAAACCCAAAGCCGCACCCTATCAGCCGCTCTATGCCGAGCGCGGCATTCGCAGCAGCATGCTCGAAGGCTGGAAACTCTTTGCGCTCCACGCCGCCGACTTCCTCAAAGCCCTCGGCTGGCAAAGCCTGCTCGCCGTAAGCATCGGCATGGCGGCCGTGGCATTTCTCGTCCTGCCCTACCTCACCGAGTGCCTCGCGCCTTGGCACGTCTACACCAAAATCGGAACGCCTGGCACGGCAGGCCTCCTGTTGCCCTCGCTTCCCGCCTTGCTTTGCCTCATCGGCGCACTGCTCATCGCCGCCGCCTGCTACGGCATACAGAGCGCCGCCCGCGCACGCCTGCTGCGCCACTATGCCGAACACACCACACTGGCACATATCGGCGGCAGTTTCTTCCGCGCTCCCATCAAATCAATGAAGGCGTGGGGCGCGATGCTCGTGTTCGACCTCCCCTCGTTCTTCTTCATGCTGCTCCTCGCGGGCGGCATCACGTGGCTTTCCGCCAAATATTCTTGGTGGATCATGCTCTTCCTGCCCATACTGCTCTTCCTGCTCCACACGCTGCAAAGCGTGGCGCGCCTGCACTATGTGCTCGGCCACGCCGCCACGCCGATAGCCGCCTGGCGCAAGGTATTTGATAAAGGCGGCAACCATGTGGGCGGCTATTACATCGTGCGACTGCTTACCTATATGCCCATGTCGCTCGCCGCCCTCGCTTGCTTCTTGCCATTTGCCACGGTAGCGGCTACGGGCTATTACGCTTCCGTTTCATTCCTCCAAAGCGACCCCGCCGCGCTCCCGGGCACGTTCTATCTGCTTTCGTCCCTCGCGCTCATTATCTCCACCGCGCTGTGGTCGGTCTGCTCCTTTGTGCTGTCGCTGCCCTTGGCAGTGTATGTGGCCGGCAAGGAAGTGGAGAGCCGCCCCAATCTCGACGCGCTTTCATAGTCTCTTCGCAAAATTTCCCCCCTTATAATCTTTACGGTCTGCGCAGACAATTTTCCCTGTCTGCGCAGACTTTTTTTATTTTCAAGGAGATATTTTTTCCTATCCTATAAGAAAAGTTTATTACAAAGTTTGTAACGGCCGTTACAAAGTTTGTAACACATGTTATAAAGTTTGTAATACATGTTACAAAGTTTGTAACAAAAAATATCTTATATGAGAGGAAAAAATATCAAGGAGAAAAGAAAAATTATCAGCAAGGAAAGAAAAATTTTCAAGGAGAAAGGCGCGGCCGTTTGCAACGGAGTTGTCGTTGCTGCGCAGTAAATTTGCAAACGGAAAGAACTAATCGCATTTTTGAAAGATGAAAACACGTTTATTTATAATGGGCATCGCCGCGCTCTTATGCGGCTGCCACGCGGGTCACGAGCATGAACGCGACGACAAGCACGAACATCATAAGGAACATGCAGGCGAAATCATCGTTTCCGAGGCTCAGGCCAAGGAAATGGGCATTGCCGTGGAGGAAATCCGCCCCGCCGAGATGCGCTCGTGCATCAAAGCGAGCGGCCAACTGGTGGCAGCAAGTACGGACGAGCAGACAATAGTTGCCAAGACCGCAGGTATCCTTTCGTTCACCGGAGGCAGCCTGACGGAAGGCGCGGCTGTGCGTGCGGGACAGGTGATTGCCACCGTGTCGGCCAAGGATTTGCAGGACGGCGACCCAACCGAAAAGGCGCGAGCCGAATATGAGGCCGCCAAGGCAGAATATGAGCGCGCGCAGAAACTGGTGGCGGAGCGTATCATCTCGCAAAAGGAATTTGAAGCGCGTCGTCTGCGCTACGAAACGGCGCGCGCTGCAGCGGGCGTTTTGCAAAACGCCCCTACTGGCGGCACGGCGGTGACGGTGCCAGTGAGCGGGTTCATTAAGAGCCGTCTCGCTGCTCAGGGCGACTATGTATCTGTGGGGCAGCCCGTTGCCGTGGTGACGCAGAGCCGCCGCGTGCAACTCCGCGCCGACGTGCCGGCACACTTTGCGGCGCGGCTGCACGAGATAACAGGTGCTAATTTCCGCCTCGCGGGCTCTGGCGAGACGTTGCGGCTGGAAGATTTCTGCGGCCGCCTGCTGTCGTACGGACGCAGCGTGACCGACGGCACGCCTTACGTGCCGGTGACCTTCGAGTTGGACAACCGAGGCAGCCTCACGCCGGGCGCATTCGCCGAAATATGGTTGCTCGCCGCGCCGCGCCAAAATGTCATTTCCCTGCCTGCAACTGCCCTGACCGATGAGCAGGGGCAGAAGTTCGTGTATGTGCAGACAGAGCACGATGCATACGTGAAACGCGCCGTGACGACGGGCGAGACCGACGGCACCCGCATTGAAATCTGCTCGGGATTGAAGCCTGGCGAGCGCGTGGCGGTGAAAGGCGCGATTCAGATAAAACTCGCGGCTGCGGGCAGCGCAATTCCTGAACACGGGCACAGCCATTAAACGAACGTTCCCTTCATTGTGGCGGGCTGAAAGCCCAATTGTTGCCCACAGCCCAGGGCAACGCCCTGGGGAAACGCATGCCGCGATTAATACATTCGGCATTTTTGCTTCACGCAAAAATGCCACGCGCCGAAAGCGCGTAACACATAAACGCCACACGGGGCGATGCCCCTCATAAAGAAGGTTGCTCTTTTCATAATGTCGGCTGCACTCGGCAATTCAAGCAAGCTTGATTGCTCTCGTTTGCACGACATTTCAGAGCGCGACACTTTAATTATTGCACGACCTTCCCCCCGGGCGTTGCCCGGGGCTAGGCGCAACAATTGGGCTTTCAGCCCGCCACAATTTAAAAAGATTCACCTCAAATTGATTGTTCTAAAAATCCATGCTTAACAAAATAATCTCTTTTTCGCTGCGCAACCGCCTTGCCGTGCTCCTCGGCGCGGCGTTGCTCGTCATCGCAGGCCTTTACACGGCAAAGACGATGGAAGTCGACGTGTTTCCCGACCTCAACGCGCCCACCGTCGTGGTGATGACCGAGGCAAAAGGCATGGCACCCGAGGAAGTGGAACGGCTCATCACCTTCCCGCTCGAAACATCGGTGAACGGCGCGGCGGGCGTAAGGCGCGTGCGCTCTTCCTCCACCACAGGTTTCTCTATCGTGTGGGTAGAGTTTGACTGGGGTATGGAGATTTATCGGGCGCGGCAGACAGTGGCTGAAAAAATCGCCCTTGTTAAGGAACAGTTGCCCGCAGAGGCCGGCACGCCTACCATTGGGCCGCAGAGCAGCATTCTCGGCGAACTGATGTTTGTGGCGCTCACCGCCGACAGCACGTCGCTTCGCGACCTCCGCACCATAGCCGACTGGCAGATACGCCCGCGCCTGCTTGCCACGGGCGGCGTGGCGCAGGTGTCGGTAATCGGCGGCGAACTGAAAGAATATCAGATATTGCTCTCGCCCGAAAAGATGAAGCACTACGGCGTGGGGCTCAACGATGCCGTGGCGGCCGTGGAGGGCATGAATACAAATGCCTCCGGCGGCGTGCTGTTTGAATACGGCAACGAATACATCATTCGCGGCATGCTGGCCACGCGCGACACGGCCGCGCTCTCAGCCGCCTTGGTGAAGACTGCGGGCGGCGCGGCAGTGACGCTGGGCGACATTGCCGCCGTGAAAATCGGCAACCGCACGCCGAAAACGGGCGTGGCATCGCTGCGCGGCAAACCGTGCGTGATGATGACCGTGACGAAACAGCCCGAAACGAGCACGCTCGACCTCTCCGAAAAAATCGACGCCGCGCTCGCGGAACTCAAAACCGCGCTGCCGCCCGACGTAAGCGTCTCTACCGACGTTTACCGCCAGGAACGCTTCATCAACAGCGCGATCGACAACGTGAAAAACGCGCTCTTCGAAGGCGGCATCTTTGTAGTCATCGTACTCCTGCTCTTCCTCATGAACGTGCGCACCACCGTGATTTCGCTCGTCACCATTCCCCTCTCGCTCATCGTTTCGCTGCTCACGCTCCACCTCTTCGGCCTCACCATCAACACGATGAGCCTCGGCGGCATGGCGATTGCCATCGGCTCGCTCGTGGACGATGCGATTGTCGACGTGGAAAACGTGTTCCGCCACCTGCGCGAAAACCGCGCCCTGCCCAAGGAGGAGCAAAAGTCCGCGCTCTCCGTCATCTTCAACGCCTCGCGCGAGGTGCGCCTCCCTATCCTCAACTCCACTTTAATCATCATCGTGAGTTTCGTGCCCCTCTTCTTCCTCACGGGGCTTGAAGGGCGGTTGCTCGTACCGCTCGGCGTGGCGTTCATCACCGCCCTCTGCGCCTCCACGCTCGTGGCACTCACGCTCACGCCCGTGCTGTGCAGTTATCTCTTGGGAAAAGGCCACAAGGACAAGGAGGAGCGAGAGCCTTTCCTCTCCCGTTTCTTAAAAAAACATTATATTAAAGCCCTGCAATGGGTGATCGGTAAAAAGAAAGCCGTGCTGGCAGCCACGGCCTGCGCTTTCGTGGCGGCCGTCGCCCTGTTTTGCACCATGGGCAGCGGTTTCTTGCCGCCCTTCAACGAGGGTTCATTCACCATCAACGTCACCACGCTGCCCGGCATATCTTTGGAGGAGTCCGACAAGATAGGCCAAAGGGTGGAACGCCTATTGCTCTCCGTGCCTGAAATAAAGACCGTGGGGCGCAAAACGGGACGCGCGGAACTCGATGAGCACGCGCTCGGCGTGAACACGTCGGAAATAGAAGCCCCCTTCGAACTGGCCGGCCGCGACAAGGAAGAAGTGCTCGCCGAGGTACGAGAGAAACTCGCCGCCGTGCCGGGCATCGCGGTCGAGGTGGGCGCACCGATTACGCACCGTATCGACGCCATGCTCTCCGGCACGCAGGCCAACATCGCTATCAAGGTGTTCGGCAACAATTTGGGCGAGATGTACGCCCTCGGCAACGACATCAAGGAGAAAATAAGCGGCATCGAGGGCGTGACCGACCTCAACGTGGAACAGCAGATAGAGCGGCCGCAACTACAAATCACGCCCAAGCGCGAACTCCTTGCCCGCTACGGCATCACGCTCCCCGAGTTTGCCAAGGCCGTGAGCGTGCTGCTCGCCGGAGAGCCCGTGGCAACGGTTTACGAAAACAACGAGGCCTTCGACCTCACGCTGAAAGTGGACGATGAAAAGCGCGCCACGGCGGCCGACATCGGCCAACTCATGCTTAACGCGGGCGGAACGGCGGTTCCCCTGTGCCACGTGGCAGACATCACCTCGACCGCAGGGCCTAACACGATAAACCGCGAAAACGTGGCGCGCAAACTCGTGGTATCGGCCAACGTTTCGGGGCGCGACCTCGCCAGCGTGGCGGCCGACATACGGCGCACGGTGCAGGAAGAAGTAAGCGTGCCGCAAGATTGCCGCATAGAATACGGCGGGCAATTCGAGAGCGCGGAGTCGGCTGCCAACGCCCTGCTGCTGGCCTCGGCCATCTCAATCATTGTCATCTTCCTGCTGCTCTTCAATCAGTTTAGAAACGCCGTGCAGTCGCTTGTCATCCTGCTCAACCTGCCGCTCGCCCTGATAGGCGGCGTGGTGGCGGTGTGGCTGTCGGGCGGCGTGGTGAGCATACCCTCTATCATCGGCTTCATCTCGCTCTTCGGCATCGCCACGCGCAACGGCATGCTCCTCGTGTCGCGCTACAACGACCTCCTCTTGGAGGGCAAAACGCTCAGCGAGAGCCTGATACAGGGTTCTGCCGACCGCCTCAATCCTATCCTTATGACCGCTTTGACCTCCGCCCTCGCCCTCGTGCCCCTCGCCGTTTCGGGCGACCTGCCAGGCAACGAAATCCAAAGCCCGATGGCGGTAGTCATTCTCGGCGGCTTGTTCACCTCCACCCTCCTCAACGCATTTATCGTGCCCATCATGTACCTGCTGACTAACCGCAAGTAAATTTCAGCCAACAGGAAAATAAAAAAACTTATCCCCAAACGAAGCGGCCAGATACAGGCAAGCAATGCCCGGTATGATGCCGCCCCGTTTGGGGATAAGTGTATAAAGAGGCTCGAAGCGCGGGCGGATTATCGCGCCTGCTGCATTTCGCGCAAAAGAGACTTTTGGCGTTCGGTAAGACCCGTAGGAAGTTTCACCTCATAAGTGATGATGAGGTTGCCAAACGTGCCGTCGGAACGGCGGTAACCCTTGCCGCGCAGGCGCACCTTGGAGCCGTTCTGCGTTTCGGGCTTTACTTTCAGGCGCAGACGCTCGTTTTGCGTCTGCAATATGATTTCGCCGCCGAGCAATGCCGTGTAAAGGTCGATTTGCACCTTTACCTCCATGTCGGCCTCCGGCTCGCGCATTCGCGAATGCCCGCCGCCGCCCATGCGGCCGCCGAACAGGTCTTCGAAGAACGAGGAAAAACCGCCGCCCGCGCCGCCGCTGAACTGCGAAAAGTCGAAGCCGCCGAAGCCCCCGCCTCCGTAGCCTCCGAAACCGCCTCCTGCCTGCTCGAACTGGTCGGCATGTTCCCAATGCTCGCCGTACTTGTCGTATTTCGCCCGCTTCTCGGGGTCGCTAAGCACGGCGTTGGCCTCGTTCAATGCCTGAAACTTGGCCTTTGCCTTGGGGTCTTCGGGGTGAAGGTCGGGATGCCATATCTTCGCACGGTGGCGGTACGCCTTGCGAATGTCGTCCTGCGTGGCAGACTTGTCCACGCCCATAATCTTGTAGTAATCTATGAATGCCATAATGCTTTTTGTTTTGAATTATTAGTAGACGAGTTTACGAGTAAACGAGTAGACGAGACAGAGATGTGCTGTAAAAAATATTTATATGAGTAACTTGTCTTGTTTCTTTGAGATTTTCGGCTGCGCTCGGCAATTAAAGTAAATTTATTGCACTCGCTTGCACGAAAATTTCCTTGTCTACTCGTTTACTTGTTTACTAAATCGTTTGATTTTTCTATAATAAAATTGCAACAAAAGCAGTGCCATAATGCCCGAATAAGAGTAAAAAAGGCATTATCTGCCTTGAAAAGACGGTTTTTGCCGTTACAGGCTGCGCCGACTGTCATTTTATGCGTAATTTTGTGCGCAGATAAATCATACAATATATATATGTATACAGTAGACGAACTTAATGACCGCCTGATTGACCTTGCTTTTTCCGAGGACATAGGCGACGGCGACCACACCACCCTTTGCTGCATTCCCGAAGAGGCAATGGGCAAATCGAAGTTACTCATCAAGGAAGAGGGCATACTTGCCGGCCTGCGCATCGCGCGGGAAGTGTTCCACCGTTTCGACCCTGAGATGCAGGTGGAAACGTTTATGAACGACGGCGACCACGTGAAGCCCGGCGATGTGCCTATGATCGTGACGGGCAAAGTACGCTCGCTCTTGCAGACCGAACGCCTGATGCTCAACATCATGCAGCGTATGAGCGGCATTGCGACTATGACCGCCGAATACGTGAAGCGCCTCAAAGGCACTAAGACCCGTGTGCTCGATACGCGTAAAACCACCCCAGGCATGCGCATGCTCGAAAAAGAAGCCGTGAAGATAGGCGGCGGAACTAACCACCGCATCGGCCTTTTCGACATGATACTGCTCAAAGACAACCACGTGGACTTCGCAGGAGGCATTGCAGCCGCGCTCGACCGCTGCGCTGCCTATCAGAAAGCCAAGGGACTGAACCTGAAAGTCGAGATCGAAGTGCGCTCGTTCGATGAAATCCGACAGGTCATGGAGCACGGCGGCGCAGACCGCATCATGCTCGACAACTTCTCCGTAGAAAACACGAAAAAAGCCGTCGAAATGATCGGCGGTAAGTTTGAGACGGAGTCGAGCGGCGGCATCACGATGGACACGCTCCGCGACTATGCGCTCTGCGGCGTTGACTTTATCTCCGTCGGCGCACTCACGCATTCGGTCAAAGGGCTTGACATGTCGTTTAAGGCGTGCTGATAAGTTTTAATCCATATCTATTATTTACATAATGAGAAAAAAACTGTTTGCATTGGCGTGCATCTTGGCTTGCACGCTCTTACATTTCGCACCCTCGCAGGCCTGCACGAGTTTCCTCGTGGGAAAGGCGGCTTCCGCCGACGGCTCTGCATTCATCACCTATAACGCCGACGACTACGGCATGTTTGGCACGCTGCGCTTCTTCCCCGCCGCCACGCACCCCAAGGGCGCGATGCGCCGCATCATCGACGGCGACACAAACCACTATCTCGGCGAAATTCCCGAAGTGCCTTACACTTACTCCGTGGTGGGAAATATCAACGAGCACCAAGTGGCCATTACCGAAACTACCTTTGGCGGCCGCCACGAACTGGCCGACAGCACGGGCATTATCGACTACGTGAGCCTTATGTCCATTGCCCTGCAACGCTCAAAGACGGCACGCGAGGCCATCAAGGTGATGACGTCGCTCGTGCAGCTTTACGGCTACGCCTCTGAGGGTGAGTCTTTCTCCATTGCCGACCCCGATGAAATCTGGATACTGGAAATGATTGGCAAAGGACCGGGACGCAAGGGCGCTGTTTGGGTGGCCGTGCGCATTCCCGACGATTGCATTTCCGCTCACGCCAACCAAAGCCGCATTCACAAGTTCGACCTTAAAGATAAAAAGAACGTGCTCTACGCTTCCGACGTGATCAGCTTCGCCCGCGAGAAGGGATATTTCGAAGGAAAGGACAGCGAATTTTCGTTTGCCGATGCCTATGCGCCCGCCGACTTTGGCGCCATCCGTTACTGCGAGACGCGCGTGTGGAGCTTCTTCAACAAATGGGTAGACGGCATGGACCGCTATCTTGACTACGCCGACGGCCGCCACATCGGCAAGGCCGAGGTGATGCCTCTCTATTTCCGTCCGCGCTGCAAGCTTTCGCTGCACGACGTGATGATGTCTATGCGCGACCATTACGAAGGCACGCCGTTCGACGTTACAAAAGACACTGGTATGGGTGCTTACGAAATGCCCTACCGCCCCACCCCCTTGACCTGGGAATACGAGGGCAAAAAGTATTTCAACGAGCGCCCCATCTCTACGCAGCAGACGGCATTCACTGTCGTGGCACAGGTGCGCAAGAGCCTGCCGAACGCAATTGGCGGCGTGCTGTGGTTTGGCAACGACGACCCGAACATGTGCCCCTACACGCCGATTTATTGCAGCGCCACGCAAGCCCCTGCCTGCTACACGGCGGTTGACAATGCCGATGCCGTTACCTTTTCGTGGCAGTCCGCCTTCTGGGTGCAGAATTGGGTGGCAAATATGACCTATCCGCGTTATTCGCAACTCTTCCCCACTTTGCAGACCGAGCGTGACAGTATTGAACTTGGGTACATCGCAAGCCAGCAGGCCGTGGAGCAGCTGGCCGCCGACATCCTTGCTTCTGAGAAAGGCTTGGCCGGCGTTCGCGACTTCCTCACAGCCTACTCTTCTCAGTCGGCCCAGACTATGCTGAAGCGTTGGCGGGCACTCGGCGAGCACCTTATTGTGAAATTCAACGATATGGTAATCAAGCCGCAAGAACTTGACGGTTCATTCTCCCGTACACCCGACGGTCTCGGCGCGCGTCCCGTACGCCCCGGCTATCCTGAAAGCTATCGCCGCGCCATTGTCAAGGAAACCGGCGACAAGTTCCTTATGCCGGAATAAACCGCGCGACACAATATTATATATATAACGCAAAATTCGCCCCTACCCGTTTCCACTTTTGGAAATGAGTAGGGGCGAATTTTGTAAACCTGTTTATGGACTATCCGTAACGGCCTTCTAATTCTGTGAAACGGCGGGATTGATAATCAGTTTCTTTTCTATGGTGATGACATACGAGGCAAAGCCCGAGCCTTGCAGGGCATACGACACTTTGCCCGTGTTGTCGGAAAAATATTCGGTGTAGTTGCCGCCCCAGCCCGTGCTGTTGCCGCTGATGTGGTAAGTGCCTTTGAATTTCAAGGTATATTGTCCCGATTTGCTGGCAACAATCGTGTCCGTAGGATTATGCGGGTCGTTGTCATAAATAGCCATGGAGGAATAAGAATGCGTGGGCGAATTGACGCTCGGCGTTTCCCAGGAATAGTCGGCGCGGTAAAGGAGTTTTCCCAGCGACGACTGCACCACGGTGGCAACGATTTTGTCGCCGACGCGCAAATCCGTGCTTCCCGTCCCGGCCACGTGGAAAGTCACGCCGCTGATGGTCGGCGGCATCGACTGATATTTCTCGTCGTTCATGTTCTCCTTGCACGCCGTGAAGAGGATAGCCGAGGCGGCAAGGGCGAAAACAGTCAGTTTGGTCTTGTGTTTCATCTTTGTATTCTTTCAAGTTAAATTACTATTGCAATTCCCCGATGCCCTGTCTGATTATTTCCGGCTCATCGCCGGTGCAGTCCACAATAGTTGAGTTGGCGTAAACGCCTTCGCCGCCGTCGAGCAGCAAATCCACGTCGTTGCCCAAAGTATCTTCTATCAAATCGGGATTTGTCAGGTAAGCCGTCTCAGCCTCTTCGCCTTCGGGCACAGGCAAAGAGCAGGTCATAAGGGGCGCGCCGAGGCGGCGCACTATTTCGGCTACCACCGCGCTGTCGGGCATACGGATGCCCACCTCTTTGCCCTTGCAGGCGCGGAATATCTTGGGCAGCGTGTTCTTTCCGGGCAGGATAAAGGTGAACGGGCCGGGGAGATTGCGGCGTATCGTTTTGTAGATATTGTTTTCGATGCGGGCATATTCGCTGATTGCGCTCATATCGTAGCATACGATGGAGAGCGGGTGGGTAGCGATGTCGATATTCCTGATTTTGCACACGCGCTCCACGGCACGCTCCTTCATCGCGCTGCACCCGAGGGCGTAGGTCGTGTCGGTGGGGTAAATGATTACGCCGCCGTCGGAGAGGGTTTGCACGATGCGCTCGATAGTGGCTTCGGGCGTGTTTTTGGGAAAAACTTTCAGTTTCATCGCATCAGTTTTAAGCAGTTTCTAAAACTGTTTGAGCACGGTGTAGAGGCGTTGCACGGGCAGGCCCATCACGTTGAAGTAACTGCCGCGCAGTTCCTCCACTGCCACGAGGCCAAACCACTCTTGAATGCCGTAGGCACCTGCTTTGTCGAACGGCAGATAATTGTCGACGTAATAATCTATCTCGTCCTCCGTGACATTTGCAAACTTAACGTGGCTGGTCACGGCGAAACTCTCGCGCTTCACTTGCGTGAGCACCGTCACGCCGGTGATGACCTGATGCACGCGGCCGCTGAGTTGGCGAAGGATTGTCTTGGCATTTTCTGCGCCATAGGGCTTTCCCATCACCACGCCGTCGAGGCAAACGATTGTGTCGGCGGTGATGAGCAGTTCATTCGACGACATCGAACTTTTATATGCTTCCGCCTTTTTGCGGGCTATATAAAGGGCTATGTCTTCGCCGCGCAGGTTTTCGGGGAAACTTTCGTCTACGCCGAAGAGCGTGCGCACTTTGAAGGGCAAGCCGAGCCGTTGCAACAACTCTTTGCGTCGCGGCGAGTTGCTGGCAAGTATTATATCGTAGTTTTTGAGATTGTCGAGCATAATCTTGTAAAAAAAGTAAGTGGCTATATAGTAATAGTTTCTGTAAAGATATTAAAGGGACTATGGATTATGGGAAAAATCGGCCTTACCAGCCAAAAGCAGTTTCGTCGGACATCCAAAGGCCTTGCGCGCGCAACACCTGTTCCACTACGTCGCGCACGCAGCCGCAGCCTCCGGCGGCATGGCTCACGTAGAGCGAGATGCCTTTAATTTCGTCGGCGGCGTCGGCGGGGCAGCACGGACAGCCGCAGCGGCGCATCACCTCATAGTCGGGAATATCATCGCCCATGTACAGCACCTCTTCGGGCTGCAGGTCGCTCTCTTCGAGCCATTGGTCAAAACATTGGATTTTCACGCCGGCGCCCATAAAGATGTTCATCACGCCCAGTGCCAGATAGCGCGTGCGCACCGCCTCGCTGCGCCCTCCTGTGATAATGGCGATGTTGAGTCCCTGCTTCACGGCGAGTTGCAGCGCGTAGCCGTCTTTGATATTGGCGGTGCGGCGCGGTTGGCCGCCGTCTTCGTCGAGCAGCACGAAGTTTGTGCTCAGCACGCCGTCTACATCGAAGGCAAGGCCCTTGATTTTGGTCAAATCGTAGTTTATCATAGATTGAGGTAAGGGTTAAGAGATTATTTTGCAGAATACTCTTTTATGCTTTGGCTTAACAGGCGATAGATTTCCGCCATTCGCGGTTCGTCTTCCAGCAGGGCGAGGTGGATTTGCATCACATTCTCGTCCCAGCGCACCGCCGGGCCAGTCTGAGCCGCGCGGGGCGAAAGCGCGTGTGCCTTTGCCGCCGTTTCATCTACGAGCGGGAGGAGATAGGAAAAGTCGAGTCCGGCCTCTTCCATAACCTTCTCGCCAAGGGCATAGCAGTGATTTACGAAGTTGCAGGCGAACACGGCTGCGAGGTGCAGGCGGCGGCGGTTTTCGCTGGCCATCTCGCGCACGGTGCCCGAGAGCGTTTCCGACACCTCCCTGACCGAGGCGAGCGTTTCGGCATCGGTCGCCTCAATGAAGAGCGGCACGCTGCGGAAGTCAATCTCGCGCTGCTTCGAGAGCGTTTGCAGGGGATAGATCACCGCCTGCCGCGTTGCACCATTGCCGAAAATGCCAACGGGAATGCAGCCTGCCGTATGGATATAGATGGGCGTTTTGCCGAACCGCTTTACGATTTCCGAAGCAAGCGAGGGAAGCGCGCTGTCCTTCACGGAAAACAGGAAGGCATCGGCCGCAGGCACGCTGTCGAGGCGGTCCGTCGCGGGGCAATGCAAGGCAGCCGCCAGTTGCTCGGCGTTGGCCAGCGTGTGGCTATACACGCCCTTTATTATATAGCCTCCCCTTTGCAATGCCTTGCCAATATGCGTGGCCACATTGCCCGAGCCGATAATTGTAAAGGTTTTTAGCGACATTTATCCCTGTTTTGAAAAGCAAAGATAGCAATTTCTTATAAGGAAATCAAATTTCTTATTCGATTATCTCTATAAGATTGCTTATCTCTTTGCGTTGCTTGTCGCGCGGCGCGTCATCGGGATAACCCACGGGCACGAGGACGACGGGGTGTAGGTTATCGGCCAGGTCTAATGCTTTGCAGCATTTCTCGACATCGAAATTGCACACCCAGCACGTGCCCAGGCCGCGCTCTGCCGCGGCGAGGCAAAGGTGTTCCACGGCGATGGCCACGTCGATGTCGCCATGCGGTTTGCCGTCGGCGCCTCGCTTCCATTCCTCGTCGGCATTGCGGCACGCCACGATGCAGGCGGGCGCGGTTTTGAACCAATCGCGGTTGTAGCATTCGGCAAGTGCTGCGAGTTTTTCTTTATTGGTTATTATAAAGAAATGCCAAGGCTGGAAATTTACTGCGGAGGGCGCCATGCGGACGCACTCGAAAATATATTGCAAGTCCTCAGTTTCAGGAATTTGCGGCTTGTAGGCACGCACGCTGCGGCGTTTGCGGCAGAGGTCGAGGAAGGAATTTGCCATAGTGTTCATTTATTAGTAGACGAGTTTACAAGTAAACGAGTAGACGAGACAGAGATGTCTTGCAAACTATATTTAATTTGGTAACTTGTCTTGTTTACTCGTCTACTTGTTTACTTGTTTACTAAAAACTCGTTTACTTGTTTACTAAATCGTTCTACTTTATAACGAGTGGGTTGTTTAATGTTTACAGCACCGCGCCGCCCTGGCGAATGGCATCGCGGGTGGTGCGCAGGGGCTTGGGGGTGGTTTCAAACGACACCTTTTCCGTCGCGGCTTTCGCCTTTACCGTAACGTACTTTCGCGGCACGCCGAAAAAGTCGTCGAAGGGCGTTTGTGCCTGCTGGTACACTCTGTACGCGCCCTCTATTTTAAGCGGCGGCACAACGTAAGTGCCTGTTTCGGAAGGGCAAACCACGTATTGCGCGCATACTATAGAATAGAGCACGCGCCCGTCACGGCGCACGCGTCGCTGAGTGTTTTCCACGCGGAAACGTAAGGGGCGCACGGTGGCATTCTTTACTTTCAGTTCTGGCGCGTTGCCCACTTGGTCAAACGGCTGCGAAGCATAGAGCACCACGCTCACGAGCAGGCTGTCGCCCTTGTGAATCTCGCTTTTCTCCAACACCGTTTCTGCCACAAACACTTCTGCCGGTTTCTTGTCGGCGAAAGCAGACAGGGAGAGCAGGGAAAGCGCGAGGAGCATGTATCTGATATAATTCATGTGCGATATAAATACGAGTTATGCTTACATATTGTAGAATTTGCTAATGGATTTTGACAAAAACTATAAAAACCGCTTGCTTTGTTTGAAGCCCAAGGGCATGCCAGTAGGGGCGTTTTGCAAAACGCCCAGTAATCGGTTAACTGCATTAGTCGAGCCTTTTGGCGCAAACGGCGGGCGTTCTGCAGAACGCCCCTACACCAATAAGGCGAGCGACAGCCCACACTGGGCCAGCGGTTTTTATTGTTTTTGTCTCATTAAACCGCCCCCTTA